>JALFUW010000036.1 GCA_022786995.1 Clostridiales bacterium
GATAAATTCTCGGTCATCTATCGCAACTACATCATTGCCACAGTTGATGCTGTTGAGGGGAAACTGCTAGAACGCCACATCCGCAGACTGTAACCCATGTCTCTTCCCTATGTGTTACCTATGTTACTCTTGACACACTGGCCGCCCCTACGGCAAAAATCCAACCAATTCCATTATTCGTTCTGCTGCGTGAACTCGATAAGCTATTTCCTTTTTTGCTCTGTGCACAGTGTACTATAAAATAGGTAATAAGGCAAGTATATTATATTTTATTCAATTCATAATATTTTGATTATATCAAGTCGCTTCCCCTTGACTTTCATAAGAAAAACATTATACTATGTATAAAGTCTATATGATAATTCTTGTAGAAAACTGACAAATCCGGGGGCTGAATTTATGAACCTGAAGCAAGCGCAATATGTAAAAACCATCGCCGAATGCGGCAGCATCACGGCGGCGGCGAAGAAACTGTTTGTTTCTCAGCCCTCTCTGAGCCAGATGCTCCGGCAGCTGGAGCAGGAAACGGGGCTGCCCATCTTCGACCGCAGCACCACACCCCTGCGGCTGACCTACGCCGGAGAAAAGTATCTTCACGCCGCTGAGCGGATGCTGGCTGCCAACGCGGAGCTGGAAAGCCAGCTCCGTGAAATCCGGCAGGAGCACGCCGGACGACTCCGGCTGGGCATCAGCATCACCCGAGCCATGCAGGTCATGCCGCTGGTGCTGCCGGTATTCCAGCAGCAGTACCCCAACGTGACGCTGGAGCTGACGGAAAAAGGCTCCGCCCATCTGGAGGAGCTGCTGCGGATGGGCAGCATCGATCTGGCCCTGGCGGCTCTGGAATCCACCAGTCCCAGTCTGGCCTATGAGCTGATTGAGAAGGAAACCATCGGCATCCTCGCCGGGCGGGATACCGCCGTAGCAAAGCAGTATGTTTCCGGCACGCCTTTGCCGCTGGAAGCGGTGCGGCGGGAGAATTTCGTGTGCCTGACCAAGGGGCATTCCTCCCGCATCATCCAGGATAAGCTGTTCCGCCGATTTGGACTGACGCCCAACATCATTTTGGAGACCGACGCGTTGGAGGTGGGCCGGCGGGTGGCGCTGGAAGCGGGCTGCTGCATGCTCCTGCCCAGCATCTACATTGACGACTACTGCCTCCAGCGCCGGGGTGAATTCTTCCCCCTGAAGGACTACGAAAACCACCGCCATTTCTACGCCTGCTACCGCAAGGACGAATTTGTCCCCCGGTACGTTCGGGATTTCATCCAGATCACAACCCGGGTACTGGCCGGACAGCATCAGGATCCGCTCTATCAGGAGTAAGGAAGGGGAACGGATTGCCACACCAGAAAAGCGTGCTGGTTGCAATGATTAACCGCCCATTTTCGAAAACAGCTTGCGATTGTTACACAAAAGTAATTTTCTATCTGATTATCCATTTTTTACTTGCAAACTGAAATTATTTTGTTATACTGGATGAGAAAACGAGAAGGAGGTGCCGATTTGGACGAACTGTGTATTCAAATGTTAGGGGGCTTTTCCCTGAAACTGGGTGACCGGGAGCTGCAGGATACGGACACCCGGTCAAAAAAGGCATGGGCTTTGTTGGCATACCTGATCGTCCATCGGGATCAGGCTGTGTCCCAGAACAGGCTCATCGATCTGTTGTGGGGCAGTGAACCGGACTCCAACAATCCCGAGAACGCCCTGCGGATTTCCATGCACCGCACCCGCGGCCTTCTGGAGCAGCTGGACCCGGAAAACGGGCGGAGCATGATCCTGCGCCGAAAGGGCGGCTACCAGTGGAATGGCGGCGGTCAGGTGGACTGTGAGCAGTTTGAAGCCCTATGCCGTCAGAATACCGCCGACCCGGAGCTGCGGCTAAAAAACCTGATGGACGCGATTTCCCTGTATCGGGGTGATTTCCTGCCACGCCAGAGTGGCGAGGTCTGGGTGGTGCCCGTTGCTTCGTATCTTCACAACCTGTTCGTATCCGCTGCCGGAGAAGCGGTGGAACTGCTGGTTCAGCGGAACCGTACCCAGGAGGCCATTGCTGTCTGCCGCCGGTGCATCGCGCTGGAGCCCTACCACGAGGGCTTCTGCCGGGAGCTGATGCAACTGCTGGCAGCCAACGGCGACCGTCGGGGCGCGGCGGAGGTCTATG
Organism: Clostridiales bacterium; assembly: GCA_022786995.1. Lineage (GTDB taxonomy): Bacteria > Bacillota > Clostridia > Oscillospirales > Oscillospiraceae > Faecousia. Next base: position 2,168 of record JALFUW010000036.1, read on the forward strand.
ACCGGCTGAGTAAACGTCTGTTTGACGACTTTGCCATTTCCCCCAGCGAGGAAACCAGAACCGTATACCGGGCCGCCGCCCACTCCCCCGGGGATCGGGTGCTGAGCATCGACGAGGTCATGGGCTCCCTGAAGGAGGTAAACCCACCCATCGGCGCCCTGCAGTGCGACTATGATTATTTCCGCATTCTGTGCTACGCTCTGAGCCGGACGCTGGAGCGCAGCGGCAACACAATCCATGTGGCGCTGCTCAACGCCGCATCCACGGCTGAGCGAGAGCTGTCCCGGCAAGCCATTGACCGGGCTATGGGGCAGATAGGCCAGCAGATTCGGCTGAGCCTGCGCCGGGGCGACGTGTATTGCCAGTGCAGCGTGTCCCAATATGCTGTGCTGCTGCCCAAAGCCAATTTTGAGAATTCTCAGATCATCTGCGACCGAATTCTCCGTGCCTTCCGCCGAGCCTATCCCAACGCTCCCATCCGCATTACCTATCAGATTCGCCCCCTGTCCCCGGGGAAAGCGGGGAAAGCCGAATAGCAAAATTTGCTGATCGATTTTACGCAGCCGCTTGATAAATTGGTATTTGGCGGGGATGCCCCCGCGGGCAATGCGTTACGAACCCGGCCTAACCCATTACATCCTTTGGGCTCCTCGACCAGAAAACGTTGTGAAATTGCAATTTGCAGCAATCCATATACCACCGTAGGGGCGGCCATTGTGTCAAGAGTAACATAGGTAACATTGGCCACCCGAAAGGTTCCGATATTTTGAGCTTTACCATCCAAACGGAGTGCGTACCACGCCCAACGCTGCGGGCTGCCAATGGCCGCCCCTACGGTTACAAACCAACAAATTCCGTTCATTCGTAACAGCTTATGGTCGAGGGGCCCAAAGGATGTTGGTTGACCGCCAGCGCTCGTAACGCATTGTCAGCGGCGACTCGCCGCCAAATTCCAGTTTGTCGGTTTGCTGACGAAAGCCGATATACACATAGAAAAAACCGCAGGAACCTGATTTTGAGGCACCTGCGGTTTTCATTTTTTGTCATGCCCTGAGGGCACTGTCCAGCAGCGTGATCAGCTCCAGTACGCTGCGGAAATACTGCCGGGTATTCTTTTCCAGCCACAGCAGCTCCCCCTGCCAGCTGGCGTGCTGGCGGAACAGAACCCGCATCTCAAAGGTGGCCACCTTTCCACGGGTCAGTTCGCCCGCGATACAGGGCTCGTCGCCCAGCGGTCTGGCAATGGAAAAGCTTCTGGGGATTGTGAAGGACTGCACCTCGCCGCTCCGTTCCAGCAGCTGCTCTGCCCGGAGGAGAAGCTGCGTCAGGCTGTCAAAGCACTGGCCCTCCTGTCCCAGATACATATGTCCCCGGGGCACACCGTTTTCATAGCTTTCCACGCACAGCAGAATGGTCTGCTGACTCCAAGGATGATCGATCATATTCCGTCCCTCCCCATATCTTCGGGCCATTTTATCATGAGGTTGTTTCAGATTCTGTTACAGAGACCGATTTTTGAAGCCATTCCACCGCAGTTTCCGCAAAGGCCCGCACCACAGGCAGCGCCTCACCTCCGGGAATTGCCAGCGCGATGGTTCGGCTGGCCTTCGGAACCAGGGGGCGCACCTCCAGATTCTGGGCTCTGCCCCGAATGAGCAGCTGGGGCACGATGGAAATGCCTAAGCCCTGCTCCACCATGGCGAGAATGGCATAGTCGTCTTTCGTGGTGTATTTGATGTTGGGCCGTACCCCCGCGATATCCATAGCCCGGTGGATATCGTGGGCAGAGCTTTGCAGAAGACTGATGAAGGGATCCTCTCCCAGTTCCTCAATGGGGATCCGCGGGAGCGCCGCCAGCCGATGGCCCTTTGGCAAAATCGCCACCAGCGGATCCTCCGCCAGTGGAATGGTTCGCATTCCGGCAGGGCCGGGAAGGGTGATAAATCCCAGATCCACGCTGCCCTCCCGAAGCCACTGCTCCACATCGTGATAATCACCGCTGCGCATTTCCAGCTGTGCTTTGGGATGCGCTGCCTGAAAGCTGCGGATCATGCCCGGCAGCCAGTGCACCGCCACACTGGTAAAGACCCCCAGCCGCACGGTGCCCGCGTCGGCGTTTCGGATTTCCGCCACGCAGTCGGATAGTGCCTGCTCCTTCTGGACGATGGCCTGCATCTTTGGCAGCAGCAGCCGTCCGGCCTCCGTCAGTTCGATGCCGCCCCGGCTGCGGCGCATCAGGCGGAAGCCATAACCCTCCTCCAGATCGTTCAGAATGTGGCTGATCCGGGACTGGGTGGAGCCAAGGGACTGGGCCGCCTTCGTCAGGCTTCCCAGCTCCACCGTGCGGACGAATGCTTCATATTTTTTCAAGCTCATGGCTGTCACGTCCTTTATATGCGAATTATTCATGTTCTCTTGTCGATATTATCATATATCCTTTGCAATGGCAACTGTTTTTTTGTGAAAATCAGAGGGCAGATTTTCGTTGCAAAAACGAATGGAAGGAAGTATAATCATTTCATCACATTTATAGCATGATTTCATGAGAAAAAATCATGTTTGGAAAACAGAGGGAACCTTATGAACATTGTGGAAATGCTGGTCTTCGCGGCCTACTTCGTATTCATGCTGGGCATCGGCCTTTACTTCTTTGTCAAGTCCAAGGGTGCCGGTGAAAAGGACTACTTCCTGGGCGGCCGGAACATGGGTGCCTGGGTATCCGCCCTGTCCGCCGGCGCGTCGGATATGAGCGCCTGGGTGCTCATGGGCCTGCCCGCCTCCATTTACGCCTTCGGCATCGGCCAGACCTGGATTGCCATCGGCCTTGGCATCGGCTACGCCCTGAGCTGGATTTTCGTAGCCCCCCGGCTGCGCCGGTTCTCCATCGCGGCAAAGGACTCCATCACCATTCCCCAGTACCTGACCAATCGGTTCCTGTCCGGCAGCAAGGTCTTGCAGGTGCTCTGCGCGGCGATTTTCCTCGTTGCCTACACCATTTACGCCGCCTCCTCCATCAAGGCCTGCGGCACCCTGTTCAACACGGTTATGAACATCGACGCCACCGTCGCCATGTACCTTGCCGCCTTCATTATTATTGCCTACACCTTCCTTGGCGGCTTCTCCGCCGTGTGCTGGACGGATTTCTTCCAGGGCCTCATTATGCTGGCAGCCCTGCTGCTGGCCCCCATCTTCGCTCTGGCGCTGGTGGGCAAGGGCGAGGGCGCGGTGAATGCACAGCTGCCCGAGGGCTTCTTCCACTTCTTCACCTCCCCCCAGGACATCATTTCCGGCCTGGGCTGGGGCCTCGGCTACTTCGGCATGCCCCACATCATCATCCGCTTCATGTCCATCAGAAGTGAGAAGGAGCTGCGCAAATCCAGCGTCATCGGCATCAGCTGGACGGTGATTATCCTCGTCATGTCCGCCCTGACCGCTGTGGCAGGCCGTCTGTACCTGGGTGAAATCGAGGATTCCTCCATGGTGTTCATCACCATGGTCCGCCGGATTTTCCCGGCCCTGGTGTCCGGCCTGCTGCTGTCCGCTATTCTGTCCGCCGCCATGTCCACCGCCGACTCCCAGCTGCTGGCAGCGTCCTCCGCCTTCGCCAGCGACGTGTACAAGCCCCTGATCCGCAAGAGCGCCTCCGACAAGGAGATGCTGTGGGCGGGCCGCATCGTGGTGGCAGGTATTGCCATCGTGGCCCTGATGATCGCCGCCAACCCCAACTCCGCCAGCATTATGGGTCTGGTGGAGAACGCCTGGGGCGTCTTCGGCGCGGCCTTCGGCCCCGTCATCCTGCTGAGCCTGTTCTGGAAGAAGATGACCTTCTCCGGCGCGGTGACAGGTATCGCCGTGGGCGCGGGCGTGGACGTGCTGTGGCTGGTTCTGGCCAAGTCCACTGGCATCTACGAGATCGTTCCCGGCTTCCTCGCGGGTCTGCTGGCAGCGTGGATTGTCTCTGCGGTGAGCAAGGAAGGCCCCGGCGCGCAGGTGGAGGCCATGTTCGACTCCGCTGCCAAATCCGAGGGATAATGCGAATCGGGTTTTCGTATTGATATAAGGAAACCGCCCGGGCCTAGGCCCGGGCGGTTTGTCGTTTTAGGAATTAGCCCCAGGGATTCTCGGTGGGGTAGGGCAGGCTCTTGGGCTGATTGTAGGCGATGTCGGAAACGCCGAAGTACTTGAGCACCTCGAACAGCGCCTTGCCGCAGTGGGCGAAGGCCACAGCGCCGTGGTGGGGGTACCGCTTCTGGATCAGCACATGACGGTAGAAACGGCCCATCTCGGGGATGCCGAAGATGCCGATGCCGCCAAAGCTGCGGGTGGCGACAGGCAGAACCTCGCCCTCAGCGATGTAGGAGCGGAGGGTGCCCTCGCTGTCGCACTGGAGCCGGTAGAAGGTGATCTCGCCGGGAGCGATATCGCCTTCCAGAGTGCCCCGGGTAAAGTCGGGGGTGCCGCCGTTCTCCAGCAGACGGTTCTGGATCAGCTGGTACTTAACGCCGCAGCCGCCGCACATCTTGCAGGAAGGCGTGTTGCCGCAGTGGAAGCCCATGAAGGTCTCCTTGATGTCGTAGGGGAACTTGCCGGCGATGTCCTCGTCGTAAATGTACTTGGGCACGGAGTTGTTGATATCCAGCAGGGTCACGGCATCGCCGGTGAGGCAGGCGCCGATGTACTCACTGAGCGCGCCGTAGATATCCACCTCGCAGGCCACGGGAATGCCCCGGGAAGCCAGACGGGAATTGACATAGCAGGGCTCGAAGCCGAACTGCTCGGGGAAGGCGGGCCAGCACTTGTCAGCGAAGGCGACGTACTTCCGGGCGCCCTTGTGGGCCTCGGCCCAGTCAAGCAGGGTCAGCTCGAACTGTGCCATCCGCTCCAGCAGATCGGGGTAGATCTGGCCGTTCATTTCCTTCTGCATATCGGCGACCACTTCGGGAATCCGGGCGTCACCGGCGTGAGCCTTGTAGGCCACCAGCAGATCCAGCTCGGAGTTCTCCTCCACCTCGACGCCCAGCTCGTACAGGCCCTTGATGGGGGCGTTGCAGGCGAAGAAGTCCTGAGGACGGGGGCCGAAGGTGATGATCTTCAGGTTCTTGACACCAATGATGGTGCGGGCGATGGGAACGAACTCCTTGATCATCTGGGCGCACTCCTCGGCGGTGCCCACGGGGTACTCGGGGATGTAGGCCTTCAGGTGGCGCATGCCCAGATTATAGGAGCAGTTCAGCACGCCGCAGTAGGCGTCGCCCCGGCCGTTGATCATGTCGCCGTCGCCCTCGGCAGCCGCAATGTACATGACGGGGCCGTGGAACTTCTGGCACAGCAGGGTCTCGGGGGTCTCGGGGCCGAAGTTGCCCAGGAAGACAACCAGAGCGTTGACACCGTTGGCGCGGACATCGGCCAGCGCAGCCAGGGCGTCCTTCTCGTTCTCAACGGTGATGGGGCACTCGTAGATGCCTTCACCGTAAGCGGCGACGATGTTCTTCCGGCGCTGAGTGGACAGGGCGATGGGGAAGCAGTCACGGGAGACGGCAATAATGCCAAGCTTTACTTCAGGAATGTTCATGTTTATCTTCTCCTTTTCAAATCAGATTCGCGTTAAATGATATCAGCGATATCAATGTTCTCACCGGCAAGGCCGATGTGAGCGCCTTGTTTGGCTTCGCCGGACTCCGGGTGGGCCAGCAGCCACTTGTTTTTTGCCCAGAGGAGCTTGTCCTCGGGGGATTTGGGAGTGATGTCGGGCTTTTCGGTATTGGTGCCCATGGGCAGCGCCACCATCACACGGAAGCCCTTCTCGGGATCGCAGTGGCAAGGGGCATAGTGTAGGGCGGTTGCGAAAACCTCAATCAGCACTCCGGCGGGAGCCTTGAATGCCTTGATGGTTGCGGTATCCAGCACGCCGTCCACGATATCGCCCTGCAGACCCAGCAGAAGGATAAAGTCCTCGGTGCCCAGGTTAAACTCGCTGTCCCGGTGGTATTCCAGACAGTTGAGCTTCGTATTGAAACCGTTGCACCAGCCCAGCTGGACGGGCATACCGCCGTAGCAGTGCTCGCTGATTTCCACGCAGGCGGGCAGCTCCTGCAGGGGGGCATACTCGGGAACGTAGTCCACGCCGGGGCCCTGGGGGGCGTCCTTCAGAACGTTCAGCAGCTCGGCAACGGTGTCATCCATGCCGGTGACCACCTGGCCGTAGGGCTTAAACTCGGGATCGAATACGGAATAGATTTTCATATATGATATCACTCCTTGGCAAAATCCGCAAACAGTTGTTTGCAGGCAGGATAGATTTTCTTAAACTGCTGGTAACGCTTTTCATACTTGGCAACCAGCGCGGGCTCCGGCTTCACGGTGGAGGCAACGTGAACAATCTTGTCGCAGGCCGCCTGCACGGTCTCGTACTCGCCGCAAGCCACCATGGCCAGCATGGCGCCGCCCATGCCCGGGCCCTGCTCGGACTCCAGACACAGCAGATCCGCGTTCAGGATGTTGGCAATCATCTTCTTCCACAGGGGGCTCTTGGCGCCGCCGCCGCAGATCTTGGAGGAAGAAATCTCGATACCAAGACTTCTCGCCACCTCCACGCTGTCCCGGATGGCGTAGGCCACGCCCTCCAGCACCGCCTGGGTAAGGTCAGAGCGGGTGGTGTCCATGGTCATGCCGATAAAGGTGCCCCGGGCATTGGTGTCATTGATGGGGCTGCGCTCACCCATGAGATAGGGCAGGAAGTAGACGTGGTTTTCGCCCAGCTTGTCCTCCGTAATGGGGGCCTGCTCAGCGGCGTAATCAGAGGTCTGGAAGATCTCGTCCATCAGCCACTTGTTGCAGGAGGCAGCGGAGAGCATGCAGCCCATGAGATGATAGCCACCGTCGGCATGGGCAAAGGCATGCAGAGCGTTGTTCTTGTCTACGCCGAAGCTCTTGGAGGAAATGAACACGGTGCCGGAGGTGCCCAGGGAAATATTGCAGCCGCCCTCGCCCACCACGCCGGTGCCGATGGCAGCGGCGGCGTTGTCACCGGCTCCGGCGGCGACCTTCACATTCTCGCCGATGCCCAGCGCCTTGGCAATCTCTGGCTTCACGGTGCCGATGCACTGGAAGGACTCAAACAGCTTGGGCATCTGGTTTTCGCTTACGCCGCAGATATCCAGCATTTCCTTGCTCCAGCACTTGTGCTCCACGTCCAGCAGCAGCATGCCGGAAGCGTCGGAATAGTCGCAGGCATGGACGCCGGTGAGGATGTAGTTTACATAATCCTTCGGCAGCATGATTTTGGCGATTTTCGCGTAGTTTTCCGGCTCGGCTTCCTTCATCCACAGGATTTTGGGGGCGGTGAAGCCGGCGAAGGCAATGTTCGCGGTCAGGGCGGACAGCTTTTCCTTACCGATGACGTTATTCAGGTAGTCCACCTGCCTGGCGGTTCTGCCGTCGTTCCAGAGGATGGCGGGACGGATCACGTTGTCGTCGCTGTCCAGCACCACCAGACCGTGCATCTGGCCGCCGCAGCCAATACCGGCAACGTCAGCTCCGTCAAAGCCACGAAGCAGCTCCGGGATACCCTCCATGACGGCCTTGCGCCAGTCCTCGGGATTCTGTTGGCTCCAGCCGGGCTGGGGGAATTCCAGCGGATACTCCTTGGAAACCACATTTTTGATCTGGCCCTCGGCATCCATCAGCAGCAGCTTGACGGCTGAGGTGCCCAGATCGACACCAATGTACAATTTCAAACTATTCACTCCTTTATAGGATTGTGTTTGCTTTTTTATGGGGTATTTGTTATGATACAAGTGCGAATCGCTTATGGGAGGAACCGCCATGGAAGAACTGGAAATCGTGCCGCAGCACCAGATTGACGGTATGCGCATCTTTATCAACAGAGTGGAGTACCGCTCTCCCCATCTGCACGCAGAATGGGAGCTGCTGTGGGTACTGGATTATCCGCTGAATATCACCTGCGCTCAGAAAAAGTATGAGATTCAGCCGGGCGAATTGATTCTGTTTCCCCCCAACTGGCCTCACGAATTTCATGAGATGGAACATCCGTGCACCTTTTTGTGCCTGCAAATCTCCTCCCGCGCCTTCCCCAGCACCATCCACCTGCACATCGACGAGCTGCGGCTTCAAGGCTGTCTGCCGCCGGAGGACGAAGGGTGGCTGCGAAAAACCGTGCTGGAAACCGCCCGGGTATACTTCTCACAGGAGCCGTATTCCGAGCTTTTCTGCATTGGCCAGTGCGGACTCATTCTCCACCGGCTTCTGAAATTCGTACCCAGTCATATCATGACCGCCACGGAACTGGCCCAGGCCGAGCAGCGCAACACCCGCCTCACCCGGCTGATGCAGTTCGTGGACGAGAATTTCACCCACAAGATCCGCCTGTCGGACTTTGCCCAGCTGGAGGGCTGCACCGTGAGCTTTCTTTCTCACTTTGTCCGGGAGGCCATGAACCAGACCTTTCAGGATTACGTCAATTCCGTGCGCTTCAACTACGCCCGGAAGCTCATTGCCCTGACGGACAAGCCCATGGTCAGCATCTGCTATGAGGCCGGTTTTTCCGATTACCGCTATTTTTCCCGCAGCTTCCAGTCCGCCTACGGCATGACCCCGGCGGAATACCGGCTCAGCGCCCAAGACGCTCACGCCGAACAGATTCAGCCCTCCGAAAGCCTTCACTCCCGGGAAAAAATCTACACCCGGGAGGAAAGTCTTCTCTTTTTGGAGCATTTTCGGTGGGAGCCGGAAGCGGCGTTATGATTTGGCCGCTTCCTCCGTTTCTTCCGATTCTTTCCGCTCCTTAGCCCGCCGCCACAGCCGGATGGTCCAGGCCAAGGTGCCCAGGCCGCCCAGCGCCAGAAATGCCGCGCAAGCCACGGAAGCCTCGACAGACATGGACGAGACACCGTTGGCGGTATCCCGCAGCACCTCCCAGGCCATGTACAGCAGGTAAGCGCTGATCACAGCGAACAGGGATGAGCGGTTTTTGTCGTCCTTGGGCAGGGGCTTATTCAGCAACTCTTTCAGATTGTTTGCCATGGTAATTTCCTCTACATAATGGGGCTGCCGCCACGCGGCAGCCCCATGCTGCTTATGGGACTTATTTGGATTCGTTCTGCTTGGACACCACGTCGAAGATAACGGCTGCCAGCAGCACCGCGCCCTTGACGACCTTCTGGAAGTTCTGGTCGATGCCCATGACGCTCATGCCCAGATTGATAACGCCCATCAGCACCGCGCCGATGATAACGCCGGGAACCGTGCCCACGCCGCCGTAAGCGGAAGCGCCGCCGATGAAGCAGGAGGAAATGGCGTCCATTTCGTAGCTGTCACCGTAGGTGGGCTGGGCGGAAGCCATACGGGCAATGGTCAAAATACCGGCCAGGGCCGCCAGGAAGCCCATGTTGGTGTAGGCAAAGAAGTAGACCTTCCGGGTGTCGATGCCGGAGAGCTTGGTGGCCTTCTCGTTGCCGCCCACGGCATACAGATAACGGCCCATCTTGGTCTTGGAGGTGATGTAAGCGTACACGGCAACCACCAGCACCACCCAGATGAGGGCGGAGGGGATGCCCTTGTACTGAGCCATCTTGACCATGACGAACATAACCACGGCCACGATGACCAGACTGCGGACAATCACGGGAACGATGGGCTCCAGAGAATAGCCCTTCTTGGCCCGGTTCATACGGTTGCGGAAGGTGACCAGCAGGTATGCCGCGCAGGCCAGAACGCCTACCACGATGCACAGCAGGTTGATGCCGTTGCCGCCCAGCAGATCGGGGACGTAGCAGGTCGCGCCGCCGCCGAAGATGTCCTTAAAGGCCTGAATGCTGACGGTCTGGGTGCGGCCGTTCAGAATGACGTTAGACAGGCCCCGGAAGATCAGCTGACCGGCCAGGGTGGTGATGAAGGGAGGTACATGGACATAGGCGATGCAGAAGGCCTGCAGGCCGCCGATGATCAGGCCAATGACCAGCATGACGACCACAGCCAGCCACATATTCATGCCGGTGGCCATCAGCAGCGCGCCCACAGCGCCGGTGAAGCAGACCACGGAGCCAACGCTCAGATCGATGTTGCCGCCCGTCAGGATACACAGCAGCATGCCGGTAGCCAGAATGAACACATAGGCGTTCTGGGCGATCAGGTTGGTGATATTCTGGGGCAGCAGGATCTTACCGCCTGTCTGCCAGGTGAAGAACAGGACCACCAGCACCAGAATCAGGATCATGGTGTTTTTCTGGAGCCAGTTCATAACTTTTGTCTTTGTCATGATGGAGACTCTCCTTTAGCTAACGGTAGATTTCAGGATGCAGCCCATGATGCTCTCCTGGGATGCCTCCTCCTGCTGGAATTCGCCCACGATCCGGCCCTCATTCATCACGTAGATCCGGTCGCTCATGCCCAGAACCTCGGGCAGCTCAGAAGAAATCATAATGACCGACTTGCCCTGGGCAACCAGATCATTGATGATGCAGTAGATTTCGTACTTGGCGCCCACGTCGATGCCGCGGGTAGGCTCGTCCAGAATCAAGATGTCCGGGTCGGTGAACATCCACTTGGCCAGCAGCACCTTCTGCTGGTTGCCGCCGGACAGGTTGCCCACGTGCTGCTCAATGCCGGTGCACTTGGTGCGCAGCTTCACCCGATACTCGTCCGCCACGGCGTACTCCTTATCCTGATCGATGACGCCTTTTTCGCACAGCGCGTCCAGATTTGCAAGGGTATTGTTGACCCGGATGGGGTTGCTCAGGATCAGGCCGTTGCCCTTGCGGTCTTCGGTCACATAGGCCAGGCCGTGCTTAATGGCGTCCCGGGCATTTTTCAGGTGGACTTCCTTGCCGCCCAGCTTCAGGCTGCCGGAAATGGCGCTGCCGTAGCTGCGGCCGAACAGGCTCATGGCCAGCTCCGTGCGGCCTGCGCCCATCAGGCCGGAGATGCCCACCACCTCGCCCTTGCGGACGTGGAAGCTGACATTGTCAACGACCTTCTTTTCATGATAGATGGGGTGGTGCACGGTCCAGCCGGACACATCCATGCACACCTCGCCGACCTCCACGCCGGGACGCTTGGGGAAGCGATCCTCGATCTCACGGCCCACCATGCCCCGGATGATCCGATCCTCGTCGATGTCGTGGCCGGCATTGTCGATGGTCTCGATGGTGGAGCCGTCACGGATGACGGTGATCTCGTCGGCAACGTAGGAGACCTCGTTGAGCTTGTGGGAAATGATGATGCAAGTCATGCCCTCTTCCTTGAAGCGCAGCATCAGGTCAAGCAGCGCCCTGGAATCGGTCTCATTCAGGGAGGAGGTGGGCTCGTCCAGAATCAGCAGCTTGGCGTTCTTCGCCAGAGCCTTGGCGATTTCCACCATCTGCTGTTTGCCCACGCCGATATCCTTAATGAGGGTACGGGAGGACTCGGACAGGCCTACGATCTTCAAATATTTATCCGCCTCGGCGTAGGTGGTGTCCCAGTCAATGTTGAAGGCCTTGCCCTGCTCGTTGCCCAGGAACATGTTTTCGCCGATGGTCATGTAAGGCACCAGCGCCAGCTCCTGATGGATGATGACGATGCCCTTTTCTTCACTGTCAGTAATTTTGGAGAACTTACAAACCTCTCCATTGTATACGATATCGCCCGTATACGAGCCAAAAGGATAAATGCCGCTGAGGACATTCATCAGGGTGGACTTACCCGCGCCGTTTTCTCCCACCAGCGCGTGGATGGTACCCCGTTTCACCTGAAGATTCACGTTGTCCAGCGCGCGGACACCGGGAAACAGCTTGGTGATATTTTTCATTTCAAGAATCATGTCAGACAAGCGATCACCTCATTTGGTGTTTTTTGGGCAGAGCAGGAGAGCCTGCCCTGCCCAAAGTGTTGTTAGCGATTGGGTATTGGATTAGCCGTTCAGCTGATCCTGGGTGTAGTAGCCGGAGTCGATCAGCAGCTCCTGGACATTGTCCTTGGTGCCGACCACGGGCTCACACAGATAGCTGGGGATGATGCCGGTGCCGTTGTCGTAGGTCTTGGTGTCGTTGATGGGAGGCTCGGTGCCCTTCATCAGAGCGTCAACCATCTCAACGGTCTTGGCAGCCAGAGTACGGGTGTCCTTGAAGACGGACATGGACTGCTTGTCAGCCAGCATGTTCTTCACGGAAGCGATGTCGCAGTCCTGACCGGTCAGCACGGGATAGGTGCCGGTGTAGGAGGACTCCAGAGCGTTGGCAACGCCCAGAGCGGTGGAGTCGTTGGAAGCCAGAACGACGTCCAGGTTGGTGCCGTCAGCGTAGTAGGTGCCCAGGATGGTCTCGAAACGAGCCTGAGCGGCGTCGGTCGCCCAGTTGGCGGTAGCGACGGCCTGCTTCTCGGTCTGGCCGGAGGGGCAAACCAGAGTGCCGGCGTCGATGTAGGGCTTCAGGACGGAGATAGCGCCGTCAAAGAAGAAGTTGATGTTGTTGTCGCCGGGGTCGCCGGTGATGTACTCGATGTTGAACTTCTTGTCGCCGGCGTTGGCCAGATCCAGAGCCTCAACGATGTACTCGCCCTGCTTCACACCGACCTTCCAGTTGTCGAAGGTAGCGTAGTAGGAAACGGCGTCGGAGTTCATGATCAGACGGTCGTAAGCGATGACGGGGATGCCCGCGGCCTTAGCCTGATCCAGAACGGTGCCCAGAGCCTCGCCGTCGATGGAAGCGATCACCAGAACTTCGCAGCCGTTGGCGATCATGTTCTCAACCTGAGAAACCTGAGTGGCGATATCGTTGGCAGCATACTGCAGGTCAACGGTGTAGCCGGCAGCTTCCAGCTGCTTCTTCATGTTCTCGCCGTCCTGATTCCAGCGCTGCAGGTCCTTGGTGGGCATCGCGACACCGACCAGGTTGCCGCCGGCAGCGGGAGCTTCGGTAGCAGCGGGAGCCTCAGCCTTGGGGGCCTCGGTAGCAGCAGGAGCCTGGGTGGCAGCGGGGGCGGTGGAGCCGCCGCAGGCAGCCAGGGACAAAATCATCGCTAGCGCCAGAAGCATTGCAAACAGTTTTTTCATTTTGTGTTCTCCCTTCAAGTTATTAGACAATCGTCTGTTGCACATTCCCGTGCAACTGCGCTTATCTTACACTGTATCGTACAAACTGTCAATTCTATTTTGTTATATCCCCGCTATTTCGTGCGTTTTCACAAATCTATCCGTGTCAGAATGGCAATTTCGGCTAGTGGAATTTGCTTTTCGATTAGACTATTTTGCTGTCACCATGGTCTTTCGCGCATTCGACAGCCTTCGGCGCGGGCACAAAAGAGCGCCCGGGCAGCTGCCCGGGCGCAGAATCCCTTTTTTATGAAATACCGATCTGTTTTTACCGCATGGTACCTACAGCAAATTCCACCACCGCAGGGCATGGGCGTCCCCCACCGCCTGTACCATTTTGGCCGCCCGGGCGCAGGAGGCGGCAAACTCCGCGGTTTCCCGCTCCTGACGGGCGATGCCCATGGCCGCCAGTTCCGCGGCAACCTCCTCCGTGGGGGTATGATCGGCAAAGCAGGCCCGAAAATGCTCCCACCGGTTCCAGACTTCCTCGGCACGCCGGGAAAAGTGCTCGGCATTGCGCCAGTTACCCAGCTGGGCGCACTCCGCCGCCCGCTTCAGGTCGGCGGCAATGGGCGCGTGAATTTCGTCCATACACCAGGCCACGCCAAGACTGATTCCAAGCAGCACGATCAGCAGACCCGCGCCAAACCACACCCGCTTCATGCTTTCTCCTTTCCCAGCCACAGCACCTGATCCGACGCATCCACCGTCAGCAAATAGGTTGACATAACATCCGTATTACGCTCCGCCAGCACTTTCTTAAGCCAGGTTTCATCCTTCCCCGCCCGCAGCAGGTTCTCCTTGGACAGATAGGTGTCCTCCACGATGGTCACCGGCAGGTACTGCTTTCCCGCCTGCACTCCCGCGTCCTTGGCCGACGCGGGCTTTTCCTTGGGGTAGGGGAACACGGACAGATTGCCGTTGGTCTCCAGAATGGCAAACTGCACCGTCTGGATATCCAGCACGTCCTTTTCCCGCAGGTGCCCGGTCAGCTCGTCCAGGGTGATCCGGGCGTTGCGGAGGTTGTCCTGCAGGAGCTTGCCGTTGTCAATGAGAATCACCGGCTTGCCGCACAAAAGCTTGCGCAGCTTCACGCTTCGTAGGGTAGCCCCGGACAGCACCAGCTCCAGCCCCAGCACCGTCAGGATCGGCACCAGCCCGGAATACAGGGGGATGGCTCCGTCCTGCATGGGAATGGCCGCAAGGTTTGCCACCAGCATGGTGACCACGAATTCCGCCGGCTCCATTTCGCCAATCTGCCGCTTGCCCATGAGCCGTACGGCGAAAATCAGCACCAGATACAGAAGCAGGGTGCGAAGATAGGAAAGAATCATGGCCTTCACCTTCCCTTCATACGATTTCTCGATAAATGGTTGGACTGCGTTTTTTGCGGCGATGCCGCTGACCGCGAAACCGAAAAAACCAGTATCAGTCTGCGCAAAATCAGGAGAATAATACATTCGTTTCAAAGGCTCCCCTCGCAGGGAAGCCTGCCTGATTGACGCAATCCCCCCCAATAGCAAAATTTTCAACCCAGCTTCCTTCCGCCGAAGGGAAATTCACCGCCGGTAGGATTTGTGCCTTTTCAGAAACCCGGCTCATTTTGATATTGCGCGAAGCGCAAGAGGCCTTGCCGGGTGGTATTCGTGGCAAATCGTACAATTTATATCGTTTTCGCCCTTGACATTTCGGCAGGGTGCTTGTAAAATAAGCTAGGTATGGTGTACGCAGCCGGGAGACGGCTCCCAACTGTGTTTCATTTTTATCCGGCTTAGCCGGGGTATGCGTTTTACGCCCATCGCTGGCGTTTTGCTTTTTCAATTTTCCGGGTGTAAAATCCCGGTCAGTTGTTATGCACGTTTTTCACATGGGTATAAGCGTCACCCCTTCTGCGCCTATTATTATTTAGAAGGAGGTGTGCAGCAAATTTATGGAATGGGTACAGATTATTTTTACCGTTCTGGGTCTGCTGGCGTGTCTGGCTGTGGGCTTCGGCATTGGCGTTGTCTACCGCAAGAAGGTCGCCGAGCGGGAGATCGGCTCCGCGGAAACGGAGGCTACCCGCCTGATCAACGAAGCCATCCGTGCCGGTGAAAACCGCAAGAAGGAAATGCTTCTGGAGGCCAAGGACGAAATCCATAAATCTCGCACAGAGTACGAAAAGGAAGTCAAGGAGCGCCGCGCCGAGCTGACCAAGCAGGAGCGCCGCCTGGAACAGAAGGAAGCCACCCTCGACAAGAAGACCGAAGCCTTTGAGCGCAAGGAAGAGGAGCTTGCAAAGAAGCTCCAGAAGGTTTCTGAGACGCAGGCACAGGTGGACTCCATCCGCTCAGAGCAGCTTGCCCAGCTGGAAAAAATCTCCGAGCTGACCCAGGAGCAGGCCAAGGAATACCTGCTGAGGAGCATTGAGGACGAGGTTCGCCACGAGGCTGCCATGAAGATCAAGGAGATCGAGCAGCAGCTCAAGGACGAGGCCGAGGAGAAGGGCCGGGAGATCATCGCTACCGCCATCCAGCGCTGCGCCGCAGATCACGCCGCCGAGACCACCGTTTCCGTGGTCACCCTGCCCAACGATGAGATGAAGGGCCGGATCATCGGCCGGGAGGGCCGGAATATCCGCACCCTGGAGACCATCACCGGCGTTGACCTCATTATCGACGATACCCCCGAGGCAATTACCGTGTCGAGCTTCGATCCCGTTCGCCGGGAGGTTGCAAGACTTGCGCTGGAGAAGCTCATCGTGGACGGCCGTATCCACCCCACCCGCATCGAGGACATGGTGGAAAAGGCCCGCAAGGAAGTGGATCGCACCATCCGGGAGGAAGGCGAGCGGGCCTGCTACGAAACCGGCGTTCACAACCTGAACCCCGAGCTGGTCAAGATTCTGGGCCGTCAGAAGTACCGTACCTCCTACGGTCAGAACGTGCTGAACCACTCCATTGAGGTGGCCCACATTGCCGGCCTGATGGCTGCGGAGCTGGGCGTGGATGTGGCTTTGGCGAAGCGGGCGGGTCTTCTGCATGATCTGGGCAAGTCCATCGACCACGAGGTGGAGGGCAGCCATGTGCAGCTGGGCGCCGATCTTGCCCGGAAGTACAAGGAAAATCCCGTCATCGTCAACGCCATCGAGGCCCACCATGGTGATGTGGAGCCGAAGACGGTCATTGCGGTGCTGATCCAGGCCGCCGACGCCATCTCCGCCGCCCGCCCCGGCGCCCGCCGCGAGAACGTGGAGAACTATATCCGAAGGCTCCAGAAGCTGGAGGAGCTCACCGGCTCCTACCCCGGCGTGGAGAAGGCCTACGCCATTCAGGCCGGCCGGGAGGTTCGGATCATGGTCAAGCCCGAGGTCGTCTCCGAGGACAATATGATTCTGCTTGCCCGGGATGTGGCCAAGAAGATCGAGGCCGAGCTGGAATATCCAGGTCAGATCAAGGTCAACGTCATCCGGGAGACCAAGGCCGTGGAATTCGCGAAATAAGTATTATGGGCGTGCTGCGAAATGCGCAGCGCGCCCTTCTTTATTTCGTGAATGAGGCAGGAACGATACCGAGCACGCCCAATGGCGTAACGATTTCAGACAGGGTTCATAACGCATTGGCTGGCGGCCCTGCCGCCGTTCACAGTTTCTTGCTTTACTTTCCAACGCAAATCGGCTAAAATACCCCCAAAGGAGGGATGCGGTATGTTTGACAATCCCCGAAAGAGTCTGCGCTGGATGGAAGATGAGCTTCTGGACGAGGAGCTGGAGGACATCCTCTACGGCGGCGAAGACGATGAAGATGACGACGAATACGAAGAAGAATACGAAAAGCCGCCCCGCCGTGGACGCCGCCGTCAGAAGCGGAAGCCCCGCCGGGTTGAATACGAGGATGACGACGAAGACCGCTATATGATTCTGCCCAAGCGAAAGGGCTGCAAGGGCCTGGTATTTCTCGCCGTGTTGGAGATTCTCGCGATTCTTGCCGTGCTGGGATGGTGGCTGCAATGGCTGATCTGAAACCCGTGGGGCGGTTTGCCCCCACCCCCTCCGGGCGGATGCACCTGGGCAACGTGTTCGCTGCCCTCATCGCCTGGCTGTCCGTGCGGAGCCGGGACGGGGAAATGGTGCTGCGGATGGAGGACCTCGACACCCAGCGCACCAGCGGAGAATACGCCCGGATTCTCCGGGATGACCTAAAGTGGCTGGGCCTTAACTATGACCGGGAAACCCCGCCCCAGAGTCAGCGGACTGCCGCCTACGACGGCTATTTTGAACAATTGTCTCAAATGGGGCTGCTCTACCCTTGCTACTGCACCCGCAGCCAGCTGCACAGCGTCAATGCCCCCCACCTGTCCGACGGCACCTACGTCTATCCCGGCACCTGCCGGAATCTGACGGATGCCCAGCGGGCGGCGTTTGATCGGAAACCGGCGTGGCGGGTAACCGTGCCGGACAAAATGTGGACGCTTACTGACAAGGTGCAGGGAACCTATACCTGCAACCTGGCCACGGACTGCGGCGACATGGTGGTGCGCCGGGCCGACGGGGTCTACGTCTACCAGCTGGCGGTCACCGTGGACGACGGGGAGGCCGGGGTTACCGAGGTGGTGCGGGGCATGGATCTGCTTAGCTCCGCTCCCCGGCAGATGTATTTGCAGGAATTGTTCGGCTTTCCCCACCCGGAATACGCCCATGTGCCCATGCTGTTAGCCCCCGACGGCCGCCGCCTGAGCAAACGGGACAAAGACCTTGATTTGGGGGTTCTGCGGCAGCGGATCACCCCGGAAACCCTCATCGGAACCCTGGCCTTCGCCAGTGGACTCATTGATCGGAATTTACCAATTTCAGCACAAGATTTATCAAAAGAATTTTCCTGGGACAAGCTCCGGGGCGACAGCATCTATCTGGACGCGTCCCGGCTTTGATACGACCCGCCATTTCGGACAGAACTCCGAAACGGCGGGCTGTTTTTATATAGGTTTTTGGTTATCATTCCCATAAACCCTTGATTATCAACTACTTTTTCACATCATTCTTTCGGAAACAACCCGCAAAAAACGATAAAAAGATACTGAAAAATCGAAAAAATCTATTTACAATCCCGACACCTTGTGTTAATATGTAGTCGGTGGAGATTGGGGTTAAAAGCCTGCTCTGCCAAGTGATTGTTTTTAACCAACCGCCTGCCATTGACGCCGTTGGTCTAAAAATAGCTTCTGGACGTTTCTTTCGTCCGCTCAAATCCATTTCTACGGAGGTAACAACATAATGGCTCAAAAAGTTCAGTTTGTAGAGACTGTTCTGCGTGACGCGAACCAGTCTCTGATCGCCACCCGGCTGCCCTTCGAAAAGTTCGAGCCCATGCTCTCTACCATC
The DNA here is from genome assembly GCA_022786995.1 of Clostridiales bacterium. Classification (GTDB taxonomy): domain Bacteria; phylum Bacillota; class Clostridia; order Oscillospirales; family Oscillospiraceae; genus Faecousia. The sequence continues at coordinate 20,614 of JALFUW010000036.1, forward strand.
GACAAGGTCGGCTACTACGCCATCGAGTGCTGGGGCGGCGCCACCTTCGACGTGTGCCTGCGCTACCTGAACGAGGATCCCTGGGAGCGTCTGCGCAAGATCCGCGCCGCTGCCCCCAACACCAAGCTGCAGATGCTGCTGCGTGGTCAGAATGTGCTGGGCTACTCCCACTACCCCGATGATTTCGTGAAGCTGTTCGTGCAGAAGGCTGTGGAGAACGGCATCGACATCATCCGTATCTTCGACGCTCTGAACGACGTGAACAACCTGAAGGTCGCCATGGAGGCCACCATCAAGGCCGGTGCCATCGCTTCCGGCGCCATCTCCTACACCACCAGCCCCGTCCACACCCACAAAAAGTATGTGGAGATGGTCAAGGAGCTGAAGGAAATGGGCGCTGCCACCATCTGCATCAAGGATATGGCCGGTATCATGGGCCCCCAGGAGGCTTACGATCTGGTTTCCGCCATTAAGGACGCCACCCCCGACCTGCCCATCGACCTGCACACCCACTCCACCACCGGTCTTGCCTTCATGACCTACCTGAAGGCTGTGGAAGCCGGCGTGGACATCATCGACACCGCCATCAGCCCCTTCTCCGGCGGCACCTCTCAGCCCGCCACCGAGACCCTGGCCTACGCCCTGCGTCAGCTGGGCTACGAGGTGGATCTGGACGACAAGATGACCAAGAAGATGGCCGACTACTTCAAGACCGTCCGCGACGGCTACATCGCCGACGGCACCCTGATGCCCAAGTCCATGGCTACCGATACCCAGTGCCTGACCTACCAGATCCCCGGCGGTATGCTGTCTAACCTGCTGAGCCAGCTCAAGCAGATGAACGCTCTGGATCGTCTGGACGAGGCGCTGCTGGAGACCCCCAAGGTTCGCGAGGACATGGGCTATCCTCCTCTGGTCACCCCCACCTCTCAGATGGTCGGCGTGCAGGCCGTTACCAACGTTCTGCAGGGCGAGCGCTATAAGAAGGTCTCCAAGGAGATCAAGGCTTACTGCCGCGGCGAGTACGGCCGCACCCCCGCTCCCATCAACCCCGAGGTTCAGAAGCTGATCCTGGGCGACGAGAAGCCCCTGGAGGGCCGTTACGCCGACACCCTGGCTCCCGTTGTTGAGAAGGCCCGCGCCGAGCTGGGCGAGCTTGCCAAGTCCGACGAGGATGTGCTCAGCTACATCGCCTTCCCCAACCTGGCCGAGAAGTTCCTGGAGGAGCGCAAGGCCAAGGAGGAGAACGCGGCTACCTACACCATCGTCGAGTGCTAAGGAGGTAACATTATGATGTTAGCTTCTCCCCTGGACGGTATCGGCATTCTGGATGCCGCCATCGTCGCTGTGCTGGGCTACGCCGTGGTGTTCTTCGGTCTGATCCTGCTGATGATCGTGATTATGGTCATGGGCAATATCTTCATCGCCAAGGACAAGAAGCGTGAAGCGCTGAACGCTGCCGCCAAGGCCACCATCGCTTCCGTTCCCGTTGCCGCCCCCGCCGCTGCTCCCGCCGCCACAGCTCCCGGCTCCGCCGGAAAGCTGAAGCTCTACGATGTGGAGCCTAAGACTGCCGCCATGCTCATGGCCATCGTGGCCGATAAGATGGGTAAGCCCCTCAATGAGCTGCGCTTCATTTCCATCAAGGAGGTCAAATAATCATGAAATACAAAGTGACCCTGAACGGCCGCACCTATGAGGTGGAGGTCGAAGCCGGCAAGGCCATGCTGCTGGACGAGTA
>JALFUW010000062.1 GCA_022786995.1 Clostridiales bacterium
CTTGCAGACTTTGCTCCATTTTTGACCATCCCCCAATATGACAAATATCTCCCTTAGACTGCATGGGAGATATTTGCGTTTTGGGATATTGTCTCATGCCCTGACCCGCGATTCAAGCCGCGGGGAGGTTTTACGCTTACGCGTTTCCTTTTGCGGATGTGTGTTGATGTGCCGCTGCTGGCCTCCTGCTGCCCCTGTGGGCCTCTTTCTGGTGGCGGCTATATCCATGGACACAAGAACAGCGGGAGCCGCCGCCTGACGCTCCCGCAAAATACAGAAACCGGGAGCTTCCATTGTAGTGGCTCCCGGTCATGCTTTATGTGTCAAGAAAATGCAGCAGCTCCATGAGCCACTGAGGGCGGCGGCTACCTACGGTGCGCAATTCCCCGTTGCGGTACTTCGCCACCAGCACAAAGCCGTTGTCATTGTCGTAGAACTCCGCTTCATCACAGTATGGAAGCACCTTCGCCACAGCCTCCCAGCGGCCCGCAAAGCGGCGAACCACATCATCATGGGGAATATCATGCCCGCCACGCTTTACCCTGTTGGCAATCCGTGACAAGCTTTCCTCTGCGCTGTCCAGCCCAATATAGAACAGCCGGACATGATAGCCCAAATCCCTGACCTGTTTTGCTGTGGCTTCTGTCTTGCGGCCTGACAGGGTTGTTTCCTGCGTGAAGGAAATACCCTTGTCGATGCACTCGCTGATCTTCTGCAGAGCTGCCTTGCCGCCTGCCAGCGCATTACCGCCCAGCTCGGCGGTGATTCTGTCCACGTCCACGATCACCCCCAGGTCTGTGCTGCGTTCCTTGAGAACGCCGGTAAAGCTGGACTTGCCCACGCCATTGACACCGCCGATTATGGTGTAGTTCTTCATTCTGCGCCCTCCCCGGAGCTGTCCCGCTCCATAGTTTCCGTGATAGCACGGTTAATAAAGGCGTTCAGGCTCTCGCCCTGGGCATCTGCGTGGGCCTGTATGACTTCTTTCTGCCCCTTGGCTACTTTTGCCTCAATACGATCATATGTCTTTTTTACATAATTTGCAGTAGCTCGCTGCTGTGCCTTTGAAATAGCCATAGCCATACCTCCCATCTGGAAAGATATGTGGGGGCGGTCTGCATACGAGGTCACCTTCTCCACCGTACCTGTATTATAGCACATAAGTCTAGTGTCGTCAATATATAGTAGTGCATATACAAGCCTTTGGCATCCCCGTCAAATAACAATTTGTTGGTTTGCTGACTGAAACCGATATGGAAATCTGCGAAGCAGTCACCGGGGCAAAGCAGGAAATCAGCGGCCTGTATTTCAGAACCCTGCCGGAAATTCAGGCGGCCTGCATTTTTCACAGGGGTTCCTATGGCACCCTGCCGGAATCCTATGAATCCGTTCTCAAATACATCGAAGAAAACGGGTATGAAATCGCAGGAGCCATTCGGGAAAGCTACATTGATGGGGTCTGGAATCAGGAGGAGGAAAGCGGGTGGCTGACAGAAATCCAGGTCCCGGTGAGGAACCGGGCGGTATAGCTTAGAAATGCGATGCCCGGCGGAAAGAAAATTATTTCTCCAATTGACTAACGAACGATAGGCTGCTATAATGAAATAAGGGCAAGACATTTCGGTTCGCGTAAAGGAGTAGATCTATGGATCGGGGAAATACAAAACAGGAAATTCTGAAAGCGTCGCTGGAGCTGTTTTCCGTGCAGGGATTTGAAGCGACCTCTATTTCTCAGATTGCAGACGCTGTCGGCATTCGGAAGGCATCGCTCTACAGCCATTTTGACAGCAAGCAGGCGATTCTGGACGCGATTGTGAAGGAGGTTTTGCGGCAGTATGGAGAGCATTCCATTTTTGCCAGAGCGAACTGGGAGAAGGATGCCGACAATCTGCCGCTGACTGCCGACGAGGCTGTGAGGATGATTCAGGGGCAGATTCGCTACATTCTCCACGACCCCGCCATCAGCAGGGCGCGGAAAATGCTGGTGATTGAACAATTCCAGAATCCTGAATTGGCGAAGCTCCAGACCAAGCAGAATTATTCCGATGTGCTTGGGTACTTCACCGGGCTTATCAAGTGCCTGATTCAGAAAGGGGTTCTGGCTGCGGATGACCCGGAGATCATGGCGGCCCAGTTCTGCTTGCCTATTTCCGTGTGGATTAACCTCTGTGACCGGGAACCTGGCCGGGAGCAGGAGGTCATGGAGCTGGTGGAGCGGCACATCCGGCAGTTTTTCAGGCTCTATGCCCGGAAATGAGGGTATGGGTTTTTGTTTTTTGTAGAAGGGTAAGGAAAACATGAACTATATCAGAATCACGAAAGACAACATCGGCAGAGAACACATCTGTTGCGCCATGTCGGGCAAGCAGAGCGTGGTCAAAAAGGAATGGCTCAAGCAGCGGTTCGAAGAAGGTCTTGTGTTTTATAGGAGCGAAGAACGGGGCAAGTGCTTTATCGAGTACATCCCGGCGGAGAACGCATGGGTGCCCATGGAAGCTCCCGGGTATCTCTACATCAACTGCCTGTGGGTTTCCGGCTCCATGAAGGGGCACGGATATTCCAATAATCTGTTGGACGAATGTATTCGCGACGCAAAAGCCCAGGGGCGAAAGGGGATTTGCATACTCTCCTCCGAAAAGAGGAAAAAGGAGTTTCTTGCCGACCCGAAGTATCTGGCTTACAAGGGGTTTGCGCTTGCAGATACCTCGGACTGCGGCATCACGCTCCAGTACCTGCCCCTTGCCCCGGAGGCAGAGCCGCCGCGGTTCAGGGAATGCGCCAGACACCCGGAGGTAGAGGAGGATGGGTTTGTTCTCTACTACACCGACCAGTGCCCGTTTACCTATTATTGGGTGCCAAGAGTAGAAGCAGTGGCCAGGGAGCACCATGTTCCGTTAAAAGTCATCCATATCACCGACAAGGAGTCCGCGCGGAATGTGCCCGCCCCGGTGACCACATACGCCCTGTTCCGGGATGGAAAGTTTGTGACCCAGAGCATCCAGTCCGACAAAAAGTTTCTGGCCCTTGCGGGAATTCAGCCCTGAGGAACCCCAGCATAATTGACACATTAAGCTGAAAAGCCACCTATATCCAATTGGGTTTCTCTTGTATCGTACATCAGTAAGCGAATGGGGGAGTGGGAGCGGGGAACTCCAATTCTCATGTGTGGAAACGAAGAAATGTGAAACTGGCAAGCTGCCGCTCCCTGGCAGGCGTGAAAGAACCGTGGGTGTATTACCGTTTAACATCATCATAGGGGAACTATACCTTGAAACAAAAAAATGCCCGCTGTACTCGATACAACGGGCATTTTCCAATAGAAAGAAGAGAGGTAGAAAAGAGAAATCGGGCAGTACATTCGGGACAGGCTGTGCGGTAGACAAAGGAGATTCTGCCATCGGGTCAGACCCTTTACCTCGATAAATGCCCGGAATGACTGAATCGCCCGCTGAGCTTCAAATCCTGAGCAGCGAATACTGGAAAACAGTTGCAGTATCCCGTGGAATATGCCATAATAAGCAAAAAGCAGGCGGGAGGAAACGGAAATGCCGGAAGCAAAAACCATCACAGTTGCCACGGGAAGAACCCGGACGGAGCTGGAAGTCCATGAGATTCATTACGTCCTGATGAAGCGGAACTACGCCAATATTCACATGGAATGGGGCGGCGTTTGCAAAGCGCGGATTACCTTTGCGGAGCTGAAAACCCTGCTGGGAGAGGAATTTTTCCCCATCGGGCGGGGGTGTCTGGTCAGCATTGCCCAGATTCACCACATCGATGATATGGTTGTCCTGAACAGCGGGGAAAGACTCAAATTCCTGCATCGGCTGAAACCGGCGCTGGTGGCACAGGTCTGCGCCGCGCGAAGCTGCCCGCCGGAGAGCGTCGACATCAAAGTTCCCCGGCAGCCCAGACGGAAAAAGCAGCCCACCCCGGCTGCGGAGGAACCCGCGCCGCCGGTCGTGGAGGAAGAAGTCCCTTCCATCGAGGAAGAAACGGCATGGGAGCCGGAAGCGGACGTGCGGGGGTTTCCTGACGGAGACTATCTGTCCATTGTGGTGAAGCGCAAGCGGATCGCACTGAATCTGAACACCATTGCCTACGCGGACGCGGAAAGGAATTACGCCCGGATTCATCTTGTGGACGGCACGGTGTACCGCACCAGAATCACCCTGTCCGCGCTGAAAAAGGGGCTGGGTGATGGTTTTCTCCCGGTCAGCCGCCATCGGCTGGTATCGGTGATGGCGATTCACAGCGTAACGGACACCGTCAATCTCAGTAATGGGGAGTCGCTGAGTTATCCGCCGCAGCGAAAATCCCAGCTTCGCAGGCTTTTTGCCTCCCGGCAGAAGCTGTTCATTGACAGTCTCAGCGACGAGGGCACCCCCGCCACGCCGGAGGAATACCGCGCCCATTACCGCTGCTTTGAGGACGCGCCCTTTGCCTTCGCGGACATTGAGATGGTGTTTAGCGATGAGCGGTACGCGGTGGACTGGATTTTCCGCTACGGCAATCCGGCGCTGGCGCGGCTGGAAAAAATCCCGCTGAAAAAGCTGATCGGCAGCGCCTTCGGCAGTCTGTTCGCCAACATGGATCCCAAGTGGCTGCGCGCTTATGAGCAGGCGGCGCTCTACGGGAAAACCCTGGAAATCGTGTCCTACAGCCCGGAGATCGACACCAATCTGAAAATCATCTGCTACCCCACCTTCAAGGGTCACTGCGGCTGCATTCTGTTCAATCTGGACGCTGGCGACGGGCAGTGCAGCGTGATGGAACTGTAAATACGAACGCCGGGACAGGGGCATTTTTCTCCCAGAGGGAAAAATGTTACAGAAAACCCGGCGTTCGTACTCATTTGTTCGTCCCAGAAAAATATTCGTCCCATGTTGAAAATTTTCTCGTCCCGTAATATTGCAATCTGAATTTTGGTGTGGTAGAATGATTCCGAACATCATGGCGGACTATCATTCGCGGAAGCGGAAGCCGCCGGAATACCCTAGAAAGGGGACGATACATATGAAAAAATGGACGAATACGAACCCAATGCGGCGGCTTTTGTCGCTGACGCTGAGCATGGCCATGGTGCTGTCTGTGCTGCCCGCGGGGGCACTGGCGGAGGAAGGTGAAAACACCCCCCCGTCCTGCACCTGTGAGGTTGCCTGCGCCGAGACGGTCAATGAGAGCTGCCAGGTGTGCAGCACGGAGGTCGGCCAGTGCACCGCCGCGCAGCAGCAGGAACCCGTGCAGCAGGAATCCGAGCAGGAGCAGAAGACGGAAACCTGCACCCACGGCAATGACCCGGAAACCTGCGAAGCCTGCGCTTCCGCGAAAAAGGTCGCACAGGTTCAGGCGCAGATTGACGCTCTGCCGGGGGACGTGACCGCCGAAAGCAAGGAGGCGGCTCAGTCTGCCCTTTCCGCTGTGGACGAGGCTAAGTCTGCCCTGACGGAGTCGGAACAGACTCAGCTGGACATGACCCAGTATACCGCCCTGACACAGAAGCTGGCGGCGCTGGAGAGTCCCGCGCCAAGCGCCACAGAGAAAACAACGGAAAAGACCGACAAGGTGATTTCCGCCTGGGCGTGGATTGATGAAGAGGAATATCTGGACGAGGAAACCGACGGCCTTGCCCTGCCGGGTGCCAGCGAGGAAATGCCCGCCTATTTCGTAGATGTGGTGACCTTCCTGCCCTATGAGATCACCGCCACGGTGGATGGGGTGGAGGAAACCCTGACCATTGACTGGGTCTGCGATAACTACCCCGAGGACGGTGCTTATGAGGGAGAATACACCTTCACCGCCACCCTGCCGGAGGGCTATGCGCTGGACGAGGGTGTGAAAGCCCTCACCGTCCCCGTGCTGCTGGGCGGCATCAAGCGTTACGCAACCGGGATTTCCTATATGACGTGGGACGGCTCCCAGAAGAAGCTGGTTTCCGCCACGTGTGACAGCGCCACCGAGGTCACCGGCAGCGCCGATGATGTTACATGGCGCACCGGCTGGTATGTGGTGAATCAGGATGTGACCTTCGGCTCAATGATGAAACCTGTGGCGGTGCGCGCTGAAGGTGACATTCACCTGATTCTGGCAGACGGTGTCACCTGCACCATCTATGGCAGACTCGAAGTCAACAGCAGCGATGAGGAAAGCGATTCGCTGACCATTTATGGCCAGTCCGGGCAAAGCGGCAGGCTGGATGTCCAAAATGTGTCTCACTACAGCTGCGCAACAGATGGTGAAGCTGACGGTTGCAGTGATCCAACAAACAAAACGAACATGTATCTGGCCTACAGTGCTGCCATTGGCAGCAAATGCAAAGCCCCTGAAACTGGAGAATATGCTAGCTATGATACCAAGATAACCATCAACGGTGGCAACGTCACTGCCTCGTTTGTAGCGTATAATCATAAAACAGATGTAACAGGAACACCTAGTTTGTGCTGGGCTGCAGCCATCGGCAGTGGTCCGTTCGCGAATGCCACCATTACCATCAACGGCGGTACTGTCAATGGAAATGACCCAGATATAGGAGCAGGCATTGGCGCCGGATATTATAGCGAAGGCACTGTTGTCATCAACGGCGGTACTGTTGAGGGACACAGCAATGGTGGAGCAGGCATTGGCGGCGGTGGCGGCTCCAGCAAAAAAACGGCGACCATCACCATCAACGGTGGTAAGGTAACAGGAACAAGTGAAACTGGAGCAGGCATCGGTAGCGCTGGATGTGGCGATAATCAGGGTGGATCGTATACCAAGATTTACATCAACGGTGGTGAAGTGACAGGAGGCAGTTCACGAGGCGCGGGCATCGGCAGCGGTTACAGATCCAATACCTCATCCATCGAAATCAAGGACGGCACAGTCACGGGAGATGGTGGTGAAGGTGCCGGCATCGGCTCTGGCGCTTCTGCTTACAAAGCTTCTATCAAAATTACTGGCGGCATAGTTAAAGCAAAGGCTGGCAAGGGAGCCGCCATCGGCTCCGGCAACGAGGCTAATGATAATCAAGGTCTAACCACGATTAATATTACTGGCGGTGACATTTCTGCCTCTACCGAGCATCACAACCAAAGTGGTGCAGCCATTGGCGGCAGCTATAGCGGAAGTAAGGTGTCAAAAATTGAAATTCGTAATGCTAAGGTCGTAGCAAGAGCCGTTAAAGGAAGTCCCGGTATCGGCGACGGTTCTGTTACGATTTCCAACAGCACCGTAGAAGCATACGGCGGACAATATGCTGCCGGTATTGGCAGCAGACAGCAGACAAATTCCAATACTATCACAATCGAAAATAGTAACGTTACGGCAGTAGGTGGTAATAATGGCGCTGCCGGTATCGGCACCGGCAATTTTTACTCCTTTAGTAATTCCGCAATGGGTAAAATCACAATTACCGACAGCACTGTAAACGCAAAAGGCACTGCCGGCGCCGCCGGCATCGGCGGCGGTGCGAGGGTCCAGGTTGATGGCAGCAATATCGAGATCTCCGGCGGTACGGTTTATGCCCGCAGAGGCAGAGGCCCGATTGATAGCGAATCGCAACTCTATCAAGCTTTTGACATCGGAGACGGCGAAATACCTGCTGATCAACAAGGCGTACGTAATACCTATTGCAAATTCACTCTGCCAGCAAACGGCACTGCGTGGGTCTATCTTGAGAGTAATAATACCCGGAAAGATATTAATCAAATTTCCGGTGTTGTTCTCGAAAAGAAACAACCGGATGGCGGCTATGAGACCTGCACCGTCTACGGCACTCAGAGCCTGAGCGCGGATTATCCCATCGCCAGCGGGAGAAGTATGACTGTTACATCCGACGCAACGCTGAACACCAGTAACTACGGCATCTATGTCCAGAATGGCGGAACACTGAAGAGAGACGGTACGGTCAACGGCAATGTTTACTATCCCCTGACCCTTACAGACTGCACCGCGACAAATACGACCACCTATCAGAGCAGCCTGTTCGGCAAGGAAGGCGCGTTCATCTCTCTGACCCCCGATCTTCCAGCCGGCTATAAGTTCGATAGTTGGACGGTCACCCCCAGTACTTCCGTCTCCGGCAACAGATTCACCATGCCGCAGCAGGCTACCACGGTCAAGGCGAATATTAGTCTGGCGGTGAATATCACCCAGCAGCCCGTGGATAAGGAAATTACCTATGGCGAAAACGTTACCCTCAGCATTGATGCGGTGAATCCCAGCAACACTACGGATGGAATTTCTTACCAGTGGTATAAGGGCGCCGAAAAGCTGACGGGAGAAACCGCAAGCACCCTGACCCTGACCAAGCCCAACGCGGGTACCTATGTCTACTTCTGCCGGGTCACTTGGGATGGAATCTCCATTGACAGCAGCAGTGCCACCGTCACGGTGAATAAGGCTCAAGCCAGCGTGACCATCAACAGTGCCCCCAGTAAGACCTATGACGGACAGCCCGCTGTGCTGACGAATGCCATGTACACCACCACCGGCGACGGAGCCGTCACCGTGGAGTACACGAAGCAGGGCGAAACCAACTACTCCACCGACGCCCCCACAGACGCGGGCGATTATACCGTCCTGGTTACGCTGCACGCCGGCACCAACTTTACCGAAGCCAGCGATACCGAGAATTTCACCATCTCGAAGGCTACGGACAACGCATGGCTGACAGCGCCAACCGTTACCAACTTCACCTACGGAGATACCGTAAACCCTGTCACTTATAAGGCTAAGTACGGCAACGACAAGGTAAAGATCACCTACAAAAAGAAGGGAACGAAGGGCGATTCCTCCCCCACTGTCCCCACGGATGCGGGTACCTACGATGTGACGGTCTCTCTGGCAGAAACCAACAACTATGGTCCGAAGCTGGAAGCTACAAATCTGACGCTGACCATCGCGAAGGCAGCTTCCTCTGTGACCACAGCTCCCACGGACGCCCAGAGCCTGTACACCGGCAGCCCCGTTCTGCTGGTCAACGCGGGAACCGCCGACGGCGGCACCATGAAGTACCGGCTGGGTGAGGACGGCGAATGGACGGACACGATCCCCACCGCCACCGATTGGAAAAACTACACCGTCTACTACAAGGTCGTGGGCGATAACAACCACAACGACACCGAAGCGAAGTCCCTGACGGCGGAAATCGTTCCCTTCAAGGTCCTGGCGACGCAGGCTGCGGTGGAAATCACCTACGGTCAGGACGCCGCGTTGTCTGTCAACCCCAACACCAATCTGCCGGATGAGATTTCCTATCAGTGGTATCAGGTTACCGGCAGCGAAGGCGACGTGGAGCTGTCGGGCGAGACGGCAAACAAACTGACCATCGACAAGCCCAACGCGGGTACGTATTCCTACATTTGCAAAATCACCTGCGGCGACTACTTCAAGTACAGCGACCCCATCACGGTTACGGTGAATCCCGCTCAGGTTGAGAATGTCAACCTGTCCGGCTACTGGGCCGAGGGCGGCGAGTGGGAAATTGCACAGGACGAAACCATATCCCTCACCAACCCCAGCTCCCGGCTGCTGACCAAGTACACCACGACAACCAACGACCAGGGCGGCGAGTATCCCACCGGGATGCAGGTCTTCGAGCTGAACGAAAGCAACAATCCCGAGGAGATTCCCGCACTTGAAAACCTGCTGCAATACTCCGGCTGCTCCATCCGAATCAACGGCAAGCCCGGTATCCGCATGATCACCAGCCTGACCAAGGAGGCCAAGGAAGCCCTGAAGAAGGGCGAACTGGCGGGCTACACCCTGGAGGAATACGGCACCGTAGCCCAATGGTCTAAGAATCTGGGTGGGCAGCCCCTGACCCTGAGCACTGGAAACTCCAACTACGCCTATAAGAAGGGCGTTTCCGACCCGGTGTTCGCCAACGTGGGCAACCTGACCCAGTACACCAACGTGCTGGTTTGGGACAGCCTGCCTGACGAAAAGCTGGCGCAGGACATCCTCATGCGGCCCTACATCATCCTGAGCAACGAAGACGGCGAGACGGTTACCCTCTACGGCGGCATCGTGAGCCGCAGCATCGGCTATGTGGCCCAGCAGAACGCCGACACCTTCCCCGTAGGAAGCGCGGGCTACAAGTATGTGCATGACATCATCGACAAGGTTGCAAACCTCAATCAATCCAATGAATCCACCACGACTGCGGGAGGTTAACGGAGAATGAAAAAAGTATTTGCGCTGCTTCTTGCGGTGACCCTTGTATTCGCGGCAGGCTGCTCCAATAAAACGGAGCAGCCCGCCCCCACGGCGGCTCCCACGGTTCCCGAGACCACTGCCCCTGAAACCACCGCTCCCGAAACGGAGCCACCCCTGCCCAAGCTGGAAGCGGGCACCATTCAGGGCGACAAAATCCCTGCCATCTTATGTCAACTGAAAAAGGGCGATCTGGTGGAGGTCACGGGCTACGATTCGGACGGAAGCGCCATCGTGAAGCTCGGCGACGCCACCGGCACCGTGGAGAAGGAACTGCTTCGCTTCGCCGGGGATGGGCCTTACGAAAGCTGGACGGCCTACGCCCGGTACAATACCGCCCTGTATGAAAATTACAAGCTCACCGGCGAGGCGGAACAGAAGCTGAAAACCAACACAGAGCTGACCATTCTGGACGAGCTGGACGGCTGCTATCTGGTGCAGGCCGGGGAGGATACCGGCTATATCGCCAAGAAGCAGGCCAGCAAATGGCGCATCACCAGCAAGCCCAAAACCGATGACGGCAGCTCCTCCGGCGGTGGCGGCGGCTCCTCCGGCGGCTCCTCTGGTGGCGGCGGCTCCTCCGGCGGACAGGACGGCGGCGACATTCATATGGCGTTCTACCCGCGGCTTCAGCTGCTGAGTGAAGTCGTCAAAACCGGCAGCGCGGAAATCCGTGCCGACGGCGGCGCGGTGGTGCTGAAATACTTCGGTTCGGGTGACACCGTGCAGATCGTTGCGGAGGAGGGCTTTGCCCCGGAACTCCCCGGCTACACCACCATTCTGGAGGACGGGGTATATGCCTACGTTCCCTCCGACTGGGTAAGCAAGCCCGGCGACGCGGCATTTGAAAGCTGGGACGGCTTTGCCGGGTACAGCTGCTACCTCTACGACAACTACGAAATGCGGGGCGACCCTGTGAAACAGATTTACGCCAACAAGGCCATCACCGTGCTGTGGCAGGCGGGAGACGTAACCCTGGTCCGCGTGGGCGATGACGTGGGCTATATCAGCACGGCAACTGCCCGCACCACCCGGATTCCCACCCAGAAGAAGCAGGAAGACGGCGGCGGTTCCTCCGACGGCTCCTCCGGCGGTGGCGGCGGCGGAGGCGGCGGCAGCGAATGGACCCCGCCCGCTATGTAATACACACACAAAACCCTCATTTCCCCAAAACGGAAATGAGGGTTTTCTGCTTATTGAGGCGCTGCCTGCTGCGAATTACCAAAAAATCCATATATTTTCCGAACTTTTCAAGTAAACACTCAACCACAGGTACCTTGACGGAATAAATTGCGGGGCTTCGGATGGAGCTCCGACGATCGTATTCAGATCTTTTTCCGGCATTCCTCCGGGAGGTTTTCCGACCAGGGAAGCAGACCTTCCAGGAAGTCCAGGCAGGTAGCCTCTTTGACCTTGTAATGGATGGCATCCATGAAGATGAAGGGGTAGATACTTTCCAGAGGCCGATTCTGCCAAGCATTGACCTCCGGCATGATCTTCTCGGAAATTTTGCTGACCAATTCCGGAGAGATTTCTACATCATACAGTCCTTTGATCTGCTCGGCAATATCCCGCTGGCTCATGCCGCAGGCGTACAGAGACAGAATTTTGTCTTCCATACCCTCGGCATTGCGGTCATACTTGCTGATGATTTTCGGCTCGAAGTTCCCCTTGCGATCCTTGGGAACCTTGATGTCGATCTCTCCCAGTTGAGTCTTGACTGTTTTCTGAGAGTACCCATTGCGATAGTTGGGAGAAGCATTCTCCTCCGCCGCACGCTGGCAGCGCTCCCGGCCCAGCTCCTCGTCCATCTCCACTTCCATGACCTGTTGGATAACATCCCGGAACATTTCCTTCATGGCTTCCATGATGTCGGCGGTGCTGGTGAAGTGCTGGCTCTGAACATACTGCTTCAATAATTCCTGTGGTGCGCTCTGCTTAATACTGGCTCCTTTGTCGTGAATAGGAAACTATGGAGAAATGTTTGGAAAATTTCAAGAAAGTTGCAGGGTCTATTCTTGACCATATCCTTTTCCTGTTGGAATCTCGAAGAGAAAAATACGGGGATTTCCCGCCCGTTTTGAGGGAGTAAAACGATAATATAATGGGGGAGAATTGGAGTGTGCCCAATCAATATGTTTGAAAACAGGGATTCCATGTTGATTCCTCCTTATATCTACAGATTGTAGGGGCGGGTCATTGACCCGCCCGTCGGCGCAGCCGCCAGGTTCTGCTTCGCAGACGGGAGGGTCTCCCCTACGGGGTCTAATCTTCATAGCTGTCAATGAGCTGCCGCAGCTGCTCCACCTCGTCCTTACTCAGCCGCTTGCTCTTGGAAAAGGCGGCTATAAAAGCAGGCATAGACCCTTCAAAGGTCTCCTCCACCATTTCCTCCAGCCGTGACTTCTGGGCTTCCTCCTTGGAGATCAGGGCAGAAACAATGGTATTTTCATTTTTCAGAACACCTCGTTCGCTTAGCCGCCGGATGACGGTGTAGGTTGTCGCTTTGCTCCAGCCAAGGGTTTCCTTGCACAATTCCACCAGCCTGCCGGATGCCACCGGCTCATGCTCCCACAGAATCAGGCAGAAGCGGTATTCACTTTCAAAGATTTTCGGTGTTTCCATTTGTAAAACTCCTTTCGGTTTAATATGTTAAATCTGATTGCGGATAGTTTGACAGAATAAACCAGATTTGTCAATACCTGACTTCTTGACAAAATGGTCTATTGATGATAGACTAAAGAAAAAAGTCTATTAGAAATAGATCAAAGGAGGAAACACTATGGAAGATTATAGACTGGGTGTCGTGGAAACCCGGTTCGCGGAACTGATCTGGACCCATGAGCCGCTGACCTCCGGGGAACTGGTGAAGCTGTGCGCCAAAGAACTGGAGTGGAAGAAGTCCACCACCTATACCGTGCTGAAAAAACTCTGTGACCGGGGAATTTTTCAGAATCAGGACGGTATGGTAACGTCTGTCCTGTCCCAGAAGGAATTTCAATCCCGGCAAAGCCGCCGGTTTGTGGAGGACACCTTTTCCGGGTCGCTTCCGGCGTTTATCGCCGCCTTTGCCGAGGGCGGTGAACTTTCCGATCAGGAGCTTCTGGAAATTCGGAGGATGATCGATTCCTACGAAGGAGGCGGGAAACAATGACGCAGGCCTTTCTCTACCTCGCGAACCAGAGCATTACGGCGGGCTACCTGATTCTGGCGGTGCTTATTCTGCGGCTGCTTCTTCGCAGGGTTCCAAAGGATTTGCTGCTCTGGCTGTGGGTGCCGGTGGGTCTGCGGCTGATCCTGCCGGTTTCTCTGGAAAGCGCCCTCAGCCTGATTCCCAGAGCCAATCCCATTCCCTTGGATATCGTCTATTCCCCGGCCCCTGCCATTGACAGCGGTATCCCGGTCATTGACCGGGCAGTCAACCCGGTAATCACGGAGAATCTGACCCCCGTTGTGACTGCCAGCGTGAATCCCATGCAGATCGTTCTGGCGATTATCTCCAACCTATGGCTTGCGGGCATGGTCGTGATGCTCCTGTATGCCGCGGTCAGCTATTACCGCCTTTCCCGAAAATGCGCGGTCTCCATGCACCTGCAGGGAAAACTCTACCTGTGTGACAACATCCCCACACCCTTTATTCTGGGGATTATTAGGCCCAGAATCTACCTGCCATCGGATATGAACCCGGAAAGTCAGTCCTATGTGCTGAAACATGAGGCTGCCCATCTGCACCACCGGGATCACTGGTGGAAGCCCCTGGGATTCCTGCTTCTGTGCGTATATTGGTTCCAGCCCCTTGTTTGGATTGCCTATTTCCTATTCTGCCGGGATTTGGAAATAGCATGTGATGAGCGGGCGATCGCCGGTATGGAGGAAGGGGAGCGGAAAGCCTATTCCTATGCCCTGCTTTCCTGCGCCGCCCCCAGACGTACCATAGCCATGTGTCCTGTGGCGTTTGGCGAGAACAGTGTGAAATCCAGAATCAAACATGTGCTGCGCTTCCAAAAGGCAGGCTTCTGGGTCATTGCTGCGGTGCTGGTGATCACCCTCATTGCGTCGGTGTGCTTCCTGACCAACCCAAAGGAGGACGAAGAACCGCTTTTGCAGACTGTGCCGGACACGGTTCCCACGGAAGCCATGGAAGCGGCGGAGGAAGATTATCAGCCCCTTTCGGGTTACTACGCCTATACCAATGGCGGCCTGACGTTGGAAATCGACAAGGTTTCCGGCGTGAAGACCCAGACGGCGCGGGACAGCAGCGGGGAAGCATATGAGCAGACCATTCTTTTGACGGAGCCGGGGACCGTCGTGTCCATCGTTGACCCGGATATGAACGGTGAGGCGGAGAACTGGCGGCTGTGCGAGGCCACAGGCAGTCTTGACCCGATTCCCATTCGGGACGATCTTGGTTCCATGCGCCTGATTCTGGATGCCAATTCCTATTCTCTGGAAGACGGGGAAGGGCGTTCGGTTCTGATTCTGAAACGAAAAGCGGAGAAAATCAGCTTCTATCAGCCAGCCACGGCAACAGACGCGGAAGCCTATGACCTGAATGACGGAAAGCTGCTTTACTCCTACCAGCGTTTTATGAAGACCCCGCCCGGTGACCTGGGCAAGCTGGCGCTGGCGCTGGTGGTGCTGGAAGACCACGACCCCCAGGAGCTGGTGGACACGACAAACCTTCCTGCCTACCTGTCTGAACCAATCTACCGACAGTCATTCTCACTTACACAATCGGGAATGCAGCTGGAACGGATGGGGGAAATGACCGTGGAAGACCTTCTGACCATGATGCTGCTTCGGGGCGGGGACGACGCGGCCTATGCCCTTGCCCGGTTTGCCGCCGGAAGCGAGGAAGAAATGGTTGCGAAGATGAACGAGTATGTCAAATACGCCTGCATGGATACCAACTATACCGATCTCTACGGATACGCCGAGGGGCAGTACACCACCGGCATGGACACCATTTTCCTGGTAAACCGAATGCTGCAAAACCCCTGCCTGTCCAAAATCTGGCAGGCGAGGGACTATACCGCGATCTTCCCGGATAACGGAGAGGAATACACGGGATATACCTCCAATTATCTGTTTGACAATCATACCATCCCGGAATTTTATGATGTTCGGGTCACCGGCGGCTTTGCCTACTATCGTGGGACAGCCAGCGCGGTCTGCACCGCCCGGAAGGATGGGAAAGAGGTGTTGTTTGTCATTCTGGGGGCGGAGCGGGAGTTCATGGAAAACGGCTGGCAGCTGAAAAGATTCGGGAATTTTGAGGAAATGGGGAGCCTCATCCATACCGTGTTCGAGGCGATGGATGGCTACCCGGTGCAATTCGCGGACTAGAGTAGCACCACTTCCCAAAATAAGGCTTGACAAAACTGTCTACTTGTTGTAGAATAAGCTTGTCTACTAAGAGTAGAAAAAGGAGGAAACCCTATGGCAGAATACAAGCTCGGGGAAGTGGAATCCATTTTCGCCGATATCATCTGGAACAACGAGCCCCTTTCTTCCCGCCGGTTGGCGGAACTGGCGGAGCAGCGTCTGAACTGGAAGCGGACAACAACCTATACCATTTTGAAGCGGCTGTGTGACCGGGAACTGTTCCAGAACAATGCCGGAACTGTGACATCCTTGGTGAGCCGGGAGGAATTTTTCGCCCGGCAGAGCGAGATGTTCGTGGAGGATACCTTCAACGGTTCTCTTCCCGCATTCTTAGCCGCCTTTGGCAGCCGGAAGAAGCTGTCTGACGCGGAAATTGACGAATTGCAGAAAGTAATCGATTCCATGCGGGGGTGAGGGTATGCAGGCGGTTTTCGTGAAAATTCTCAACATGAGTATCACCGGCAGCATCGCCATTGCCGTTGTGCTGCTGGCGCGGCTGTTCCTAAAACGGGTGCCGAAAATCTATTCCTACGCCCTGTGGGCGGTGGTGCTGTTCCGGCTTTTGTGCCCCCTGTCCATCACCGCCGGTCTGTCCGTGCTGAAGCCCCTCCCGGTGACCACCACCCCCGGCATCAGCGCAGTCTCCTATCAGCCTGTTCAGCAGGCTGTCAAGTACAGCAGCAGAACTGTCATGGAAGTCCAGCAGGAGCAGATGCCCGTTCAGGAAGCAGAGCAGCCGAAGCAGGGGGTTTCTCCCATGGAAATTGCTGCCTATCTCTGGCTGGCCGGGGCGTCCATGATGGCCCTTTACAGCGTTGCGCAGTATCTTGCTTTGCGGCGCAAACTGGCGGAAGCGGTGCCACTGCGCGAGGAAATCTATCTTGCCGACCGCATTTCTTCTCCCTTCGTTATGGGCATTTTCCATCCCAGAATCTACCTGCCGTCCAGCACTCCCATGGTGGAACGCCGGTTCATCGTTGCCCACGAGCGGCATCATATCCGCCGGGGCGACCCTGTGTGGAAGCTGCTGGGCTACGCCGCCCTGTGCATCCACTGGTTCAATCCGCTGGTATGGCTGGCGTTTTGCCTTGCGGGGAAGGACATGGAAATGAGCTGCGATGAAGCGGTCATCAAGCGGCTGGGGGAGCACATCCGTGCGGACTATTCTCAGGCGCTCCTGCGGCTGGCGACTCACAAACGCATCGTGTCCGGGATGCCCCTTGCCTTCGGGGAGGGAGATACAAAAGGTCGCGTAAGGAATATGGCAAAATGGAAGAAGCCGAAGGTCTGGGTCAGCGTGCTATGCGTGGCGCTGTGCCTTGTGATTCTGGCGGCTTGCGCCTTGAATCCCAAGCAGGAGGAAGAGTCGCTGGGAGAACTGCCCCGTATAGAGGGGCCTGCCGATATTGGGGCATGGGAACTGTGGTTCATTCTCCCCAAGGGCTGCACCTATGAGATGCGGGAAATAGAAAATGATATCTATAAAGATACACGGCTGACCCATGATCATATCATGACCGACGGTCAAAACACCATCGGCGGTGTGATGGCATTCCCCATCCCGGAGGATTTCAGCGCGGACAACTGGGATTGGCTCCAGGAACTCGACCTTCCCGAGTGGCAGAATGAAACCCTTGGCTACTCTGCCGGCGGCGCGCCGGGCGTTGAGGTCAGCGTGGAATTTTTCAGCGATGTGCCGGAGGGACAGGAACGAACCGTCCTGAACGAGCATACTCTTTACTTCTACGAGGGCTGGATTTACGATCTGTGGTTCGATAAGCTGACGGTGAAGCCCGAGGTCATGGCGGCGATTCTGGATACCGTCAGCCTGGGAGAGCCAAAGCCCAATCCCACGACCCTACCCTATGAAATTGGGGAGCTGCCCCAGGGCTATGACGCCGCGGTCACCGCGGAGGGCAATATCCTGATTGACAACTTACAGGGGAAAGTGGGATTCATTACCAGCTACCCCATCCCGGAGGGGGTATACGACCCCAATGACGGAGCCTACCTGTGGCTGGAGGATGTGGGCGTCCCGGATCTGGAGGACCCAAATCTGTACGTTGCGGGTGTGTTTTCGTGGAAGGGAAGCAATAGTTGTTCCCTCACCGTTGAGGACGATGCTCAGAATCCGACTGTAAAGCGCACCCACTATTTCCGGTTTGCCGGGAATACCCTGTATGATTTCTGGCTGGATGATCTGGCTGTGGACGAGGTAACCCGCTCTGCCATCCAGCAGGCAGTGGTCTATCAGGAACCTGCGACACAACAGACAGAGCTGACCTTCTATCTGGAGGGCATGGAGGAAAAGGCCATGGCGACCCTCTATGCCGGGGATGGGTATTCCCTCTACATTTTTGATGAAAATTGGGTCTATTACCTCGACGATGGTCAGCCCGTCTGGGAGAGCCGCTTGAACCCGGATGTGAAACTCAGCGTCATTCACCTGAAGGATATGCCACTTTCTGTGGCACAGGGGTGGGTGCGGCTCAGGTTTGAAGGCTTCGACCTGATCGAGGACAATCAGGGAGGCTTGGGCGGAACCAATGCCGAGGGAATTATGGCGGATGTGCGGTTGATTTCTTCGGAAGACGATGTGTACGCCCTGTGCTGCGTCTATCCGCTAGAAGCGGCTGAGGGCTTTGGCACCCGGCTGGCCGTGATGGCAGACACCTTTGCCTTGACCTCTCCGGCAGCGACGCAGGAATTGTCGGAAGAGGAAATCGCTTTTTCCAAGGCGCAGGCGGTGATGATGGGCTTACAAGATGTACCCGCCCTGATTCAGACCGAGTGCCGTTACCAGAACACCCCCGAAAAGGATTATATTGAAACCTTCTGCTATGACAGCGAACTCGGTTTCCTGCGGGTCACCACCACCGCCGACGGACTGGATCACGCCCAGCTCTATGTAAACGACCGTTACTATACCAATGCGGGCAGCGAGACAAGCCCGGAGCCAATCTGGGTAGAGTCGGAAGCCCCTTCCGAGCGGAGCGGCCCGTGGCTGGGTAACTTCAATTTCATCCGCCATTATGTGACCTATGTGGACACGCTATTGGATGGGGAGAATACCAGCTACATGTTCCAGGTAAACGCCCCCTTTGAGGATACGCCGGATGCCGCAGACCACTATTTTGCCACCTTCGATTTTGACGCCGAGGGGAACTTTATTGCCGTTTACCTGCAAGTCAACCCGGTCCGGGACGATGCCTACACATTGACCCAGTCCATCGTCACCACAGACCCGCAGGTGATCACAGCGAAGCTGAATGGTGAATCCCTCCGTACCACGAAATAACAAGCAGCGGCTCCCCATCCCGGGGAGCCGCTGGTTCTGCTTGTGAATTGAATAAACAAGAATTGTGCATTTTTAGTCCAGAGCATTATACTCTGTGACGACTTTCAGATAAGTCTCCGGGTCGCCGTTCAAGACCATATCTGCATATGCGGCTGGGTCATTGTAGATCAGATAGTCCAGCTCGGAGCGCTGATACATATTATCGGCAACCTCGTTCTCTACGGCGGTGCAGTCGATAGAAATCAGCGTGCCATCTGTCAGCCGAAGCTCCACACAGGCGGTATCAATATTGAACTCACAGGATAGATTTTTCATTATGCTTGTCTCCTTAACCTTTCGGTATTTTTCTTTGCCAGTTCACTTGCCGCCTTTCGGCGCTCCTCTGAGTAAGGGGCGGTCAGCTTGAATCCGAAGCGTCCCTTATTAACCTCAAAAGTCAGACAGCCATTTTCATCATCGTCAATCAACCGGCACTCAGAGGGATATTTCCCGGCATATTCGGTGAGCCTGTTTTTGAGTGCGGTGTTGTAGGTGCAGACTTCGACGATACTGTCTGCTTCATTAAAATAGACATTGGTTGTTTTCTGTTTCTTGGAAAGACCTGTTTTCATAGAACCTCCTGATTTTCATAAATATTTATCAGCTCTACACCTGCAAAAGTAGGCTGATTTTCGGACAGGGAGCGTCCAAACGATATGGGCATCGTTTGGAACACTCCCATTGGACAAAATGCGTTTTTTTCAGCTCTACACGGGAATTATCGGGCATCGTCCCGATTTCGGATTTTACTGCGGTGGGGATTAAAGATGTGCCACAGATTGTTGCGCTCGATGGCGGTCTCGTAGCTGCGAATTTTGGAACGCAGGCGATCATTTTCCTGTTCCAATTCTGCGGTGCGAATTTTGCCACGGACGGACTTGTATTCTGACAATTCGGAAGTCAGCGCCGAAATCTGTTGTTTCAGCGAAGTGATCTGCGCTTTCAGTTCTCCAATCAGCTTGTTTGCGGCATCCAGTGCCTTTTGTAGTTTGGATTCCCGGCGTTCCTGCGCATAATATTTCTTAGCGGCCGCTGCCAGCGTTTCATACTCCGATTTTGCCAGAGAGACCCTTGACGAGGAAAGCACCACGGGCTTTGCTTCGATTTTCTCAATGCTCTCAATGTCGATTTTCTTCTGTGTACGCTTCTCGATTTCTCTGTCCAGAGCCTTTGCCTCAGCGGCTTTCTGCTGTGCCTGCTGCGTTAGATCGGCAAGGCGTTCCTGTTCAGCCTGTACCTTGAACTGTGTCACGGTCAGATGCTCCTCGGTGCTGCCGCGTTCGCCTCGCTCCACATCGGTGTAATCGGCGGCGCGCATGGCGTTGAAAAAATCATCTTGAAGGACGCTGTAGGATTTCTTCAAAATCGGTTTTCCCTTTGCAGTCAGCATGGGATTTCCGCTTTCGTCCAGCGCCAGCTTGGACTGCCACTTTTTACTGCTGCTGACCTGCATGATGGTTTCCTTCACAGTGCCGACCAATGACTTGTCCTTGCAGCGCTTGCTCCAAAGAATTTGTTTTTCTACAACCGGGATGTACACAACATGGAGATGGTAGTGATACACATCCTCGCCCAAGGCTTCGGACATGGCCCGGTTCCGTTCATCGGCGTGCATCACGGCGGAGAGGATAAACTGCTCACCGCCCACGATTTCCACGGCGGCTTTGTAGGCATCGGCATAAAACTGTTTTGCAAATTCATAGCCACCGTGATTGTAGAAGTAAGCGGAGTTCACATCAAAGACCAACTCACCGTAGAGTTTGGCATCGTCTTTCAGACCACGGGTAGATATGACACCGTCTGCTTTCATCTGCTCAAACATTTCTGCATAACTGCCGGTGGGTGTTTTGAAATGGACATTGTAAGACAGGCGTTCCGGCACGATGTCCGGGTTTGTATATGATTCTTTTTCACGCTCGTTGTGCCGTTGCGCGTTGGTGATTTTGGAAGCGGTTAGGTTTTGGCTTCGTGCTATATGGTACGGTCAATCCCGTCGTTTCTTGCCATAGGACTCCTTTCTGCTGAATTTCAGCGGTGAGATTAGGAAAACGGAGAGAACGGCACTTTTTCAAAGTGTAATAACCCACTATGATACTTTCATCCGGGGGCTGCAAAGTATCGTGGGGTCCTGCCGGACCGGCGCCCCCTTTGTCGCTTTGCGACATTTCCCCCGCTATCGGGGGAATCTGCCCCTCGGGGGAACGGGGAATGCGGCTTCTGCGGAAGCCTCTGCCGTGGCTTGCTAGTGGTACCCACTTCGCAATTCCACAGCACGGACAACGGTGATTTCCCAACCAGGCAGGGCAATCACCACTGTCCGTTGTCTGAGAAAAAAACTGTTTCATCCTACCCACGATGTCATAATCGTTTGCATAGCTGTAAGCATCGGTGCTGACCTCTCGGATTTTCTGCAAGGTGTCGATGATAATGAGCCGGGTGTCTGGATGTTCACGGATGAACTTTTCAAGCTGTTCGTCAAGCCCCGCCCCGAGCTGCTTTGCGTACACGGCAAAGAACAGGTTGTCTGTACCCTCAACGCCGAACATACGGGACATTCGCTCCTGCAATCTCTGATAATCATCCTCCAGGGCGAGGTATAAAACCGTGCCTTGGCGGACATCATAATCCCAGAGCTTTTGCCCGGTGCTGATGTGGTAGGCAAGCTGTGCCATGAAGAACGACTTGCCAACCTTGGGTGCTCCTGCAAACAGGTAAGTGCCGGAGTAGAGCAGACCGTCAATGACGGGCGGCCTGCTCTGATATACCGTTTCATACAACTCATTCATAGACACCGTATGCAGATATGCCGGGTCATTCATGCGCTGCATCTGCCGGGAGATTTCTTCATATTCTTTTGAAAAAATTCGTCTGGGTAATTGATTTCTGCGTTTTCAGTTGTTATAATCTGAGTGTTACATGGTTGAAACGGCTGCCTTTCATCTGCGCCAACAGATGCTGCAAGGGCAGTCTTTTCTTTTTTCATCAATCATGGGCATTTTCTCCTTTCAGTCCCTGCATGGTGATGGCAATGAGATCGATGGTGCTCAGCAGCTCATCAGGAACGCTGTCACCAGCGGCAATGCGTTCCAGCTCTGCAAGGATGGCTTCCATTTGTGTTTTGAGTGCCTTGTGAACTCTCGGATTCGGCTGCACTACTACTTCACGACCCATGCACTTGCGGTAGCAGTATTCCTGCTTGGGAAGGCCCGACAGGGCAACGGCTCGGTTCAGTTCCTCCTGTTCTTCCGGCGATACCCGGAATCCCACGGTGATGCTGCGGAATCGGTTGTGCTTGTCTACATTCTTTGCTGACATAAATCTCATGCTCCTTTGTTCATGTCGTCCAGCTTGCTGGCCATTTCCTTCTGCTTGGAGGGGAACAGGTGCGCATATCGGTAAGTGATCTCAATGCTTTCGTGTCCCACTCTGTCGGCAATGGCTACCGCAGAGAAGCCCATGTCGATCAGCAGACTGATGTGGCTGTGTCTCAAATCGTGGATTCTGATACGCTTAACCCCTGCTGCTTTTGCTCCTCTTTCCATTTCCCGGTGAAGATAGCCTTTGTTGATAGTGAAAATGCGGTCTTTCTTTTTCAGACCGTATTGCATCCCGAAAAACTCCTTCATCTCAGTACAGAGGAAATCCGGCATTTGGATTGTACGGTTGCTTTTCTTGGTCTTGGGAGAGGTAATCACATCCCTGCCCTTTATGTGCTGGTAGGTCTTGCTGATCTTCACTGTCCCACGCTCAAAGTCGAAATCCGCCGGCGTCAGTGCCAATAGCTCGCCTTCACGGATGCCTGTCCAGTAAAGCATCTGAAATGCGTAGTAGGAAATGGGCTTGTCCATCATTTCTTCCGAGAACTTCTGGTATTCCTCTTTCGTCCAGAACAGCATCTCTTTGCGTTCTTCATTACCCATGTTTCCGGCTTTTGCTGCCGGATTGGAATGAAGATCATAATACCGGACTGCGTGATTAAAAATAGCGGAGAGTTGATTGTGCAGTGTTTTTAGGTAGGTTTGGGAATAGGGTTTGTGCTTCTCATCACGGTAGGCAAGCAGCTCGTTCTGCCACGCAATCACATCCTTGGTGGTGATCTCATTGATCTTGCGTTTGCCAAAATACGGGATGATTTTTGTTTTGATGATATGCTCCTTGGTCTGCCAGGTGCTTTCTTTCAGCCTTGCTTTGAGATCAGAGGTGTAAATCTCAACAAAGGCTTCAAAACTCATATCCAGATCACCGGCACTTTGCTGTTGGAATTTCTGCTCCCATTCCAGTGCTTCACGACGGGTCTTAAACCCACGTTTACACTTTTGTTTCCGTTCTCCTGTCCAGTCCGTGTACTGCGTGACCACATACCACGAACCGCTTTCTTTGTTCTTATATGCTGGCATTTACTTTGTTCCTTTCTGCTCCGTAGAGTCTTTCGTTGAAATACTGACGGTTGACCCGTCCTGCGATGGTGATAAAGCCTTTCGCTTTCAGCTCCTCATTCAGTTGGCGAATGATCTTGTAGGCGTAAGGCTTTGACACGTCCAATTCTTTTGCGACTTCATCCACTCGAATAAACTTGTTTTCCATGGTTCTAACCTCCTTTCTGAGTATAGTAATCTTCTTTCGTGTCGGAATACTTGCTGGCCGCCATCCGATTTGCCCGGGCAGACATACTTAAACATAATAGCTAAAGTACGCGACCGCATTATACTAAACAAATTCAGTTATGTCAAGAGGCTTTGAAGAGAATATTAAACAGAATTATTTAATATATCTTGACAGCGCATAAGCATATATGCTATGATTACAAAAACATGAATCAGGAGTGAATTGCTATGGCAATCGGTGAAAGAATCCGCTTTATGCGCAATCTGCGTGGGATGACGCAGAAGTGGCTCGGTCAAGCCGTGGGGTTTCCACAGAAAACCGCAGACATTCGTATGGCTCAGTATGAGTCCGGCACCAGAACGCCCAAGGAAGATCTGGTAAAGGCTCTAGCGAATGTTCTGGAAGTTTCTCCTTTGGCTTTGAACGTTCCCGATATTGACAGTGACCTGGGCTTTATCCATACGCTTTTTGCCATCGAGGACATTCATGGTGTGAGAGCAGAAAAGCAGGGGGACGAGGTACATATCGTGTTTGATGGCAGCAAGCGCACAACGGATGTTTCTGTTTTCAAAATGCTGTCCGCCTGGGCGGAACAGGCTGAGAAGTTCAGAAACGGCGAGATCAGCAAAGAGCAGTATGACCGTTGGCGTTATACATTCCCAGCAGAGGATACCACTCAGATTTGGGGAAAAGTTCCTTCACAGGAGTTCAGCGATATGCTGATCGAGGCTCTGAAAAAGAATAAATCCATTTGATGAACGCAAAAAAGCCCGTACTGACCATCCGATCAGTACGGGCTTAAATGCTAATATGGATTTTTTGTGAGTCAAGAGAAATTACTCATTACTCACAAGCCACTGGCAACGCAGAATAATTGCGTTTCAGCGGAATCTTATCAAAACCTTATCAGAAGCGGTGGGCAAAACCGAAAAAGCGTTGGTATTTCAGCACTTTTCAGCTTTTTCGGTTTATTCCCACTCGACAAATTCAAGTATATGAAGTTACATCTGGTGTGTTTTCGCAAGCAAAATATTCGCAAAATTGTTAATATTTTACCTGTTATTTTCGGCTGTTAATTTTCTTAGTATCAAAATAGTATCATAAAAGGCAG
>JALFUW010000071.1 GCA_022786995.1 Clostridiales bacterium
CCTGCCGCATCCGGTTGGCACCCTCGAATTTGAAGGGCTTGGTCACCACGCCCACGGTCAGGATGCCCGCCTCATGGGCCAGGTCCGCCACGATGGGAGCCGCGCCGGTGCCGGTACCGCCGCCCATACCGGCGGTGATAAAGACCATGTCAGTGCCCTCCAGGGCCTTGGAAATGGCAGCCCGGGATTCCTCAGCGGACTTCTTGCCGATCTCGGGCTTGGAGCCGGCGCCCATGCCGCCGGTGAGCTTCTCGCCGATCTGGAGCTTATTCTTGCAAACGGATTTGTTGAGATCCTGCGTTTCGGTGTTTACGACCACGAAATCCACGCCGCCCACACCGGCTTCGATCATCCGGTTGATAACATTATTACCGGCGCCGCCGACGCCGATTACTTTGATTTTTACCACGCGATCGGGCATATTATCGGACATATTACTCTTCCTCCTATGTATCTGTTCGCTGTCGCGGGGACTCCGCTTACGATTCGTTTTACTCATGCTCCCTCTATTCTATCCTTAATTTTCTATTTGGTCAATAGAAAATCTTCCTGATGGACAAATTATTTACAGATTTATTACATCTATTCCTTATGAGAAAGGCGTATAACCTACCTGATTGGGCCAGATGGTGAAGCTGCAGTCCAGAACGCCGGACTGGTACTCACTCATCTGGGCGATCACCGCATTCATGCAGGCAATCTTGTGCTCCAGGCGGGTGTTGTCACCCAGATTCACCTGATAGCGGGTGCCATACCACAGGATAATGTCATCAATGCGGCTGACATCCACACTGGCGGCGCTGCCCACGATATCGTTGTCCTCCAGCGCCTTGAGGATCTGCAATGCCGCGTCCAGGCGCTGGGCGCCTGTGGTGGTCACCGGCACGGAGGAGGGCACGGTTTCTCCCTCGGCAGCCGTCGCGTTTTCCTCAGCGGCGGGAGCGCTTTCCAGCGCCACACCCCGTTCGTTGGGAACGGGATCCTGCAGGGAAACACCCAGCACCTGGGTATTGTTGGTGACCTTGGCATTGTTGCCCTGCTCCACCACCCGGCCGTCGGAATTCATCAGCCACCACTGGCCGGTCTGGTCTTTGATGGCATAGACCACATCGTCTTCCTCAACGATAATATTGACAGTATCCGGCAATTTTATTCCGAAACGAACCTCTCGGACATAGGGCCGGTTGGCCTGAATCAGGGCGGCGGCACGGGCATGGCTGAAGGTCAGCAGATTATCCCCCTTGCTGATGCCGCAGACCTCGGTAATGGAGCTTTCACTGTACACCTTCGCGCCGGACACATAGATATGCTCCACCTTGAAGAACACCGAAAGGCCGATGACCAGTGCCAGAACCACGGCGGTCACGGTGACCAGCTGAATAATCAACCGGTTTCTGTTGAAGGCGGCGGGCTGGGTATAGATGACGGCGGGGGTGGGCTGTTTGGGACGATTTTTCTTTGTTTTTTTCCTTTTTTCCGCGCTTTTTTTCGCAGACTGCTCGATGCTGTCCATCAGAGCAACGACGGCGGATTTCTTTTTGGGCTTGCTGTTTCCGTAAGCCCGTTTTTTATTGGAAACATCCTCCGGGTCTTCGGCGGGGCGGCGCTTTTTGGCACCCTTGTCTTTCTTCTCCTCCGACCGTTTCCGGGGTGCGGGGGCTTTCTGACGCTTGGGCTTTTCCGCTTTTTCTGCCGTGCGCTTGGGGCGTTCTGCGTTTTCCGCTGGGCGCTTGGGGCGCTCTGCGTTCTCCGCCGGACGCTTGGGACGCTCTGCGTTCTCCGCTGGGCGCTTGGGGCGTTCGGCGTTCTCCGCTGGGCGCTTGGGGCGTTCGGCGTTCTCTGCCGGACGCTTGGGACGTTCTGCGTTCTCCGCTGGGCGCTTGGGGCGCTCTGTATTTTCTGCCGGTGCCCGGCGGCGTTCCTCCGAAGGGCGCTGACGCTGGGCAGGCTGCCGGGCTTCCGTTGCTTTTTCCCGGTTCTCCCGGGTCTCGCGTACAGGGCGCTGAGGGGGCTGCTCACCCGTGGGGCGGGGGCGCTTCTGTGTCCCGGCATCCGGCGGGCGGCGGTTCTGGTTCTCCTGCCGCGGCTTTTGTGTTGTATCCATAATTTCCTCCGATTAACGTCGGGTCAGTTCCTCCACGATGGCGCAGATGCGATCCGTGGCATCCAGCTTCATCTGGGCGTGGAGCTTCCGGGACATTTCCGCCCGGCGGGTATCGTCCGCCAGAAGCTCCCGGATCAGACCGTAGAGCTTTTCCGGGGTGCAGTCCTTCTCCAGCAGCACCACCGCGCCGCCCCCCGCTTCCAGCACCCGGGCATTCTTCTCCTGATGGTTGTTGGTCACATTTGGGGAAGGAATCAGAATGCAGGGGGTTCCCGCGGCGGCAATCTCATTGCAGGTTGCGCTGCCTGCTCTGCCGATCACCACATCGGCAGAGGTCAGCACATTGGGCATATCATAAATATATTCCCGGATATCCAGCGCGGCGCAGCTTTCATAGTCCACGCCGTTGTCCTTCACTCGCCTGGGCATCCACTCCTTACCGAAGCTGCCCGTAGCGTGAATATGGTGGAAGGGAAAGCCGTCCTTCTGTTCCAGCGGAATCATATCGGCGATGGTCTCGTTCATGACCTTGGCTCCCTGAGAGCCAAAGGCGGAAACCACCACCGGGCCGGTCAGCCCCAGCGCCTGCCGGGCCTGCTCTTTGGTGGTGAACAGGAATTCCTTTCGCACAGGCATTCCCACGACCTCCACCTTCTCCGGGTGTTTGTAGTACTGGACGCTTTCTTCAAAAGCCACCAGCACCCGGGTGGCCCGGCTGGCTGCCAGCTTCGTAGTCACGCCGGGGACGGCGTTGCTCTCGTGCACACAGGTGGGAATTCCCAGAGACTGGGCAGCGTACAGCGCCGGAAAACTGGCATAGCCGCCGGTTCCGATGACCGCATCGGCCTGAAAATCCCGGATGATCTGCTTGCACCGGCCCACGGCGCCCAGCACGCATTTGACCGCGTGGATATTCTGGCGCAGACCCGCAAGGTTCAGCTTTCGGCTCAGGCCCGAGCCGGGCAGGCACATGACCTCATAACCCGCCTGAGGCACCAGTTTTTCCTCCATATGGCCTTCCGCGCCGATGAAGAGGATTCTGCAGTCCGGGTATTTTTCCCGCAGCTGATTGGCCACGGCGATGGCCGGGTTAATATGGCCCGCGGTGCCGCCGCAGGTAAAAATCAGGTTCATAGGGGTTCCTCCTGAAGCTTTCTATGGTTTCTATATCGGGATATCTGTAAAACGATCCCCATTTCCCCCAAATTCACCGCCAGCGCAGTGCCGCCGTAGGAAAAAAAGGGCAGCGCGATGCCGGTGGAGGGAAGCAGGTTCGTGACAACGCAAAGGTTCAAAATGGTCTGCACCGCAATGAGCGTAACAAGACCGGCTGCCAGAACCGTGGAGAAGCGATCCCGTGCATGCAGGGCAATCCAGTAGCCCCGCAGAATGGTCACGGAAAACAGGACGATAATCGCCAGCGCGCCGATGAGCCCCAGCTCCTCGCAGCAGATGGCGAAGATATAGTCGTTATACTGAAACGGAAGGTAGAGATATTTTTGCCGGGATTTTCCGAAGCCCAGTCCGAACAGTCCGCCGGAACCGATGGCGTAGAGGGACTGCAAGATCTGATAGCCCGTATCCCCCGGATCCTGTTCCGGGTGGAGCCATGCCGTGACCCGGTCACCTGCATAGCCCATAAAGCTGATGTAAACGACGACAAACACCGCCGCGGCGGCGGCGCCTGCCAGCAGCCACTTTGGGCTGGTGCCCGCCACGAACATCATAACCACCGCCACCATGCCCATGAGCATGATCGCGGAAAGGTGCTTCTCCAGCGCCAGCGGGATGAGAATGCCCATCAGCGCCCCGCCAAAGCCCAGGACTCCATAGCGGAACCGCTTCGCGTCCTGCCCAAACAGCCGAGTAAGCCTCGCAAACAGGACAATCACGGTGAATTTCGCCACCTCGGAGGGCTGAAACTGGATGCCCGCCAGATTGATCCAGCGCTTCGCCCCGTTGACCTCCTGCCCGATGACCAGCACGGACAGCAGGAGCACAATGCTGACCCCATACAGGGGCCAGGCCAGCCGGTACCAGGCCCTCGCCGGAATCCGGCTGAAAAAGAACATGGCTGCCAGCCCAATCAGGGCGCAGGCTCCCTGCTTTTGCAGGTATTTGGTAGAAATCTGATACCCGGTGTCGTATTCGCTCTGGGCGTAGCTGGCAGAATACAGCATGGTCAGCCCCACCGTTAAAAGCAGCATCACCAGAAACGCGAAGGGATAGTCCACCGTGTTCCCCGCCCGCTTTGGCAGCAGGCGGCGTTCCTCTTTGGCATGGAGAGCACGTTCTCCTGCCATGGGAAGCTCCTTTCAGCTTCTAAATGAAGAAGCGGATTGCCGCGCCGGTAAAGCGCACCGGCTCGCAATGACATCCATTCTTATTCTTAAAGGGGAATATAGTCACCTACGGTAGGGCGGCTTGCCCTCAAGCCGCCGTCCGCGTAAGCGGTATACGGTTCAGAGTACGGCGGCGGCTTGTGGGCAAGCCGCCCTACAGGGGTCATTGCTTAGTCCACGAAAGATCAATTCAGCTGTGTAAAGCCAATAAGCACATTTTTTAACCAATCAGGCCGGAAATTCCGAACCAGGCAAGGATGCACATGATTGTGGAAACCCCAGCAAAGCTCAGGACGATTCTTTCTTCCTTCCAGCCGCACATTTCGAAATGGTGGTGGATGGGCGCCATCTTGAACAGGCGCTTGCCGTGGGTCAGCTTGAAGTAGGAAATCTGCAAAATATCCGACATGGTCTCGCAGATATAGACAAAGCCCACCAGAATCAGAATCAGAGGCATTTCCAGCGCGAAGGCCATGGCGCAGACCACACCGCCCAGAAACAACGAGCCGGTATCGCCCATGAACACCTTGGCCGGATGCCAGTTGTAGGTTAAATACGCAATCAGGCCGCCAATCAGAGATGCGGGAAGCAGGGCCAGATCGTACTTCCCCAGCGCCACGGATGCCGCCGTGAAGAACACCATCACAGGCAGGGTCACGGAGCTGGACAGACCGTCCACACCGTCGGTAAGGTTCACGGAATTGACGCAGCCCACCATAACAAACATGGCGAAGAAAATATAGAGGATTGGGTGCAGGTCAAAGCTCTTGTCCCAGAAAGGAATGTACAGGTGGGTGTCCATGGCTCCGGCCTTGTACATGGCATACAGGAACAGGGCGGACACCGCCATCTGCAGCATGGCCTTTTGCAGGGAGGTCAGGCCCAGATTCCGATGATGCCGGATCTTGGCAAAATCGTCCAGGAAGCCGATGAAGCCGTGGCACAGCCCCAGCGCCAGCACGAAAAATACGGAATAATCCGTCATGGCAGTCAGATTCAGAAGCAGGCACAGTATCGACGCGAAAATAAACATCAGACCGCCCATGATGGGAGTGCCGGTCTTATTGTTGTGCCAGGTAGGCCCGATCTCCCGAATGGAAGCACCGGCTTTCAGTGCATGGAGCACCGGCAGCAGGAAATGTCCCAGCGCCCAGCTCAGGGCGCAGCCAACTGCGCCGGTTATCAGAATTCGTGTCATAAGTGTTGTCCTCCGTTATGTCTCTTCTTTCAGGAAGGCTTCCAGCACCTTTTCCAGATGCATTCCATGGCTTCCCTTGAACAGAATCACATCTCCGGGCTTTGCCGCCCGTCTCAGCGCGGCGGCCAGCTCCTCCCGGCTCTTGAAAGCCCGGCCCATGGTTTCCGGCATACCGCCGGTGATGGTGCCGTCCAGCACCCGTCCGGCGTGGGGGCCGAAGGCGAAGACCATGTCCGCCTTTTCCGCCGCAATCCGGCCGATTCTGTAGTGTTCCGCCTGGGCGCAGTCACCCAGCTCCAGCATATCTCCCAGCACGGCAATGTGCCGTCCGGGTCGGTTGCCCAGTACGTTCAGTGCTGCCGCCATGGATTCGGGGCCGGCATTATAGCAGTCGTTGATGATGGTAAAGCCCTTTGCCTCAAAAATCTCCTGCCGCCCGGAGATATTCTGGAAGGCATCCAGCTGCTGCCGGATTTTGTCGGGGTGAACCCCCAGCTTCAATCCCACGGTCACCGCCGCCAGAGCGTCCGCTGCATAGTGCTCGCCCTCCAGCTTCATGTCCACCGGGAAGGTGAGCCGTCCGGCCTCCACCTGGAAGTGGAGAGTTCCCTCAGACTGGCTTACATCCAGCGCCCGAACGTTGCAGCCCTCGCTTTTTCCAAAGTAGGTGATTCTCTGCTTGGGCATCACGTCCAGATACCGCAGCATGGTATCATCACCGTTGAGCAGCAGCATTCCCTGCGGGGTCATGCCCTCCAAAATCTCAAGCTTTGCCTGACGGATGCCCTGCTGGGTGCCTAAAAACTCGATATGAGCGGTGCCCACGTTGATAATCACCGCCACATCCGGGTGGGCAATGCAGGAAAGATAGGCGATCTCCCGGAAGTGGTTCATGCCCATTTCCAGCACCGCCACCTCGGTGTCCTCTGGCATGTCCAGAATCGCCATTGGCATGCCAATGTCGTTATTATGGTTGGCGGGGGTCTTGCTGACCCGGAACGTGCCGGACAGTACCGAGGCGATCATTTCCTTCGTGGTGCTCTTGCCCACGGAGCCGGTGACCGCCACCACCTTGGCGCCAATGCGCTTTAACGCCTCCCGGGCGATATCGCCCAGCGCGGTGCGGGGGTCATTCGCGATGATGGCAGGGTAGTCCCCCACCTTCCGGCTGCACAGCACTGCCGCCGCGCCCTTTTCCATTGCGGCGGGGATGAAGTCATGTCCATCCCGGGCGCCCTGCAGGGCAATGAACAGCTGCCCCGGCTGAAGACTCCGGGTATCATTGCACGCCCCGGAGAAAACCACGTCCGCGTATTTTTCTTCCACCGTTCCGCCGCACCACTGGGCGGCGTCCCTGAGTGTAATGTTTGCCATATTACATCCTCAATTCCTTCAAGTGAGCGGCAACTTCCTCCCGCTCATCCAGATGGTGCTTTTGTCCGTCAATGTCCTGATAGGTTTCGTGTCCCTTACCGGCAAGGACAATTATATCATTTTTTTCCGCAATGTCCATAGCGTATCTGATGGCCCCGCGGCGGTCTTCCATAACAATATATTCCCCGGATTCCTGATTTACCCCTTTCAGGATATCCTCAATAATCGCCATGGGCGCTTCCGTCCGGGGATTGTCAGAGGTGATGATCGCGATATCCGACAGCTCCACACCGATTTTTCCCATAATGGGACGCTTCATGGGATCCCGGTCGCCGCCGCAGCCGAAGACGGTAATCAGGCGGCCCTTGCAGAAATCCCGGACGGTGCGCAGAACATTTTCCAAAGCGTCAGGGGTGTGGGCGTAGTCGATGAGCACACTGTAGGGTGTTCCCGGGGTGGGAACCACCTCCACCCGGCCCTTGACCCCCTCGGCAGACTTCAGCGCTTCCGCGCTGTCGTGAAGGGAAATGCCCAGCTGCCGGGCTACGCCCAGTACTGTCAGGGCATTATACACCGTGAATTTCCCGGGAATGGGCAGCGTAACTCGCTCCCGCTCCTCCCCACAGACCGCCGTGAAGGAGATGCCCTCGGCGTGCAGCGCCACGTCTTCGGCGTGGAGGCCCTCTTTTGTGGTTACGGAAGTGGTCAGTACCGGGCAGGCGGCGGCGGAGAGAATCCGGCCCGCATAGCTGTCGTCGGCGTTGACGACCGCCCTGTCACAGCGGCGGAACAGCTCCGCTTTCGCATCGCAGTAGGCGTCCATGGTTTTGTGGAAATCCAAATGATCTTCCGTCAGGTTGGTAAAGGCGGCCACATCAAAGCGAACACCGCCGATGCGCTCCAGGGTGATGGCGTGGCTGGAAACCTCCATCACCACATGGGTGCAGCCGGAATCCCGCATTCGGGCAAACAGGGCCTGCAAATCCAGGCTTTCCGGGGTGGTGCGCTCGGTGGGGATCACTTCCTGCCCGATCATGTTCGCCATGGTACCGATGAGGCCCACCTTAGCCCCCTGTGTTTTTTCCAGCACCTGCTTGAGAAGCAGCGTGGAGGATGTCTTGCCGTTGGTGCCGGTGATACCGATCATCGTCATGGACGCGGCGGGGTTTCCGTAAAAATTGCAGCCCAGCAGCGCCAGCGCCAGCCGGTCGGATTCCACCAGGATGTAGGGGATCTCCCCCTCCGGCTTTTTCGCGGTAACCACTGCCGCCGCGCCTTTTTCCAATGCCATGGGGATAAAACGGTTACCGTCGGTGGCAAAGCCGCCAACGGCCACAAACAGACAGCCCGGTTCCGCTTTACGGGAATCGTAACAAATCGCAGAAATATCCGTTTCAAGATCGGCGGTATGCGCCAAAACCGTAATATTTTTCAGCAGTTCTCTCAGTTTCATCGTGTAACCTCCCGGGCGCGCTAATCCCGTGCCGCCGTGTCGGTGAATTCCAGTGTGATTGTGGTGCCCCTGGGCACCTTCTCCCCTTTGGGGACGTTCTGGGCAGTGACAGTGACCTGCGTAGAGATTTCGTCGTTGCCCGTCACCAGGACATACAACCCCAGTGCTCCGGCAGCGTCGCTGGCCTGCTGGCGGTTGAGCCCCACAAAGTCCGGCACCTCCACCGTCTCCTGTTCCGGGTGCTCCCCCAGATACAGCAGCACCTGACTGCCGCCGGGCACCGTCTGGCCCGGTTCGGGAATCTGTGCCGTCACGGTTTCCCCGGTTCCGACAAATTGCGCCGTCAAACCCATTCTTTTTAGTTTACTCGCTGCGTCCTTTCCTGTCAAGTCGATAAATTTCTCCAAAACAACTTCTTTTCCCTGTTCCTCTTCCTCGGAATAGTGCCGCTCCACCCCGAGGTAGGGCAGAATGTCCCCCATCACCGCTCCCACGGTGGGCGCCGCCATGACGCCGCCGGAAATGTAGATGCCCGTCTGCCGGGAGGGAGTGTCCAGCGCCACCAGCACGATGTACTCCGGGTCGTCCATGGGGGCGATGCCCACGAAGGACACGATCTTATCCAGCACCCGCTGGCCGTTTTCGTCGAAGACGTCGATTTTTTCGCTGGTGCCGGTTTTGCCGCCGATGGAGAATCCCGCCACCTTGGCATTTTTCGCCGTGCCCTCGGTGACCACGGACGCAATGAGGGTGCGCATGGTGTCGGAGGTTTCCTTGGAAATGGTCTGCCGCACCACGGTAGGCTCCGCCTGCATCACCGTATTGCCGTCAGCGTCAACGATTTCCGAGACAATGTAGGGCTCCAGCAGATAACCGCCGTTGACCACAGAGGCAATGGCCCGCACTAGCTGCAAGGGAGTAATCTTGAATGTCTGCCCGAAGGAGCCGGAGGTCAGGGAGGCAGTGCCCCACTTGTCGGTGTTGGTCACCAGAGCCTTGTCAAAGAATACCCCTTTGCTCTCTCCCGCCAGATCGATGCCGGTTTTTTCCAGAATTCCGAATTTTTCGATGTACTCATAAAACCGCTCCCCGCCCAGTTTCAGGGCGATGTGGGCGAAGGCGATGTTGCAGGAATTTTGCAGGGCCTGAGGGGTCTTCTCCGCTCCGTGGCCCGCGGAACGCCAACAGTGCAGGCGCTGGGCACGGCCGGGAATCTGCTCTGAGCCGGAACAGTGGAAATTGGTATTCAAGTCGATGGCGCCGCAGTCCAGCGCCGCCGCCATGGTCAGCACCTTGAAGGTCGAGCCCGGCTCATAGCCGTCGGACAGCACCCGGTTGCGCCACTGCTTCAGCCGGGCAGCGGACAGAGCATCGGTGTAGGCCTTTTGCCCGTTGGCAAATTCCTCGCTGTCCGGCTGCAGGGAAAGATAGCTCAGCCGCTGATTTTCCAGCTGCGCCGCTATCTCCGGGTCGGCGATTTCCAGATAGCTGTTGGGGTCGTAGCTGCCCAGGGTCGCCATGGCGAGGATTTCCCCGGTTTTGCAGTTCATCACCAGCCCGAAGGCCCCGTTCTGCACATCATAGCGTCCGATGGCCGCCTTCATCTGTTTTTCCAGGCAGGCCTGTACGGTGGCATCCAGCGTCAGAATCACGCTGTCCCCCTGCCGGGCGGAGACGTAGTTTTCGTAGGAAAAGGGCATATCCATCTCATTGTTGCCCTTGGTGGTGATAACCCTGCCGGTTCTGCCGGAGAGGTAGGCATCATAGGCCGCCTCCACCCCCTCGCAGCCGTCGCCGGAGGAATTGGTAAAGCCGATGACCTGGGCCGCCAAGGTACTCTGGGGATAGACCCGTTTGGTGGTTGGCTCCAGATGGATGCCGGAAATGTTCTTCGCATTGATGTAGTCCCGGATCTTCGCGGCGGTTTCCTCGTCAACAGAACTCCCCACCTGCTTATAGCGTTTCCGGGTATCCGCCGCCTGTTGGGCAATCCACGCCGGGTCTTTTTCCAAAATATTCCCCAGCGTCCGGGAAATCTCGTCGATATCCGCCTTGGACTGCTTCAATTCGTGAGGATCCAGATATACATTCTCCACCGTCTTCGAGGATGCCAGCAGTTCCATGTTGCGGTCAAAAATGTCCCCCCGCTGGGCCATCACGGTGGTGGTACGGGTCTGGTTCCTCAGAGCAAGGTTCGCGTAATAGTCGTAGTCCCGGATCATCAGGCCGTACAGCCGCGCCCCCACCGGCACAAATGCCGCCAGACCCAGCAGCAGTGCCGCCAGCATCACCCGCCTGTGCTGGCCCGAATTCAGCCGCAGGCGGTCATACTTCTTTTCCATCCTCCGCCCCCCAACATTGCCAACAATGGGCAGCAAGGGAAACCCTCGCCGCCCATTGCAGCTTATATCACTATTGTATGGGGCGAAGGCCCGTTTATGCAAACAGGCCGCTTAAAAACCACTGAATTTCCTCCAACCAGGTCATTTCCGGCTCGGGCTGGGGGATGGTGACGTACACCATCCGCACCTCCAGCTCCGACTTGGGCACCATGCCCAGAGCCTGGGCTTTGACCCGGATGTCCTCAAGGTCGTATTGGGAACGATAATCCGCCTGCAGCTGGGCATTCTCGCTGTTCAGCCGGGAGACGTAGTTGGACATGACCCGGTACTCCTCCCAGTCGTCCCGAATCTGCAGAACGCCCAGAATCATGACCGTCAGCATGACGAGGGCGGTGACGATGCCAAAGATCGCCACGGGATCCAGATAGACAACCTCCACCTTGCGCAGCCGTTCCAGCGGGAGCTTGCTTTTGGCCCGCTTTTTCTTTTCCTGAAGCTCCAGCTGACGGGCTTCGCTTCCATGAATGTAAAACTGACCCACATATTGGATTTTCGGTTTCTGACTCATGGAGATGACTTCCTTTCGGACTTATAGTTTTTCGCAGATTCGAAGCTTGGCGCTTCTGGCACGGGGGTTGCGCTCCAGCTCCGTTTCGCCGGAGACGATAGGCTTTCTGGTGAGAATCTTCACCTGCGGCGTTTTGCCGCAGACGCACACCGGGAACTCCCGGGGACAGGTGCAGCCCTTGGCGGCTTCCGCCATGGCGTTCTTCACAATGCGGTCTTCCAGCGAGTGGAAGGTGATCACTGCCAGCCGTCCGCCCCTGTTCAGGAGGGGCACCGCCTTTTTCATAACCCGCTCCACACTGCCCAGCTCGTCGTTGACGGCAATGCGGATGGCCTGAAAGCTGCGCTTTGCCGGGTGCTGCTTCTCCCGCAGGGCGGAAGCGGGCATGGCAGAGCGGATAATGTCCACCAATTCCAAAGTGGTTTCGATTTCTTTTTCCTCCCGGCGCTTGCAGATAGCTGCAGCAATCCGGGGGGCGAAGCGTTCCTCCCCATAATCGTAGAGAATCCGCTTTAATTCTTCATAGGACCACTGATTTACGATCTGTCTGGCGTCCAGCGTATCCTCGCTGTTCATGCGCATATCCAGCGGCGCGTCCGCCATATAGGAAAAGCCCCGCTGGCCGTCGTCCAGCTGGGGAGACGACACCCCCAGATCCAGCAGAATGCCGTCCACGCCGGTAATCCCCAGACGCTCCAGGGCGGTATCCATCTCGCAGAAGTTGCTGTGCACCAGCCGCACCCGATCAGAGAAGGGAGCCAGCCGCTCCCCAGCCGCTTTCAGAGCAACAGGATCCCGGTCGATGCCGATGAGCGTTCCCGTGGTCAGTCTTTCCGCGATGCGGCTGGAATGACCGGCGCCGCCCAAGGTGCCGTCCACATAAATGCCGTCGGGCTTGATGTTCAGACCCTCAATACACTCCTCCAGCAATACGGAGACATGATGAAATTCACTCATAGTCCGATTGCCTCCAGAGATGCCAGCAGTTTTTCGGGAGTCAGATTCTCCGCCTCAAAGGCCGCGAACTCCTTGGCATCCCAGATCTCCGCCTGACCGGCCCGGCCCACGATCATGACCTCCCGGTCGATGCCGGCGTAATCCAGCAGAAACTGGGTCATGCTGAATCGGAACTGCTTATCCGGGGTGCACTCCGCCGCGTTCATGAAAATCAGGCTGGTAGCCCCCGCCCGCTGGGAAATGCTCAGGGCGTTGAAGTTGTCGGAAAGACGCTGCCATTCTTCGGCGGTATAAACGGTCAGGCAGCGGTGACCGCAGTTGACACCCAGCGTCACAAAGAAGGTGTCGCCCAGCTCGCTCCTCAGCTTAGCGGGCACAAACAGCCGTCCCTTGTCGTCCAGCTTGGCACTGTATTTGCCGATCATCCGCTCCCCTCCTTCCCTTTTACTCCACTTTACTACCCTTTTACTCCATTTGAAGACAGTATACTACCCAACCTGAGAAAAATCAATCTTTTTCTTTGCAGTTCTCCTCTTTTTCTTATATTTTTCCACAATTTCAAACACTCGTTCTATAAAATCAGGTGCAAAAGGAACACGCGCCCCCCTCCATACGGAGCTTTACACGGCTGGGCTTCCGGGAACAGCGCAGCAGAAAGCTCGCTAAGGGCCCTTCCACCTCGCTCTGCACCAGACGGCGCAGCTGTCTTGCCCCATCTTTACCCGGGCATTTCTCCATGAGAAAGCCGGTCAGTTCCGCAGGCAGCAAAAGCTGAATACCCGTAGCCGCGGTGCGCTCCTGCAGCTGCCGCAGGTACTTACCGGCGATGGCTTCCATGGCCCCCCTGCTCAGGGCGTCAAAGTGCACCGTCTGGTCGATGCGCCCTAAGAATTCCGGAGAAAAAGCCTGCCGAACCGCCTCTCCGATCTCAGCTGACCGCCCTCCTGCGCAGAAGCCCAGTCCCTCGCCCCGAATCTGACCGCCTACATTGGAGGTCATGACCACGATGGTGTTGCGGAAGCTGACCCGCCGGCCGGTGGAATCCGTCAGAACCCCTTCTTCCATGATTTGCAGCAAAATGCCCAGCACCTCCGGGTGGGCTTTTTCCAGCTCGTCGAAAAGCACCAGACTGTAGGGCCGACGGCGCACCGCTTCCGTCAGCTTGCCGCCCTCCTCATAGCCCACATAGCCGGGAGGGGCACCAATCAGCCGGGAAACGCTCTGCTTTTCCGTGTACTCCGTCATGTCAAGCCGCAGCATGGCCTCCCGGGAGCCAAAGATCTCCTGAGCCAGCGCCCGGCACAGCTCCGTCTTGCCCACCCCGGTGGGGCCGGTAAACAGCAGACTCGCAATGGGGCGGCTCCCGTCCCGGATGCCGGAATAGCCCCGGCGCACCGCTTCCGCCACGGCAGACACCGCCTTTTCCTGTCCCATGACCTCCGCGGACAGCAGCCCTTCCAGTTCCAGCAGCCGCTCCCGTTCACTGGCGGTGAGCCGTCCCACGGGAATTCCCGTGCGCTGGGACACCACCCAGGCGATATCCGACCCGGTGACCCCCCGGCTCCGGGTGGTGGGCTTTTGCAGGTGCTGCATCTTATCCCGCAGCTCCGCCGCCCGCTCGAACTGCCGCTCCCGGACGGCTCCCTGTAATTCTTCTTCCAATTCCTTTCGCGCGGCACCGCCACGGCCGGACTGCATTTCCTCCATCCGTGCCCGGGAGGCTCCCTCGTCTAGCAGATCGATGGCCTTATCCGGCAGGTACAGATCCGGCAGATACCGGCTGGACAGGCGAACCGCTTCCTTCAGGGCATCGTCGGAAATCCGCAGATGGTGGTGCCGTTCCAAGCCGGGACGCAGCGCCCGGAGAATCGAAAGCGTTGCCTCCTGAGTCGGTTCCTCCACCACCACCGGCCGGAACCGGCGTTCCAGCGCCGCGTCCTTTTCGATATACTTTCGGTATTCGTCCCGGGTGGTGGCCCCCAGCATTTGCAGCTCTCCCCGGCCCAGGGCGGGTTTGAAGATATTTGCCGCGTCAATGGCACCCTCGGCGGCGCCCGCCCCCACAATGGTGTGCATCTCGTCCACAAAGAGAATCACGTCCCCGCTGCGGCGGATCTCCGCCAGCACATCCCGCAGCCGCTCCTCAAATTCCCCCCGGTACTTGGTGCCTGCCACCAATGACGCCATATTCAGGCTCACCAGCCGCTTTTCTTTCAGCTGGGGCGGCACGTTGCCCATGGCCATCCGCTGGGCCAGCCCCTCGGCAATGGCGGTTTTGCCAACACCCGGCTCGCCCACCAGCGCCGGATTGTTCTTGCACTTCCGGCACAGGATGCCCACCACCATATCGATCTCCTTCTCGCGACCGATCACGGGATCCATACTTCCGGCCTTCGC
Organism: Clostridiales bacterium; assembly: GCA_022786995.1. Lineage (GTDB taxonomy): Bacteria > Bacillota > Clostridia > Oscillospirales > Oscillospiraceae > Faecousia. The sequence continues at coordinate 14,736 of JALFUW010000071.1, forward strand.
CACCAGATCTTCGCTGAACTGCTCCAACAGTCTCAATGTGACCGCCTCCTTTTTTCCCCTGGGCAGCGTCTGCCGCTCCCATTGCAAATAATCCACGGTGTGTGTAAACAGTGTATCCGGGCTGACGCCGCTGGCCCGGAGCAGCTCCCCGGCCCCGCAGTTTTCCCGACGGGCTATGGCAAGCACCAGATGCCTCGGCTGAATCTCCCGGCTCCTGCACTGCCTTGCTTCCCGGGCAGCGTCCCGCAGGAGCGCCCTTGCTTCCTCCGTCAGTCCCTGGGGCAGCGGCAGATCCGGCGTGCCTGCCCCGTATAGGAGCAGCGCCAGCGCCTCCGTCAGCTCCGGCTCCACCCCCAGCTGCCGCAGCACCAGTCCCATATCTCCGGCTTCCAGCGTCAGCGCCAGCAGCAGGTGGGCCGACCCCACATAGCTGTGGCCCAGATCCCTTGCCTTTCGGGCTGCCGTCTGAAGCAGCGCCTCCGTCGATGCGTGGTAACGCATGGTATCCCCCCGTTTCCTTCCTGTTTCGGAAAAGCATCGCCAAGTCAGGAAAAAAATATTCCGAAATTTTTTACAAAAAGGAATTGCATTTTCTAAAATCCATGCTACAATGAGGATACGTTACTACATATGTAGGACAGAAATACAATACGGAGGTAATTATCATGGCTTACGTTATTACTGACGCTTGTGTCTCCTGCGGTTCCTGCGCTGAGCAGTGCCCCGTTGAGGCCATTTCCGAGGGCGACGGCAAGTACGTCATCGACGCTGATGTCTGCGTTTCCTGCGGCTCCTGCGCCGAGCAGTGCCCCAACGAAGCGATCGAGGAAGGCTAATTTTTCTTCATACGCTTGTAATTGGCCTGCGCAGCTTTGCGCAGGCCAGTTTTCTTTGCTTAATGTTATGGAATATTTACCGAATGGTTTTACATTGGAAATCCCCGCCGGGGTATTTCCCCTGAGCACGGATTCCATGGTTCTGTCCCATTTTGTCCGCCTTCCCAAAAACGCCCGGGTGCTGGATCTTGGCTCCGGCTGCGGCACGCTGGGGCTGTTGCTATGCGCTCAAAACGAAGGCTGTGCCGTCACCGGGCTGGAAATTGACGAAAAGGCCCACCTTGCCGCTGTGGAGAACATCCGCCGCAATGGGTTGGAGCCTCGTATGGAAAGTATATGCGCAGACCTGCGGTCGGTATCTGAGAGGTTTTCTCCCGGCGGTTTTTCGGTCTGCGTCTCCAATCCGCCCTACTTTTCCGGCGGCCCCGCCAGCCAATCGATCCCCATCGCCCGGCGGGAAGATCTGTGCGGACCCCGGGAGCTGATGGAGGCTGCCGCCTTTGCGCTTAAATTCGGCGGCGACTTCTTTCTGGTGCACCGGCCGGAACGGCTGGCGGAGCTGATTTCCGCGGGGGCGGAATGCTCGCTGGAATTAAAGCGGCTGGGGCTGGTGCGGCACCGGCAGGATGGCCCCGTCAGCCTGATTCTGCTCCAATTCCGAAAGGGTGCGAAGCCGGGCCTTCTCTGGGAAGAACTGACCCTGCGCAATCCCGATGACTCCCCCACCCCGGCGTACCGGGAAATCTATCACTTGTAGGAGGCTCTTATGTCCGCAATGCTGTACCTTGTCCCCACGCCCATCGGCAATTTGGGGGATATTTCCGTCCGCTGCCGGGAAACGCTGGAAGCAGCGGATTTCATCGCCGCCGAGGATACCCGGGTCACGCTGAAATTACTCAACCATCTGGGCATCAAAAAGAGCCTTGTCAGCTACTACGAACACAATAAGGCCACCCAGGGAAGCCGCATCGTGGAGCGAATCCTCGCCGGGGAAACCTGCGCGCTGGTGTCCGACGCGGGCAGTCCCGCCATTTCCGATCCCGGTGAAGACCTGGTCAGGCAGTGTGCCGCCGCGGGGATTCCCGTGTGCGCCATTCCCGGCCCCTGCGCCGCCATCACCGCCCTGAGCATTTCCGCTCAGGCCACCGGGCGGTTCTGCTTTGAAGGTTTCCTGTCCACCGCGAAAAAAAGCCGCCGGGAGCATCTGGATTCCCTGAAAAAAGAGCAGCGCACCATGATCTTCTACGAAGCCCCCCACAAGCTGCTGGCCACCCTCACCGACATGGCGGAGGTTTTCGGCGAAGACCGGCCCATCAGCCTGTGCCGGGAGCTGACCAAGCTTCACGAGGAGGTTGTCCGCACCACCCTTGGTGAGGCGGTTGCCCGCTATACGGAAGCGCCCCCAAAGGGAGAGTTTGTCCTGGTCGTTGCCGGTGCTCCCGCGGAAAAGCAGGCGCTTCCCTCGGAAACCGATGCTGCCGCAAGGGTTACCCAGCTCATCGCCCAGGGCGTCAGCCGGAAGGACGCGGTAAAGCAGACCGCAAAGGAGCTGGGTCTTCCCAAAAATGTGGTATACGACATTGCTCTGAGGGATTCCGATTCAGAGGATAATTGAAATTCGACAAATTTTTATGGATTTTGACACCTGAGCTAAGGTATGCTATCTTCGACAGTACCCCCATAGCAATGCGACCAACTGTCAGGCGCCGCACCGGTTCTCCCCCGGTGCGGCGCTTTTCCATATTACAGAACGGGGATCAGAAGTAGCTGACCAGGGGCCGGTTCTGCCTGCAGCCCGTTTGCTTCCCGGATGGAGCCGACGGTTGCGTGGGCCGCCTTGGCGATCTGCCACAGGCTTTCATTTCCGGCACGGCGCAAAATCAGGCAGGGGCGGCCGGGATCTGGTTTCCTTTCCTCCCCCAGCGTCAGACCCATGACCACAGGAAGCTGCTGCCTCGCGGAAGCGGTCAGCTCCAGCGGCAGCTCTGCCTTCACACTGCCTGCCGATGTCTGAACCGAAGCCGGGGCAGGTATTGCCGTCAATCTGGTATTCTCGTCGGCGCTCAGATTCAGCGAGCCTTCCCAGCGAACCGTTCCCGCTTCCAGGGATCCATTCTCGTCATAAGAAAGGTTCTGAAAAACGCCGGGCAGTTCCAGTTCCACGCCGTCACCCCGACACTTCTGCCTGGGAAAGTCCGGCAGAAAGCGTATGTCCGCCGCCGTACCTGTCTGCGAGGGCAGATTTCCCTGGGCGTATACGGTTTCCCGGCGGTTTTCCAGAATCGTCGGCAGCTCCAGTGTCTGGGACTGAATCGTCAGTTCCTGATTCGGGCTGTAGGCATCCTCCACCACGCTCAGCTGCTCCCGGTCTGTGATACCGTACTGGGCAGTCAGGCCGCATTTCAATTGAAGAAGCCCCTCGTCGCCCAGTTCCAGCTCCATGCTGGTAGGACACAAGGCGAAATCCGCCTGGGCCTCCGGCCCATACTCCCCGGAAAGCTCCGCGAACTGGGAAAAGGGCAGATGAAAGTCCCAGCTGTGGAGCTGCCCGCCCTCACCCCGGTAGAGGATGTGCAGATTGGCCTCCCCCCGGAATACCACCTTTTCCGACAGCACCTTTCGATCGGTCACTCTGGGTTCCACATAAAAATAGATGATCTGCTCCGGCTTCGGCAGGTCACCCGGCATGGTCAGTTCCTCGTCCAGTACGAAGGACTTCTCACCGGCCTCCTTCATGAGCCGCACCGGGTATGTTCGCCGCAGCAGCTCCACTCCTTTGGGTGCCTCTTCCAGCTCAGGTGCCGGGATCTGCACCGGCACGAAGGCTTCCGCCATTACCCCCATCCCCGCCCGCACAAGAAGCTTTCGTGGGGAAATGCTGCGGGCATCTACAAGTCTCGGCAGCAGTCGCAGCCGAATCTGTCCCTCCGGCAGATCCTCCGGCAGATCCCAGCGCATCTGGAAGGGAATCCAGCCCTCAATGCACCGCTCTTGGCTGCCATCCTCCGGGGCATACAGCACCCAGACCATCATGCCGCCGGCAAAATTTACGGTATCCGTGTCCCACTCTTTGCTGCGCAGAATGGGCTGGCCCCATGCGGACAGAATCCTGCCCACATCCGGCATTCCCTCCGTCAGTCGGATCTCCTGTGTCTGCTCACTGTTCTGAATCTCCCGCAGCGCAGGGCTCAGGCAGGAAACCTCCCGATTCTGAAAATTCACGTCCACTGTCGGATCACTCCTTATCCCATTGTGTGTGGTACATTGTATTCACCGGGGGACAAGAATATGACTATATCCAGTTAACAGTTGACAATTGACAGTTGACAGTTTTGGGTTCGTCTGGGCCAAAGTCTATCTTCTGCGCATCACGCAGCATCCAAGAATCAGCAGGATGATGCCGCCGCAGCAGCACAGAAACCAGCTTTCCAAGCAATGACCGATAATCAGTCCCAGTCCGAAAGCAAGCATACAACACCCATGCAGGTGATTTTTCCGGCACATAAGAAACACACCCCCTGCCATATTATGCAGGAGGTGTGTAAATATTTCGTTTAACCGCCGAGGTAGGCCTTCTTCACCGCGTCAGAGCTGGCAAGCTCCGGGCCGGTGCCGCTTAAGGTGATCTTGCCGGTTTCCAGAACGTAGGCCCGGTCGGCAATCTGCAGGGCCTTGCGGGCGTTCTGCTCCACCAAAAGAATGGTGGTGCCCGCCTTGTGCAGCTCCTTGATGATCTCAAAGATCTGATCCACCAGAATGGGGGCAAGGCCCATGGAAGGCTCATCGAGCATCATGAGCTTCGGATGGCTCATCAGAGCCCGGGACATGGCCAGCATCTGCTGCTCGCCGCCGGAGAGGGTGCCCGCAATCTGCTTGCGGCGCTCCTTCAGACGGGGGAAGTAGTTGAACACGGTTTCCAAGTCCGCCTGGGCCACTTCCTTATTGATGTAGGCACCCATTTCCAGATTCTCCTGCACCGTCATTTGCAGGAAAATACGCCGTCCCTCGGGGACGTGGGCCAGGCCCGTGCGCAGGAGCTTGTAGGCATCGGTGTGGCCGATGTCCTGACCGCAGAAGGTGATGGAGCCGCTGCGGGGGTGCATGAGACCCGAAACCGTCTTCAGAATGGTGGACTTGCCCGCGCCGTTGGCGCCGATCAGAGCCACGATCTCGCCCTCGCCTACCTCAAAGGACACGCCCTTGATGGCATGGATGGCGCCGTAGTAGACGTGCATATCCTCAATTTTCAGCATCGGCGCTTTCCTCCTTTCCAAGGTAGGCCTCAATCACCGCGGGGTTGGCCCGGATTTCATCCGGGGTGCCCTTGGCGATCAGCCGTCCGTAGTTCACCACAGCGATGGCCTCACAGACGTTCATCACCAGATTCATATCGTGCTCGATGAGGAAAATGGCGATGTGGAAGGTATCGCGGATGCGGCGGATCTGGTGCATCAGTTCGGTGGTCTCGCTGGGGTTCATGCCCGCGGCAGGCTCGTCAAGCAAAATGATGGAGGGGTTGGTTGCCAGGGCCCGGACAATCTCCAACCGGCGCTGAACACCGTAGGGAAGGCTTCCGGCTTTCACATTGGCAACATCGGCAAGACCCATAAAGTCCAGCAGCTCCATGGCCTTCTCATTGGCCTTCTTCTCCGCCTTGTAGTAGGAGGGCAGATGCAGAAGGCTGCTGGGGAAGGAGCACTTGATGGCATGGTGCATACCCACCTTCACATTATCCAGCGCGGTCATATCGGTGAACAGCCGGATATTCTGGAAGGTACGAGCGATGCCCAGGCGGTTGACCTTGTGGGTGGGCATTCCCTTGATGTCGATGCCGTTAATCAGCACGGAGCCGCGGGTGGGCTGGTACACGCCGGTGAGCAGGTTGAAAATGGTGGTCTTGCCCGCGCCGTTGGGGCCGATGAGGCCGGAAATCTCGGTGGGGCCAACCGTAATGTTGAAGCTGTCCACGGCGGTCAGGCCGCCGAAATCGATACCCAGATTGCGCACATCCAGAACAGGCTGCTTGTCCTTGTCCTGCTCCCGGAACAGGTTCATGGTAGGAACCTTGATCATTTTCTTGCTGTACTCATTCATTGGTTCCCGCCTCCTTCTTCTTAAATACGCCGGACACCTTTGCTCCGATCACAGAGGTAACCTCCTTGATCTTGGGGGACCAGGTGAACAGCATGACCACAATCAGAACAACCGCGTACAGAATCATGCGGTAATCCTGAAGGCCCCGCATAGCTTCCGGCAGCACATACAGCACGGCGGCGGAAATGACAGAGCCGAGGATGTTGCCCATGCCGCCCAGCACCACGAACACCAGAATGTTGATGGAGGTGTTGAAGTTGAACTTGGAAGCGGTAACGGAGGAGTAGTTCAGGCCAAACAAGGCACCAGCCATGCCCGCAAGGAAGGCGGAAACTACGAAGGCCTTCATGCGGAAGGCGGTAACGTTGATACCCACGGACTCGGCGGCAATGCGGTTATCCCGGACAGCCCGGATGGCCCGGCCCTCCTTGGAGTTAATCAGGTTCTGCACAATGAACAGGGTGAACAGCACCAGCAAAAAGCCCATGGTGAAGGTAGCCAGCTTCTGGATGCCGGTAGCGCCAAGGGGGCCGCTCACGATGTACTTGCCATCCTCTGCCAACTTCATCTTTGTGGTGGACACCGCAATGTGGAAGCCCTCGGAATCGGTGCCGGCGTAGAGGTTGCCGATGATGTTCTTCATGATCTCGCCGAAGGCCAGGGTCACAATGGCCAGATAGTCGCCCCGCAGCCGCAGGACAGGCACACCAATGAGGAAGCCCACAATTCCGGCAAGCACGCCGCCGCAGAGCATGGCCAGCAGCAGGCGCAGGAAATCATTGGAGACAACATTGTTCAGAAGCGCCGCGAGAATGATGCCGGAAAAAGCGCCGATGCCCATAAAACCGGCATGGCCCAGACTCAGCTCGCCGCAGATGCCTACCAGCAGGTTCAGAGACACCGCCAGAGAAATATACACACAGATGGGAACCAGCAGACCCTTCATGGAGCTGCCCAGCATTCCGGTGGAATTCGCAACCTGCATCAAAATAAAGGCGGCAATAACCACCAGGTAGGTCACAAGGTTGGTGCGGGTGGTCTTGTTGTTCAGAATCTTCTTCATAGCCCTCACCTCACACCTTTTCCTGAATCTGCTTGCCCAGCAGGCCCGCGGGCTTCACCAGCAGAATGATGATCAGAACGGAGAACACGATGGCATCAGAGAACTGGGTGGAAAGATACGCCTTGCTGAAGGTCTCGATGATGCCAAGCAGGATACCGCCCAGCATGGCGCCGGGAATGGAGCCGATGCCGCCGAAGACGGCAGCGGTAAAGGCCCGGATACCGGGCATGGAGCCGGTGGTGGGCTGGAGCGTTGGCACGGTAGAGCACAGCAGCACGCCCGCAATCGCCGCCAGGGCCGAGCCGATGGCGAAGGTGGTGGAGATGGTCTGGTTGACGTTGATGCCCATGAGCTGGGCCGCGTCCCGATCCTCAGACACCGCCCGCATGGCCTTGCCGGTACGGGTCTTGCCGGTGAACAGCGTCAGGCCCACCATGACTAAGATGCACACCGCCACGGTCAGCAGCACCTCGCCGGTGATGACGATCTTGCCGTCCGCCAGAGAAATGGGCTTCATTGTGACGATGGAAGTGAAGTTCTTGGGGCTGGAGGACCAGATCAGCTGAGCGGCGTTCTGCAGGAAGTAGCTGACACCGATGGCGGTGATCAGAACAGCCAGACTGGGGGTTCCCCGGAGGGGCTTATAGGCAAGGCCCTCGATGGTGATGCCCAAAAGCGTACACACCACAACCGCCGCGATGACGGATACCCAGGCGGGAAGGCCCAAGTAGCTTGTGACGCAGAAGGAAATATAGGCGCCCACCATGATGACGTCACCGTGGGCAAAGTTCAGCATCTTGGCAATACCGTAGACCATGGTATAGCCCAGCGCGATGATGGCATACACCGAGCCGATACTGATGCCGTTGATCAGATACTGTAAAATCTGCATAGGATACCTCTCTTTAGATTGTAATGTCGACAGCCTATGACAGCCCTTCCTGCTTGCGGCTCTCATGGACTGCCGAAAAAACAGCGTTTGGGAAGGGAAGGTTTTGGCCTTCCCTTCCCGTCATTGGGATCAGATGATTAAGCCATGGGAGTGTAGGCACCGCCCGTAACAACCATCGCGGCAGGAGCCTTGGAGATCATACCGTTGGCGTCCCAGGTCATGCCCTTGCCGGTCAGGCCGTCAACCTTCATAGTTGCGAACTGCTTCTGCAGGGCAGCGCAGACATCGGCAGCGGGAGTGGAGCCGTCCACATCGGCGGCAACACAGGCGTTGTACAGAGCATAGATGACGTCGTAGCCGTCAGCGGCGAACTGGTTGGGCACCTTGCCGCCGTTGTTGGCCTTGAACTGCTCAACAAACTTGACGGTGGCGTCGTCGGTGGCGTTGGCATCGAAGGGGGTCATCAGAACCAGGCCCTCAGCCAGGGAGGTATCGAAGCCTTCCACGTTCAGGATGCCGTCCATGCCGTCGCAGCCGAAGAAGGTGGGAGCGTAGCCCACAGTGTTGGCGTAGGTCAGAACCTGAGCGGCCTCGGTGTAGTAGAAGGGCAGGAACACCAGATCGCAGCCGGCATCCTTACACATGTTCACCTGAGTGGACAGGTCGGCCTTGTTATCAGCCGTGAAAGCAGCGTCGTCAACGGCAACGTTCAGGCCCAGCTCGGAAGCCTTGGTCAGGAAGCCGTCCACGATGCCGGTGGAGTAAGCGTCGGAGGAGTCGTAGATAACACCGATGGTGGCATCGGGCCACTTGTTCTTCATCAGCTCAGCGGCAGAAGCACCCTGGTTGGGGTCGGTGAAGCACATCTGGTAGACGTTGGAGCCGGTCATAGCCACGTCCACAGCAGAGGCGGAGGGAGTCAGCATGAAGATACCGTCGTTGACGGTCTCAGCGGCGATGGCCAGGGAGGAGCCGGTGGTAACGGCGCCGGCCAGGATCTGCATGCCCCAGTCCTTCAGGGAGTTGTAGGCGGAGACAGCCTTATCGGAGCCGTCGGCCTCGTCGTCCTCGGACTTGAACTCGATCTGCAGACCGCCCTTGGCGTTGATCTCAGCGACAGCAATTTCCATGCCGCCGCGGACAGCCAGGCCGTACTCGGAAGCACCGCCGGTCATGGGGCCGGACAGGCCGATTTTCAGAGCCGTGTTCTTGCTCTTGGAGGAACCACAGCCCGCGAGCATGCCGACAACCATCAGGCAAGCCAGCAGCAAAGCAACAAACTTTTTCATAATGTATTCTCCTTTTCTCAATAAACTATAAAAAAGCGGACACGCACCTTTGCGCAGCCGCTTTCCCATACAATCGGAAAACCCGGTTACGCCTCCGTTTCGGTAATTCGTACGCACAGCGCACGGAAAGACACTACCAGTACATCGGCAGCGTCCAAGCGGCGGGTAATTCGGGCGGCAGAGTACACCGCAGTGCTTTTCATCTTATTCATCACGCTGTACCTCCTCCTTCGAACTTGCGAGTATTGTATCTCACTGAAAGACATTTGTCAACGCAGAAAACACCACAGATTCCTCTGCGGTGTTTTCCTGCTTTTTGTGTAAAATTGACAATTATTCTGCATCCATGACCACTTTGCAGGCGGAAAGCACCTTGCTGATCACAGGAACGCAGGTGTGGCTGCCGTAGCCGCCGTTCTCCACCACCACAATAAAAGCCAGGGGATACTGCTCGCTGTCCACGAATCCGGCAAACATGGCGTTGGATTTCTGGTCGCCGCCCAGCTGGCTGGTGCCGGACTTGGCGCATACGGGCAGGCCGCCGAAGTTTCCATCACCGTAGACGCTCTTTACGTTGTTGCGCATGTATTCCGCCACCGTGTCCGCCACCTCTTTGGACATGAGGCGGTCAGTCTCCCGGGTTTTGGCTTCATAGGTAATGTCGCCGCCGTTTGTAACAACCGCCATCAGGTGCGGCTCCGCCGCCACGCCATCTCCGGCAATGGCCCCCATAAAGGTCATGTACCGGGCCGGATTCACAAGATCGGAGTGCTGACCAATACAGCTCCAGGCAAAGGACACCGGGGCGGTGTTGGAAATGTCGTAGTTTCCGGCGGCGGTGGTGCTGCCGTCGAAGGACAGCTTCTGGGTCACCTCAAACTGCTTGACATACTTTACCATATTATTCTTGCCCACCTTCTCGGCAATCTGGGCGAAGGCGCAGTTGCAGGAGTTGGCGAAGGCCTGCTTTAATGTCTGGGTACCGTGGGCCTTTTCACAGGTGACGGCTTCCGTGCCGTACTCGATCTTGCCCCGGCAGGGAAAGGTCATATCCTCGATCCCCGGCACGCAGTCCAGGGCGGCGGACAATGTGACAATCTTGAAAATCGAGCCAGGGACGTAGGCCGACTGTAAAAAGCGGTTTAAGTACACGCCGTCGTAGGCCCCAGTGGTGTCATTCTCGATATCCGGCACATTCTCCGGGTCGTAGGTGGGCGTGGTCAGGGCGCAGAGGATCTCGCCGGTTTTGTAATTGTAGACGCCCACGGTGCCCTTTCGGTTGCCCATGGCTTCCAAAGCGGCATTCTGCACCTTGGCAGACAGGGTCAGCCGGGCGTTTCCGCCCTCGCCAGAAGCGTTGTACACGCCGTTTATCAGGTCGTAGCCCACCATGGAAGCGGCGTAGGTGGATACCGTAGAAGCGCTGATGAAGCCCTTTCTGTCTCCAAGCCAATGGAGGGTGGATTTGCGGGTGTTGGTGTCTTCGGAATAGGTTCTCCCCTGAGAGATATCCAGCAGCAGATTGCCGCTTCGGTCGGTGATGGTGCCGCAGCCGATATTGCTGCTGTTGTACAGGTGGGGCGAGCCGGAAAAGGACACCCAGCTCTCTGCTTCCGTGGCATACTCCCACACGAAAACCAGCAGTCCCCCCAGCAGGGTCAGGAGGAACAGGCCCATGATCCAGGTTCGTTTGGTAATTCGGTTCAAACCTTACTCCCCCTTTCCGCTTTTTGCAAGCGAATGGCAAAGCTGGCATTCTGCCGGGTGTCCGCCGCCTTGACGAAGGCCAGCAGGCCCCAGGCGCCGATCATGCTGGTGCCGCCGTTACTTAAGAAAGGGAAGGTCACGCCGGTGAAGGGCAGGATGTCCACCGTGCCCAGACAGTTGAGGATGGTCTGGATCACCAGCACCCCCGCGGCGGTACAGCCGCCGATGGAATAGAAGCTGCTTCGGGCCACCCGGGTGGTGCGGATGGCGAAATAGCCCAGGGCCACGATGCACAGCACCATCATCAGGGCCACCAGAAGGCCCCATTCCTCGGAAATGGTGGCAAAGGCAATGTCGGAATCCGCCGCAAAGACGTATTGCAGCAATCCTCCTTCCGGGCCAAGGCCGAACAGGCCGCCGGAAGCGATGCACATGAGGGCACGGGTCTGCTGATAGCCGCCGCCGAGAGGGTCAGACCAGACGTGTCGCCAGGTGGAGAATCGGTTCAGGGCGTGAGGCGCAATTTTCAAGGCCAGCACCCCGGCAAAGCCCAGTGCGGTGATAGCCAAGGCCACAGTGCCCATACTGCCGGAGCGGAGATAGGCAATGAGAAGAAAGGCGCAGAAGAAGATCAGCGCCGTGCCGAAATCATTCATGAGCGCCAGCAGTCCGCAGATCAGCACCGAGTAGGCGATGAACAGGATCAGGTTCCGCTTGCTCATAATCCGATCCATGGTGGAAGCTCCCGCGAAGACAAAGCAGACCTTGCTGAGTTCCGAGGGCTGCAAGGACATTCCGCCGATGATCAGCCAGTTTTTGGCGCCATAGTATTCCGTACCGAACACGAGGGTAATCACCAGAAAGCCCACGCCTGCCGCCACGGCAAAATAGCGAACCACCTTGGCCCGCTCCAGATCACGCAAAGACCAGCCGAGGAACAGGAAGGCCACGATACCCAAAATCATGGCGTACAGCTGCTTCACCGCTTCTCCGGGTTTCACGGTGGCGATGGCCGCCATGCCCATGGTACACAGAAAAAAGGCGATGGTCTCCACTTCAAAGGACTTTCTGTGGATGATGCAGTAGAAAATGTACAGCACCCACTGGCTCAGCATAATGCCGCCAAATCCCCGCAGAATGTTGGGAAAATCCACACTTTCCCCTTTGAGGAGAAATCCCAGGGTCATCATGCACTGTAAAATTGTCAGCAGCATCAGGTTGGTCACGCTGTCCCAGCCGGAGGCCGCTTTCGTGCGCAGCTCCGCCTGCCGCAGCTCCTGCCGCTGAGTAATAGGCTGCAGCTGCATTTCCACGCCGCCGATAGAGATTCGGTCTCTGGGCTTGAGGGCGCAGATCTGAATGGGCCGGTCATTGACAAAGGTACCCGTCTTGGAGCCAATATCCAGCAGCGTCCAGCTGCCGTCATCGTAGCGGGTCAGCACCGCGTGGTTGCGGGAGATGGTGGAAAAGTCGATGGTCACGTCGCAGTTCTTGCTGCGGCCGATCACGTTCTCCCAGTGGGTAATGGGGATCTGGGTGCCGTCGGTCAGGTTCAGCCATGCCCAGATCTCCGGCTCCCGGCGGAAGGTCAGCAGGGGCCAGACGCAGCGAAGCAGCAGTAAAAATGTCAGCACCGGTACGGCATAGCGAAGAAACCCAATATACTGGGTCGTGAGCAGCGCCGGGTCAACCGCTAGCGTGTGAAGGTATTCTTCCAAGATTCTCCCCTCCTTCCGTGAATGGGATACGAATTTCTTTTATTATAAAATGACATATTCCGCTGGATATGTCAAATGAACTTTTTCTTAAGACTCCAGCGACCGCAGCAGCGCGATCTCCGCCTGATAGCCGGGCAGCTCGTTGGGGGTTTCCAGAATCATGGGCTTGTCCCGAAGCTGCGGGTGGTTGACGATCCGCGCAAAGGTGGACACCCCCAGCGACCCCTGTCCAAGGCATTCGTGTCGGTCCTTGTGGCTGGCAAAGGGATTTTTGGAATCGTTCAGGTGCAGGGCTTTCAGCTTGTCCAGCCCGATGATTCTGTCGAATTCCCCCAGAACCCCGTCCAGATCCTTCACGATATCATAGCCTGCGTCGTAGACGTGGCAGGTGTCAAGGCACACGCCCACATCGGGGCTTCCCACGGCATCGATGATCGCTTTCAGTTCTTCAAAACGTCCGCCCACCTCGCTTCCCTTGCCTGCCATGGTTTCCAGCAGCACCGTCACCGGGTAGCCGTGGCCCAAGGCGTTTTTCAGAGCGGCGGCAATGTAGTCAATCCCCGCTTCCGTCCCCTGCCCCACATGACTGCCGGGGTGAAAATTGTAGAAGTTGCCGGGCAGCGCCGCCATCCGGCGCAGATCATCCTCCAGCACCTCCGCCGCGAAGGCCCGGGCCTCGGGGTCGGCGGTGCACAGATTCATGGTGTAGGCCCCGTGGGCCACCAGCTTTCCGAAGTTTTCACTTTGCAGCATTTGCACAGCTTTCGCCGCATCGGCGGCATCCTCTTTTTTCGCCTTGCTGCCCCGGGGATTCCGGGTGAAGAAGGCGAAGGTATCGGCCCCAATGGACATGGCGGTCTTCACCATAGCCACATTCCCGCCGCTGGCAGACAGATGACATCCAAAATAACCCATGATTGTCCCTCCTTTTGGCGCATTATAGCACATTCCCGGAGAAAATGCAAATTGACCCTTGCTCAACGATAGGGTTGTGGTATAATATATTGCATCTATGAGTCGAGTTGACAGTGAACAGTTGACAGTGGACAGTTAATGATCCATAACTATCAACTGTCAACTATCAACTGTCAACTATCCCGGGGGGATTTAATTGCCAAAATCTGACAACCAGAAGCTGAAAATCTTCTACATCCTCGACTATCTGCAAAAAAACTCCCACCGGGAGCACCCGGTGAGAGCGTCGGAGCTGCAAAGTATGTTAGCGCAGCAGCACGATATCGAATGCGACCGCAAGACCGTTTACTCGGATATCGCGGCTTTGCAGGACTACGGCGTAGACATCGTGTCCCTGCCGGGCAAGGGCGGCGGGTATTACATTGCCTCCCGGAACTTTGAGCTGCCGGAATTAAAGCTGCTCATCGACGCGGTGCAGTCCAGCCGATTTCTCACAGAAAAGAAATCCCGGGAGCTGATTGAGAAGCTGTGCAGCCAGTGCAGCGTCTACGACGCCCGGCTCATGCGCCGGGATGTGGTGGTGTCCGGCCGGGTCAAGAGCATGAATGAGACCATCTATTATAATGTGGACACCATTCAGGACGCCATTGCCGAGAACCGGCAGATTGCCTTCCGCTACTTTGACTTTGACTTAAGCCGCCAGCGGGTCTACCGCGACCGGGACTATCAGGCCAGCCCCTACGGCCTGTGCCAGGACAACGAAAACTGCTACCTGCTGGCCCTGTCCCCCCGCCACGGCGTCACCTCCTACCGTGTCGACCGCATGAGCGACATCCGGCTGCTGGAGGAAGTAAGAGTTTCCTGCCCGGCGCTTTCCGGCAAGGCCCTGGTGGAGCACGCCAACCGGCTGTTTCAGATGTACTCAGGCCAGACCGCCGATGTAAAGCTCCGCTTCCACCGCAGTCTCATCAACGTGGTCATCGACCGCTTCGGCAAGGATATTCTGCTGATTCCCGACGGGGAGGAGCACTTTGTCTGCACCGTCAACGTGGCAGTGTCCCCCATGTTTTTAAGCTGGGTCATTGGCTTTGGCGGCAAGGCGAAAATCCTGTATCCCCAGAGCGTCATCGACGCCTGCAAAGCCATGTGCCAGGAGGCGCTGGCGCAGTATTAGTCTGTCATCCTGAGCGAAGTCGAAGGATCTTTCCGCTATCGAAACAAAGTAGATCCTTCGACTCGCTTTGCTCGCTCAGGATGACAAAGAAAAGGACGAAAATACGTCGCTCCACACCACCTGAGATTTTTTCTGATTCTCTGCGTCCCGGAGGACGGACATGCAGTAGTGATAGCTGCCGTCATCCAGCACCACCGCCCGGCCCAGCCGGTCGCCTTCTTCCCCCGCGGAGGCCCAGACGAACTCGTAGCGGTCGGCGTTTTCCTGCTTCGTGTGCATGACGGTGAGCTGTTCCGGGTCAAAGCCGGTTAAGGCGGTGATGGTGCCTCCAATGTCGCCGGAAGATCGGGTCTCGATGGCGATTTCGTAATCCTCACACAGATAGACCTGCTCAGTATCGCTTTCCAGCACCGGGGACACCGCGTTATCCGGCAGGCGGACGCTGATTTGGGCCGGTTCCGCCAGCACCGGCTGCAAGGGGATGTCATCGGCTACGGTCTCCAGTGTCTCCTTTGCCCCGCAGCCGGACAGCAACAGGGACATCATCAGCATCACAATGATCTTCTTCACAATCATCCCTCCCGAAAGGAAAGTCACATGAAACTGCTTTTATACTACCTGCTTATAATCAATGCGGCGGGGTTCCTGCTTATGCTCGTGGACAAGTGGAAGGCTAAGAAAAACCGCTGGCGCGTCCGGGAGTCCACCCTGCTGCTGGTAGCGGCTCTGGGCGGCAGCGTGGGAAGCCTTGCGGGAATGTACCTGTTCCGGCACAAGACCCAGCACCTGAAATTCACCCTGGGCATTCCTCTGATTCTGGCTGCGCAGTGCTTTGTGGTCGTGCTGGTCATGGCGCTGGGGGCAAAATAATGATAAATGCAAAATGCAGAATGCAAAATGATGGTATCCGCTGCGCGGATGATTCTAAATCTTCTCCGAAGGAGAAACCACTATTTTGCATTCTGCATTTATCATTTTGCATTTAGGATTGCTTCCGCCGTCATCATACCGTCAATGGCGGCGGACATGATGCCCCCGGCGTAGCCCGCGCCCTCGCCGGTGGGGTACAGGCCCCGGATTTTGGACTGGCGGGTTTCATCCCGGAGGATGCGGACGGGAGAAGAACTACGGGTTTCGGGGGCCGTCAGCACCGCATCCGGGGCCGCAAAGCCCGAAAGCTTTCTGTCCAGCTTCGGCAGGGCCTGCTCCATGGCAGCGGTCAGCTTTTCCGGCAGAACATCGTGCAGATCACACCAGGTCACGCCGGGGCGGTAGGTGGGGCTGACGCTCCCCGCGCCCGTGCTTGGCTGGTGGGCCAGGAAGTCTCCCACCTTCTGCGCCGGGGCGCGGTAGCTGCCGCTGATCTGATAAGCACGCTCCTCAATTTCCCGCTGCCAGCGCATTCCGCCTAACGTCCCCTCGTAGGGAAAATCGGCGGGGTTCACCGTGACGAGGAGCGCCGCGTTGGCGTTCTCCCCTTCCCGGTCGGCATTGCTCATGCCGTTGGTGACGATGCGGCCATGTTCACTTGCCGCCGCCACTACATGCCCGCCGGGGCACATGCAGAAGGTGTAAACGGTGGAATCGTCCAAATGCTCTGCCAATTTGTAGTCCGCCGGGGGCAGGGCCGGATTTTCCCCGCCGTACTGGGCACGGTTGATGACACTCTGCTTCTGCTCAATCCGCGCGCCCATGGCAAAGGGCTTGGGTTCCATGGGAATTCCCGCCCCTTCCAGCATTTCAAAGGTGTCCCGGGCGCTGTGGCCGATGGCGAGAACCGCCGCGTCACAGGGAATGCTCTCCCCGGAATCGGTTTTCAGGCCCGTTAATTGTCCATTTTCGACGCAAAGCCCGGTGACCTGGGTGTTGAAGCGAACCTCACCGCCGAGAGAAATGATCCGTTTGCGCAGGTTTTGCACCACAGTGAGCAAAACATCCGTGCCCACATGGGGCTTGGCGTCATAGAGGATGTCCTCCCGGGCACCGGCCTTCACAAACTGTTCCAGCACCCAGCCGATGCGGGGATTATTCACCCCGGTGTTCAGCTTGCCGTCGGAAAAGGTACCCGCGCCGCCTTCACCGAACTGGACGTTGCTTTTTTCATCCAGGACCCCGGTCGCAAAGAAGGCTTCCACCTTTTCATGGCGGGTCTGTGCGTCCTCGCCCCGCTCCAAAACCAGCGGTTTCCAGCCCGCCAGGGCCAGAATCAGGGCGGCGAACATCCCCGCCGGGCCGAAGCCCACCACCACGGGCCGCTTTTCCGGGGCGGGCAGGTTTTTCGGCGCTTGATAGAAGGATGTGGGCGCGATGGATGCCTTTTTGCAGCCGCTCATGCGGAGAATTTTCTGTTCGTTTCCCTCCACCGCCACGTCCACGGTGTAGATGATTTTCACATCCGGCTTCTTTCTCGCATCCACGCTGCGGCGGACGATGGAAAGCGTTCGGATTTTGGAATTGTTCAGCCGGAGAAGCCGCGCCGCCTCAAACTGAAGCTGGTGGGCATTGTGCTCCGGGGGCAGGCTGATGTCCCGCAGTCTGATCATAGTATCCCTCCCGCGTGAAGGCCCGCCAGTCGGCCAGAGCTCCACGCCCATTGCAAATTATAGCCGCCGCAGTCGCCGTCGATGTCCAGCACCTCGCCGCAGGCATAAAGGCCGGGAATCAGGCGGCTTTCCATGGTTTTTTCGTCAAATTCTGCCGTCACAATGCCCCCGGCGGTGACCTGCGCACTGTCCATGCCCATAGGCTCTGTCAGGGAAACCTCCAAAGCCTTGACCGCCTCCACAGCCTGCCCGATCTCCCAGTCGGACAAGTCTTTTACAGAAGCGTTGGGAGTCAATCCCGCGCTCTGGGTCAGCACCCGGCCCAGACGATTGTGCAGGATGCCCGTCAGCAGCTCGGACACGGGAAGACTGGTTTCCCGCCGCCGTTCCAGCTCCCGGCGAAGCTCCTCGTTTGACAGTTCCGGCAGGAAATCCATCCGGCATGCCCAGCTTCCCCCGCCCTGACACACATCCCGGGAAATCTCGAAAATCACCGGGCCGGACAGTCCGTACTCCGTAAACTGGAGCTGCCCGGTGCTCTGGGCGGTGACGACCCCATTATGGAGGATTTCCGCCCGGCAGTTCGCCCGGACGCCCTTGAGGGACGGACACCCGGCCCAGCCGGACTTGATCTGCACCAGCGTGGGCCGGAGCTTCGTGCAGCTGTGGCCCAGCGACCTCAGCAGCTTATAGCCGGACATGGAGCCGCCCAGCTTCGTGCCCGCAAGGCCGCCGCAGGCAATGATGAGCCTGTCACATTCCACCGGCGCCCCCTTGGCTTCCACACGGAAGCCATTGGGGGTTTTCTTCACTTTTTCCACCTCAATGCCCAGTTTTACCTGAATATTTGGCTGTTCCAACGCGAAACGCAGCACATCTACAACAGAATTGGCCTGATCGGAGTAGGGATACACCCGCCCCGAATCCTCCGCAACAGTCAGAAGCCCCAGGCCGTGAAACCAGTTTCGCGCCGCTTCCGGCGGGAACTGAGACAGGGCGTACTGGGCAAAGACCGGGTTGTTTCCATGGTAGCCGCCTTCCCCCGCGTGAAGGTTTGTTAAATTGCACCGTCCGTTTCCTGTGGACAGCAGCTTCCGGCCCACCCGGGTCTGGCGCTCCATGAGAATAACCTGTGCTTGCCTGTTCTCCGCCGCGGCCAGCGCCGCCGCCATGCCCGACGCTCCGCCTCCGATAATTCCGATTACCATATCGTTTCCTTTCCTGAAGATACCCACCGCAGGGATAGAACAAGTTATCCGCGTCGTCCGTCATCCCCAGCCAGCAAAGTACGCCGACTCGCAATGCCATGCTTGCCCGGAGACTCCCGTTCCGTTTCCGCCGAAAAAAGACGCGAATGAATCGTATGGGCCTATGGATGCCCGCCTATTTTCTGCCCCGTCCGCCCTTCTTTTTTGATGGGACGCTTCGATTGCGTGGTACAGAGGATACCCCTGGTGTTCTTGACACATCCGGCCGCTTGGGGGGTACTGCCCGAATCAGGCACTTGGGCCCGGAGCCGATCAGGTCTTCCCGGTGGGCTTTCAGCAGGGCCTCTTTCACCAGATAGTAGTTCTTGGGGTTGCGGTACTGGATCAGCGCCCGCTGCATTTCCTTCTCATGAGGGTCTGTAGGGACGTAGACCCGCTCCATCGTCCTGGGATCAAGGCCGGTATAGTACATCACTGTGGACAATGTGGAGGGGGTGGGGTAGAAATCCTGCACCTGCTCCGGGTTGTAGCCCATGTCCCGGATGTACTCCGCCAGCTCCACAGCTTCCTTCATGGTGGAGCCGGGATGGCTGGACATGAGGTAAGGAACCAAATACTGATTCATACCGTACTGTTTATTCAGGGCGAAATACTTGTCCACAAACCTGTTGTAAACCGCGTTTCTGGGCTTGCCCATCCGGGAAAGCACCGGGTCTGCAACGTGCTCCGGGGCCACCTTCAGCTGCCCGGAGATGTGATACTGCACCAGTTCCTTGAAGAAGGTATCCTTTTTGT
The DNA here is from genome assembly GCA_022786995.1 of Clostridiales bacterium. Lineage (GTDB taxonomy): Bacteria > Bacillota > Clostridia > Oscillospirales > Oscillospiraceae > Faecousia. The sequence continues at coordinate 33,970 of JALFUW010000071.1, forward strand.
CCGCCAGAAGGTAGTCAAAGCGAATACCGCTGCGCACGAATACCTTCTTCACCCCGGGGATTTTGCGCAGCTTGCGAAGCAGGGCGATGTAGTCACTGTGGTCGGCATTCATATTCTTGCAGGGAGTCGGGTACAGGCACTGCCGCCCGCCGCAGGCCCCCTTCGTCAGCTGTTTTTCGCAGGCCGGGTGCCGGAAGTTGGCGGTGGGGCCGCCCACATCGTGGATGTAACCCTTGAAATCCTTGTCCTTCACCATGATTTCCGCTTCCCTGAGAATGGATTCATGGCTCCGAACCTGCACGATTCTGCCCTGATGAAAGGTCAGCGCGCAGAAGGAGCAGGCCCCGAAGCAGCCCCGGTTACTTACAAGGCTGAATTTGACCTCCTCGATGGCGGGCACGCCGCCCAATTTTGCGTAGCTGGGGTGCCAGGTGCGCTCATAGGGCAGGTCGTAGACGGCGTCCATCTCCTCCATGGTCAGGGGCTTCTGAGGCGGGTTCTGCACCACGAATTCCTTGCCGTAGGCTTCCGCCAGACGCTTGGCGGTGAAGGGATCACAGTTGCCATACTGGATTTTGAAGGACTCGGCGTATTTTTTCTTATTGGCTTTCAGTTCCTCAAAAGAAGGAAGAACGATGGTGGGCAGGCTCTCGTCCAGCTCGCTGGCCCTAAACACGGTGCCGTCGATGTAGGTGATGTCCCGGACGTTCATACCGGCATTCAGCGCCTCCGCAATCTCCACGATGCTCTTTTCCCCCATGCCGTACATGAGAAGGTCGGCTTGGCTGTCCAGCAGTATGGAGCGCTTCATGCTCTCCGACCAGTAGTCGTAGTGCCCTAGCCTTCGCAGGCTTGCTTCAATGCCGCCGATTAAAATGGGCACATCCTTGTAGGTCTGGCGGATGAGGTTACAGTAGACGATGGTAGCGTAATCCGGGCGCTTGCCCATGAACCCGCCGGGGGTGAAGGCATCGGTTTTCCGCTTATGCTTGGTGACGGAATAGTGGTTCACCATGGAGTCCATATTGCCCCCGGACACCAGAAACCCCAGCCGGGGCCGTCCGAACACGTCGATGGACTTGGGATTCTTCCAATCCGGCTGGGAGATGATGCCGACACTGTAGCCGTTCTTTTCCAGCACCCGGCTGATGATGGCGTGACCGAAGGAGGGGTGATCGACGTAGGCGTCGCCGATGACATAGACAAAGTCGCAGGTTTCCCAGCCCCGCTCCAACATTTCTTTCTTGCTAATGGGCAGAAATGCCATGGAATCCCTCCTTTACTTGCGTTCCAATTTTTTCTTGGTGCCGTCGGGGCCGACGATGTAGGTGTTTTCCAGCTGACCAACAAGGTTCGCCTTGACGGAATCAATATAAATTCTTCTCAGCTTATCCCGCTCGGCTACCTCCTCGTCAGTCAGGCCCTCGGTTTTCGCTTTCTTCGCCAGAACGTTGATTCTGGTAATCACTTCACTCATATTCATAGCGTTTTCCTCACACATAGCGGTGGATCACCACCGAAATTCGATCTTTTCTGGTTTTCCCGTTGACTTTTTGCAGTTGTATCTTTCCAAGGCCCCGGACGGAGATTTTGGCCCCCTCGGGAACCGGCTTGTCCGGCTTCTCGCAAGGCAGACCGTCGATGGCAGCTTTCCCCGTGGTGACGTATTGGGCCGCCAGACTCCGCCCCACACGAAAGCCGGAGGAAATCACGCTGTCCAGGCGCAGGGAGGCAAGGGTGTCCTTGATTTCCTTGGTTTCCGGCACCGGGATGGAAGCTTCCGTCAGGGGAATCCGCTCCAAATGGAGTTTGGTACGCCCGGCGGAGGCGAAATTCTGCAAAAGGTAGGGAGCAATTTCCGCCGTGACGAAGAAATCACAGGTTCCCGTTCCCACGCAGATATCTCCCACGGTCTCCCGCCCGATGCCGGCGCCCATCAGCGCCCCCAGAAAGTCCCGGTGGCTGGGGCTGTCCCCCTGATAGAAGGTGGCTCTCAGACAGGCGCAGGGAGAATCCTCCTCAAAGAAAGCAGCTTCTTCCAGATAGTCAGGAAGAAAAATCAGCATTTTCCGCTCGGCACCCCCATAGCCGCCAAAAAAGTGAAGCCCTTCGGGGCAGCCAAAGAGGTATTTTGCCATTTCCTGCTCCCGCGCAGACAGGAAACAGGTGGAAGCCGGGATGTTCTTGCGAATACCGGCGTTTATTTTGTCCCAGAGTTTGGCAAGAAGCACCTTATCTTCCGCCGATTGGGCGATTTTTTCAATGTTGGTACGATCCATGATATCACCAATGGGGATTATACCATACGATTCCGCTTTGTGTAAAGACAGTTTATCGAGTATGGCAAAATTACCACCGGCTGAAACCGAGGGGCAGCCATAGTATCCAGGCAGGGGCATTCTTCTGCCGTTTTCGCGCCGAAAGCAAAAAGCCGCCGCAGCTTCCCGCTGCAGCGGCTTGGGATGTACTTATCTTACAGATACTGCTTCATGCCATCGCTGGCCTTGGCGGGATCCTCGGAGATGGTAATGGTGATCTCCATGCTGTTATCAGCGGCAAACTTGGCGCACCATGCCACAAAGTCCTCAGCGGCTGCCAGATCGGCACCGATGGTCTTGTACAGGTTGTCGATAAAGACGTTGGTGATGTCAAAGTTACCGGCGTGCAGGCCGCTCAGGAAGCCCTTGAGCATCTCGCTGCTGCAAATGCCGTACTCCTTGGAGTCCACAAGACGAACCTTATAAGAAAGATCGTAGGTCAGCTTTCTGCCGTACTCGATGCAGACCACATCGCCGTGAGCCTCAGCCACCGCGCCGTTGATGGCGTCGATCATCTTCTTTGTTTTGCCGGAGCCCTTCAGGCCCATAATAACATGAATCATAGGAATGTCCTCCTTGCCTTTATTTTTGGCTTATGCACATTCTACCAGTAAACGGAGAAATTTGCAACTACTATTTTACATTTTTCCCAAGAGAATTCCGGGGAGGACGTTGCGTCCTCCCCAGATGATATTTATTTCTCGTAACCGGGCTTGCCCAGCAGCTGGAACATATTGCGCTTGTACAGCTCCACACCGGGCTGGTTGAAGGGATTCACACCCAGAACGTAGGCGGACACACCGCAGCACAGCTCCAGGAAGTAGAACAGTTCGCCCACCTTCCGGGCGTCCAGCTCGCCGCAGTCCATGGTGATGACGGGCACACCGCCGTCCACATGGGCAGCCAGAGTGCCGAGGTAGGCCTTCTCGTCCACGAAGTCAAGGGTCTTGCCCTCCAGATAGTTCAGGCCGTCCAGATTCTTCCAGTCGCCGCCGATGGTGTACTTGGCCTCGGGAGCGTCGAAGCGAACCATGGTCTCAAAAATGTTCCGCTCGCCGGCCTGAATCATCTGGCCCAGGGAGTGCAGATCGGCGGTGAACTCGGCGGTGACGGGGAAGATGCCCTTGCCGTCCTTGCCCTCGGACTCGCCGAAAAGCTGCTGCCACCAGCCGCCGAACATTTTGAAGCCCGGCTCAAAGGACTCAAAAATCTCCATGGCCTTGCCGTTGCGGTACAGCAGGTTACGAACAGCGGCGTACTGCCAGACGGGGTTTTCGAAGGAGCGCAGGTCGTAGCTTTCCTTGGCGTCCATAGCGCCGTTCATCAGCTCCATGATGTCGATCCCGGCCACAGCCAGAGGCAGCAGACCCACGGGGGTCAGCACGGAGAAGCGGCCACCCACATTGGGGGGGATCACGAAGGTCTCCCAACCCTCCTCAGTGGCCATCTGGCGCAGAGCACCCTTGCAGGGGTCGGTGATGGCGAAAATCCGATCCTTGGCGCCGTCGGTGCCGTACTTGCGCTCCAGCATCCAGCGCAGGGCACGGGTGGCGATGGCAGGTTCGGTGGTGGTGCCGGACTTACTGATGATGGCGATGGAGAAGTCCTTGTCCTCCAGCAGACGGCACAGCTCGTTCCAGTGACGGGTGCTCAGGCCGTTGCCGGCGAAGAAGATCTGGGGATCGCCCTTGCCCTTGCCGATGTTGTGGTTGGGGCCCTGCAGCAGCTCGATGGCAGCCCGGGGACCAAGGTAGGAGCCGCCGATGCCGATGACCACAAATACATCGGAATTTTCCCGAATCTTCTTGGCGGCAGCCTGAATGCGGGTGATCTCGTCGGTGGCTTCCCGGACGGGCAGGTTCAGCCAGCCCAGGAAATCATTGCCCTCGCCGGTGCCGTCAGCCAGGGTGGCGTGGGCGTCGGCAACTTCCTTTTCCATTGCCAGCAGGTCGGCCAGTGTCAGCTGACCCCAGACATTGGAGATATCAACTTTAATCATGTAATGGAACACGTCCTTTCTGTAAGTACATCTATATGTTACCGCAAAACCGGCGTAAACGCAAGCCCTTTCGCGAAAAAAACACCTGTCCCCTGCCGCCCCGCCGCTCTGCTCCCCGATCACGCATTTTTTTCGTCAAAGGGCTGGCAATTTTGATCAGAATATGTATAATAGAGGTATCAAAAACAGATCAGGAGGCTTCACCCTATGAAATACGGCTTTGGCATTGATCTGGGCGGCACCACCGTCAAGATCGCTTACTTCGACGAAACCGGCAAAATGCTTGATAAGTGGGAGATTCCCACCGTCACCGCCAATGGCGGCAGCCAGATTCTGCCGGACATCGCCGCGTCCGTCAAGGGCTATCTGGCCCAGCACAGCATCCTCGACAGCGACATTCTGGGTCTCGGCATCGGTGTGCCCGGCCCCGTCAACGCCAAGGGCATCGTGAATAAGTGCATCAACCTGGGCTGGGGCGTGTTCAACATCTCCGAGACTCTGTCCTCCCTCACCGGCTTCCCCGTGAAGGCGGGCAACGATGCCAACGTGGCCGCCCTGGGTGAATTCTGGAAGGGCGGCGGTCAGGGCTGCGACAACATGGTCTTTGTCACCCTGGGCACCGGCGTGGGCGGCGGCATCGTGGTGGAAGGGAACCTGCTCCACGGCGCCCACGGCTCCGGCGCGGAAATCGGTCATCTGGTGCTGAACCGGGACGAGACCGTGCCCTGCAACTGCGGCAAATACGGCTGCGTGGAGCAGTACTGCTCCGCCACCGGCATCGTCCGGCTGGCAAAGCTCCATCTGGAGGGCACAGACGCCCCCAGCGCCCTGCGGGGTGTGGAAAAGCTGACCTGCAAGGATATCTTCGATGCCGCCAAGGACGGCGACAAGGAGGCCCTTGCCATTCTGGATCAGGTCTACCGCTATATGGGCGAGTTCCTTGGCAACGTCTGCTCCGTGGTGAACCCCGAGGTGGTGGTCATCGGCGGCGGTGTCAGCAAGGCAGGACAGGTGCTCATCGACGGCGTGGTGCCCTACTTTAAGAAGTACGTCTTCCACGCCGCCTCCGAGGCCCGGTTCACCCTGGCTTCGCTGGGCAACGATGCCGGCGCCTACGGCGCCTTCAAGCTGGCGCTGGATGCCTTTGCCGGTAAGTAATTCTACATACGCGAAAGCCCGGGAAGCAGCCGCTTCCCGGGTTTCTTATTTGGCAAAGCGTTCCAGAAACGCCGGGGACTTCCACCAGTACTGGCTGCCCCTCCCCAGCAGGCGCAGCACCTGATAGATTTTTCCGTTAACCGCCAGTTCCATGATACTTCCTCTCCACACCCACCGCAAGGCTGCGAATCAGCAGGGTCAGCGCAATCACCACCGCCAGACAGCCGCTCATGACGCTGTAGGCAAACAGTGCCTCGTTGCCCCGGCGCTGGACGTAGTATTCCATGTACCCCGCCCCGGCAATGGCAATGGCTATCAGCAGCCACAGGAAGATCTGCCACGCCCGGAACCCCCGGGCCTTTACCATCCGCCGGGAGAACAGAATCATCGCCAGCACCAGTGCCAGCGCCCCCAGCACCTGCACCACACTGACAAAGCCGTTGCTGCGGAAGAACAGGGAGTCATACCGGGTGCTGTCCAGCACCACCTGAGACGCGCCGTAGAGGAGCAGAAATACCAGGCAGGTGTCCCCGTCCCGGAGCTTTCCGCCCTTCTGCCCTCTCACATAGAACACCGTCAGCCCAATCAGCAGGGCCAGCGCAACCATGGATTGCAGGGCGAAGGTTGCCAGCCGGTACTCCACCGCCCCGGACACCGCGTTGTTGATGGGGCTGGCGATGGGCAGGCTGCGGAAGGAAACCAGCACCTGCCCCCGGTCGGAGGCATTGAACAGGGCGCTGAGCCGTCCCACCGTCATCCCGGCGCAGGCCGCAAGGGACATGGCGTCCAGCATCTCCGGCAGATTGCGGTGCAGGCAGAGGGTTCTGGTGATCACCGCCGCCAGCAGGCAGCCTAAGAATACGCCCATGAGGGCATAGCCGCCCTCGGCAAAGTTGGTCATGGCGGCGGAAAAGCCGGTATAGCTGTCGCTCTGGCAATACCAGTGGAAGAACCGGGCGCACACCAGACCCAGCACAATGGCAAGCGGTACCACCGCGAAGCCCGCCGCCCCGTTGCCGCTTTTCCCTAAGTAGAAGGCCAGAAAGAAGCAGATGGCGGTGGCTGCCGCCAAAGTCAGGATGAGGGAATTCCAGTAGATCGGCAGGCTGCCGCTGTAGAACGCGATTTTATCCATTGTCCGACCCTCCCTCCGGCACTGCCGTGGCAAAATAGATGATGTCGCTGATTTTCCGCTGCTGACCGTACACCGGGCGGTTTACAAGATCATTGTTCATGACGATGGAAGCGGTCTGACCGCCGTCCAGGCAATAGGCCATGCGGCAGCCGGTGGCAGCAATATTATTCGCGAACTGCGCCACCGTGGGAATGGATTGGTGAGGGCCGGTTGTATTGGCGGTCACCACAATGTAATGAAGCTCATCCATCTGGCACAGGGCCGCCCGGGCGTAGCCTTCCGTGATCTCGCCCACGCCATACCAGGTGTGCTCCACAAGCTCGTAATTATCCACCAGAATCGGGCCGAAGGCAAGGCTGAAATTGATGTCATTGGCATCCACAAAGTCCTGCACCGCCTGGGTGGTCAGCACCTCGCCGCCCCGGGTGAAGTGCATATCGCCGCTGCGGTCAATGTAGCAGGTCTCGGCGTAGGTGCCCTCCACCCGCTTGGCCTGCCCCTGATAGACCACCGCGCCAAAATTGCGGAAGCGGTAGAAATCACCGGCGGAGGCCACCACCGCGTTGACGGTTTCCGCCATCTCCGTGGTCAGGTACTGGGTATCGGAGCCGTAGGTGCCGTCCGCCAGATGGCGGCGGAACTGGGAGGCGTCCTCCACCTTGATCTCGGAGAAGGTGTACACGGAATCGTCGTGCACCTCCTGCCAGGTCACGGCAAAGATGCTGCTGTCCAGATAGTAGCGAATCCAGCTGTCGGAATAGATCTGCTGGGTAGGCTGGAAGTAGGTCTTCTGCCCGTCCAGAATCCACTTGGCTTTCTTGAGAATCGGCTCCATCTCCGCGGGGCTGTCTACCTTGCCGAAGCAGGACTGATCCGGCTTGGGCGCCACCAGCGCGTCCTCGGGGATGGTGTAGTGCTCGTGAACAGGCTCTGTCTCCTCCACCGTCGGCTCCGGCAGCTCTGTTAGGCCCAGATGGGCCAGGGTCAGGCCGCTGTCCGCCTGCGACATCCGTTTCTCAACATAGGCGTCAAAGTCGTCTAAAATCGCCTTGTCCTTGACTTTCGCCACCGTGGCAGCCTTGGGTCTTCCCACGGTTTCCACCATATTCATCAGCAGCTTCACCGTGGCAAAGCCGCACAGCGGCACCAGAATTACCGTCAGAACGATCCGGGCAATCCGGGCGGCACGACTCTGCTCTTTTGGGGGCGGGGCAGCCGGCTTCTTCGGTTCCGGCTTTGTGCGAATAATGTCAGGTTCCCGCTTTCTGGAGCCGGCAGCGTATTTCGGTTTGTATCCCATGGCTGTCCCCTCCTTACTTTACTGCGCCGGACAGAACGTCCAGCATGGCCTGATCCGGCAGCACCCACCACTGACCGTCCTGTTCCATGAGCTGGAAGGTGATCTGAGTGGTCACGGTCTTCGCGTCGGCCAGCACCTGCGTCAATGCCTGTGCGCAAAGCTCGTCTTTCAGGGTCTGAGGCACATCCCCGCCTTCATCCAGCAGCACGGCGGGATCCTCCGCCGCGTCTATTTTTTGCTTCAGCAGCTCTCCTGCCCCCTTGTCCCATTGGGACAGGGTTCCCGTAATATCCATAGCCGTCACTTTTGCGGTCTGGTAAATATTCGTTCCCTCGCCGTAGCAATACCCGTCCGTAGTGACCGTGATGCTGTCCCGGTAGGCGTTCCAGATCTGTTTCCCCTCTGCCGTGGCAGGCTCCCGTTCAAGGCCCAGCGTGGGCTTTCCATAGAAATATTCCTCCACTTTGGAAAGGTCGCCATCATCCAGTGCCCTGATTACCGACTGGGCGCACGCATTTGCTTCCTGCGTCGGCTTCACAGCCTTTGCAGGTCTGCTCAGCGCCGCAAAGCTCATAACGACAGAACCCACCAGCAGCACGGTTCCCGCTGCGAAAAACATCGCTGACGCCAGCTTTGAAATCTTCATTTCGCCACCTCTTTCTCCGCTTCCTTTTCATTGGGTTCCATTATATCAGGCAAGCCCCAAAATAACAACCGTTTTCTACGATATCTTTTCCTCCGGGAACTTTTCCGGCAAAGCCGATTGCTTTTTTTGCCGGTTCATGATACGATAATTTTGTAAATTAACCCCAAAGGAGAGTTTTCTATGTTCTATAAAAACGCCAGAATTTTTACCTCTGATTTCCACTTTGTCAGCGGTGCGTTCGAAGTGAAGGACGGCCGGTTCGGCGCGGTGCTGCCCGAGACGGTTCCCGCGGATGCCATCGACCTGAAGGGCGCCACCGTCATCCCCGGTCTGGTGGATGTCCACAGTCACGGCAACTCCGGCGCGGATTTCTCCGACGGCGACTACGAGGGCCTGAAAAAAATGGCTGCCTATTACGCAAAAAATGGCGTAACCTCCTTCGCCCCCGCCTCCATGACGCTGCCCTACGACGTGCTGGAGAAGGCCTTCGCCACGGCAAAGCAGCTGAAGGCCGAAGCCCCTGCGGGACACGCCCGGCTCATGGGCATCCAGATGGAAGGCCCCTACTTCTCCTACAAAAAGCGGGGCGCCCAGAACCCCGACTACCTGAAGGAGCCGGATTTTGAGGGCTTCAAGACCCTCTTCGAGGGCTGCGACGGTCTGGTGCGCATTGTGGACATCGCTCCCGAGCTGCCCGGCGCGGCCCAGTTCGTGGAAAAGGCCAGCAAGCTGTGCACCGTGTCCATCGCCCACACCGATTCCGACTACGACCATGCCAAGGCCGCTGTGGACGCCGGCGTGACCCATCTGACTCACCTGTACAACGCCATGCCCGGCATTCACCACCGCAACCCCGGTGTCATCCCCGCCGCCGTGGAAAATCCCAAGGTGCAGGCGGAGATCATCTGCGACGGCTACCACATCCACCCCGCCTCCGTCCGGCTGGCCTTCACCATGTTCAAAAACCGCATGATTCTGGTCTCCGACTCTGGACGCTGCGCCGGTCTGCCCGAGGGCAGCAAGTTTGAGCTGGGTGGTCAGGACGCCTGGCTCCGGGACGGCGTTGCCCGCTTAGCCGACGGCACCATCGCCTGCTCCGCCGCCAACCTCTGGCAGTGTCTAACCAACGTCCTCAGCTGGAACATTCCCGAGGAGGAAGCCGTCCGGGCCGCGACTTACAACCCCGCCAAGGCCCTGGGCGTGCTGGATCAGATCGGCTCCATCGAGGAGGGCAAGCTGGCAGACTTCATCATCTGCGCCCCCGACTACTCCGAAAAGCGGGTCTTCATCGGCGGCAAAGAAATCTGATTCAGAGTGGAGTGTGCAGAGTAGAGAGTGCAGATTTTGGAGAAGAACGTACAGCACGGTATAAGAGTAAACGCTTTGCCATTCGTGTTGTGCACCTGTATCAGCACCTGTGCAGAGAGAAAAACGAGTACACTTTGTCAAAACAGTTCCTGCGCAGTGGAACCAGTATCGGAGCGAATCTGGCAAAAAGTGAATGCGCCATGAGCAAGAAGGATTTTCTTGCTAAAGTCTATATAGCATTAAAAGAATGCAACGAAACACTATACTGGCTGGAACTGTTGTATGACACCGACTATCTTCACCCGGAAGAATACAAATCCATGTACGCAGACTGTAAGGAACTGCAAAAAATGCTCTCAGCCACAACCAGAACGCTGCAAACTCAACTTGTCAGCAAAAAATAATGGTCAGGAGAAAGAGTGGAGATTGTCTCTCCACTCTTCACTCTTCACTCTCCACACTAAAGGAGTATCCTATGTTCCAACGTTACATCGGCAACAAGGCGTTTTACCGCCGTGTTCTTGGGATTGCCGTGCCCATTATCGTTCAGAACGGCATCACGAACTTTGTATCCCTGCTTGACAACATTATGGTCGGTCAGGTGGGCACCATACCCATGAGCGGCGTGTCCATCGTCAACGGCCTGATTTTTGTCTTTAACCTGTGCATCTTTGGCGCCACCTCCGGTGCCGGAATTTTTACCGCCCAGTTCCATGGTTCCGCCGACACCGAAGGCGTGCGCTACACCTTTCGGTTCAAATTTCTGATCTGCCTGCTTCTCGGCCTGCTGGGAGGCACTGTATTCGCCCTGAAGGGCGGCAGCCTGATCGGACTGTACCTGACCGGCGACGGCGATGCCGCCATGGCGGCAGGCGCCCTGGATTACGGCTTAAAGTATCTTGCCATCATGCTCTGGGGCTTCCTGCCCTTTGCCATTGCCACCGCCTATGCCAGCACCCTGAAGGAATGCGGCAACACCTTCCTACCCATGCTGGCCGGAATCGTCGCGGTGCTGGTAAACCTGTGTCTCAACTATGTGCTGATTTTCGGCCACTTCGGCGCGCCGAAAATGGGTGTCGAAGGCGCGGCCCTCGCCACTGTCATCTCCCGGTATGTGGAGCTGGCGATCCTCGCCGGATGGGTACACCGCAACCCCCAGCGCAATGGCTTCATCGTGGGTGCCTACCGCAGCCCGTATCTGCCGGGAACGCTGCTGAAAAGCATCATCGTCAAGGGAATGCCGCTGCTTGTCAACGAGGCTCTCTGGTCCAGCGGCATGGCCTTTATGAACCAGTGCTATTCTACCTGTGGACTTGACGTGGTACCCGCCATGAACATTACCAGCACCCTGTTCAATCTGGCAAGCGTGGTATTCCTGTCTCTGGGCAACGCTGTGGGCATCATCATGGGCCAGATGCTGGGCGCGGGCCGGACGGAAGCGGAGGTGCGAGATTCCAACCGAAAGCTGCTGACCCTGTCTGTCAGCTCCGGCATTGTCTTCGGTCTGCTGATGGCTTCGGTTTCCGGGCTGTTCCCTATGATCTACAACACCACCGATGCTGTACGCAGTCTCGCAGCCGTCCTGATCTGCATCGACGCCCTGTTCATGCCCTTCGACGCCTACGTCAACGCCACCTACTTCACTCTGCGTTCCGGCGGTCAGACCCTGGTGACCTTCCTGTTTGACAGCTGTTTTGTGTGGATCTGCTGCGTGCCGCTGGCCTTCTGTCTGAGCCGGTTCACGGATCTTTCTATCATTCCCCTGTTTGCCATCTGCCTGTCCGCCAATCTGCTCAAATGTGCCATCGGCGCCTTCATGCTGAAGCAGGGCAAGTGGATTCAGAATCTGACCGTATAATGAAAAACTGTCATTGCGAACCAGTGACCGATGTCACTGGTGTGGCAATCTCCTTCGATTTAGGGGATTCCCACGCCAGTGTGATCACTGTCTCGGAATGACAGTTCATTTTATTTCCTTTTCTGTTACAGTGTTGCCGCCATGACGGCTTTGATTGTGTGCATCCGATTCTCCGCCTCGTCAAAGACGATGGAACGATCACTTTCGAACACCTCGTCGGTAACCTCCATACAGTCGATACCGAATTTATCGTAGATTTCCGCGCCGATGGTGGTTTTCAGGTCGTGGAAAGCGGGCAGGCAGTGCATGAAGCGGCACTGTTCTCCCGCGGCGTTCATCAGCTCCATGGTAACCCGGTAGGGGGTCAGCGCGTCAATGCGCTCCTGCCAGACGCTGTCCGGCTCACCCATGGACACCCACACGTCGGTGTAGATCACGTCCGCGCCCTGGACGGCGGTCATGGGATCGGTGATCAGCTCGATGGTGGCGCCGGTTTCCGCCGCGATTTCCCGGCAGGTATTCACCAGCTCGGCGTTGGGGAAGTAGCTTTCCGGGGCGCAGGCGACGAAGTGCATGCCCATTTTGGCACAGCCCACCATGAGAGAATTGCCCATATTGTACCGGGCATCTCCCATGTACACCAGCTTCTTTCCCTTGAGGCTGCCAAAATGCTCGGAAATGGTGAGAAAATCCGCCAGAATCTGGGTGGGATGGAACTCATTGGTCAGGCCGTTCCACACGGGAACCCCGGAGAATTTCGCCAAATCCTCTACGATGGTCTGCGCAAAGCCGCGATACTCGATGCCGTCAAACATTCTGCCCAGCACCCGGGCGGTATCCGCGATGGACTCCTTCTTGCCCATCTGCGAGCCGGAGGCGCCGATGTAGGTCACGCCCATACCCAGATCGTGGCCCGCCACCTCAAAGGCGCAGCGGGTGCGGGTGGAGTCCTTGGCAAACAGCAGGACGATGTTTTTGCCTTCACACAGCCGATGGGGTACGCCGGCCTTTTTTTCTGCCTTCAGCTTTGCCGCCAGCTCCAGCAGCCCCCCGATCTCCTCCGGGGTCAGATCCAGCAGCTTCAAAAAGCTTTTGCCTTTCAAATTCATATTGATTCCTCCAAACCAGCGTTACGCCATGGCCTGATACCGCCATGCGTAGTAATAATACCAGCCTGTAAACAGGCCCTCCGTGACCAGTTCTTTTCGGTAACCGGGAATATCCTGCGGCTGTCCTGTCGTCTCCCGGAAATACCAGATCTCGGTATAAGAAGTATCCGCATCCTCGATGATCCAGTTGGTACGCTCCGGGATATCCGGGAAATAATAGCGGAAATCCGCCATGCCCTCCATATAGAAAACCGCGTTATCGCCGGGGCGAACCTTCTCGAGAAACTCCGCCGTACACATATCCTGATATTTATAGTCGTCCCGGATATGCAGATAACCAGGCCACAGGTACACAACCAGCACTGCCGTAAGAACAAAGCAAAGCACCTTTGTTCTGTCCAGGCGCGACAGGCAGAAGCCCAGCATCAGGAACATCACCGGGGTCAGCGGGTACAGATACCGAATGACAAAAAACGGTCTCACCGCGTAGGACAGGAGCAGGCCAACCGCCACGGTTCCCACCATAGACCCAAGGCCCGCCAGTATCCACAGCACATCGGGCGACACCGGCATCTTCGGTTTTTCCTCTGTATCCGGCCTCTTTCGCTTGACGCTGACAAACAGAAAAACCGCCACAGTCAAAGCAAACAGCCCCGCCAAATACCAGGACCCAAAGAAATATACAAAGCATTCCCGGGCCTTCGGGATCTCCTGCAGCCACCAATCCCCGGAGGTTGACACAAAGGATTTTACCAATACGCCAAGCCACGGCAGGTAACCCAGCACGGCAACCGCCCAGGTAACGGCAGTCCGACGCAGGAATCCCCGGTCACGCAGGGATGGAATGACTAAAATCAGATAGAAAAACGCCACACTGATCAGGGCATAATAGTGGGTGTAGGCCGCGCCCAGCGAGGCCAGCGAGAAAACCACCCACTCCGGCAGACGGTTCCGGGTCAGGATCCTCCTCAGAGCCAGAAAGGCCGCCAAAACCAGGAAAGCCCCCAGAGAGTACATCCGCACTTCCACGTTGTAGTACAGCGGTTCCGGCATCAAAGACATCATCGTCACCAGCAGGAATGCCGGGCCAAGGCCAAACTCCCGCCGAACCTCCGTGCAGGCAAGAAACAGAATTCCTGCATAAGGAAGCAACGCCGACAGATGGTACGCGGGGCCGTTGTCCCCCAGCAGGCGGTTCATCGCCATGGCCAGCATGTAAAATAGGGGTGGGTGCATATCCGTCGCCGTTTTTTTGACCATATCGGGCAGGGACATTCTGGCCAGCCGGATAGACCAGGTTTCATCCACCCAGAAGGTGTTGTCGTAGATCCGCCAATAGTTCAGCCGCAGCAGCGCCAGCGTCCACAGGGTCACCGCCAGAAATCCGGCCCAGCGCAGCAGTTTTTGTGCGTTTTTTCCTTGAAGTGTCTGCGAAAAGTGTCGTTTGTTCACGCAAGTTCCTCCGCAGCGGCTTTCAGGGTCTCTACGGCAAATTTCAGATCCTCCATGGGAATATTCAGGGCGGGCAGCAGACGCACCTTATTCTTGGCCGTCAGGCACAGTACGCCTCTTTCCATGCAGGCTTTCACCACATCCCCGGCAGGAGCCACGGTCTTTACGCCGATCATCAGGCCCAGCCCGGAGACAGATTCCACACCGGGAGCGTCCTTCAGCGCAGTAAAAATATAGTCGCTCTTCTGCTTCACTTCAGCCAGCAGTTCCTCCGTCAGCCGCTCCACCACGCTGACCGCGCCGGCGCAGCACACGGGGTTGCCGCCATAGGTGGAGCCATGGTCACCGAAGCCCAGCACGTTCTGAACCTTCTGCCCCAGCAGCGTAGCACCGATGGGCAGGCCGCCGCCCAGTCCCTTGGCGGTGGAGACGATATCCGGCTGGATGGGGTAATTCATGTAGCTGTAGAGCTTGCCGGAGCGTCCGTTTCCAGTCTGCACCTCGTCAATCATAAAGGGAATGTCACGCTCGTGGGCCAGCTGATCTGCTGCCACAAGGTATTCTTTGTTGAGGGGCAGCACGCCGCCCTCGCCCTGGACGACCTCCATGAGGATACCGGCCACATGGAATTCATCAACGCACTTCTTGAGCTCCGCGATATCATTCGCGGGCACATGGACAAAGCCGGGCGTCAGGGGCTGGAACAGCTGATGAAAGTGCTCCTGTCCCGTAGCCGCCAGGGTTGTCAGGGTGCGGCCATGGAAGCTGTTTCGGAGCGTCACGATGGTGTAGCAGTCCATGCCTTTTTTCTCGGCGGAATACTTTCTCGCCACTTTTATGGCACACTCGTTGGCCTCCGCGCCGGAGTTGGAGAAGAACACCTTCTTCATCCCGGTTTTATCGCACAGGAGCTTGGCAAGTTTCGCGCAAGGCTCGGTGTAATACAGGTTGGAGGTGTGCTGCACCTTTCCCAACTGGGCGGTGACTGCCGCCATCCATTCCTCATCCGCAAAACCAAAGGCGGTAACGCCGATGCCGGAGCCCATGTCCACATAGCTTTTGCCGTTTACGTCCACCACACGGCTGCCCTTGCCGGAGACGATCTCCACCGGGAAGCGCTTATAGGTGCCCGCAACGTATTCCTGATCTGTTTCAATAATGCTCATGTCAGTCTCCCATAACCATGGTGCCCGCGCCCTCGTCGGTAAGAAGCTCCATCAGAATGGAGTGGGGCACCCGTCCGTCCATAATTACCACATGCTTCACGCCCTTGCCGATGGCCTCGATGCAGCAGTCCACCTTGGGAATCATGCCGCCGGAGATCACGCCCTCGTCAAAGAGCTTCTTTGCTTCCTTCACCGTCAGGGCGGGAATCAGGGTGCCGGGATCATCCTTATCCCGCAGAATCCCGGCAATATCCGTCATCATAATTAAGCGCTCCGCGTTCAGGGCGCCGGCAATGTAGGCGGCGGCGGTGTCGCCGTTGATGTTGTAGGTATTGCCCTGACGGTCGCTGGCGACGGTGGAAATCACGGGGATGTAGTTCTTTTCCAGCAGGTCGGTAATAGGCTGGGTGCGGATGCGGGTGATTTTTCCCACATAGCCCAAAGCTTCGTCCTTCATGGTGGCCTCGATGATGCCGCCGTCGATGCCGGAAAGCCCCACGGCGTGACCGCCCTTCATTTGCAGCAGGTTTACCAGCGTCTTGTTGACCTTGCCCGCCAGCACCATCTGCACGATGTCCACGGTCTCCTTGTCCGTGACCCGCAGACCGTTCACAAACTGGGCCTGCTTGCCAAGGCGCTTCATGGTTTCGCTGATCTCCGGGCCGCCGCCGTGAACCAGCACCACCTTCACGCCAATGAGCCACAGCAGGGCGATGTCCTCCATCACCTGCTGCTTAAGCTGCTCGTTGATCATGGCGTTGCCGCCGTACTTGATGACCACGATCTTGCCGCTGTATTTCTTAATGTAGGGCAGGGCCTGGGTCAGCACCTCGGCCCGTTCCATATTTGTCAGTTCGTTTTCCATGTCCTTCACCGCCGTGTTACGTTCTGTAGTCGCCGTTGATTTTGACGTAGTCGTAGGTCAGGTCGCAGCCCCAGGCGGTAGAGGAAGCGTCGCCGCTGTTCAGCTCCACCAGAATCTCAATTTCCTTTTCCAGCAAAACTTTTTTCGCGATTTCCTCAGAAAAGTCAAGACCCGCGCCGTCCTTGCAGACCGGGATGGTGCCCGCCGCGCTGCGGAAGGCCACGTCCACCTTGTCAACATCCACCTGGGCGCCGCTGTAGCCGATGGCACACAGCACCCGGCCCCAGTTGGCGTCCGCGCCGAACATGGCGGCTTTCAAAAGGCTGGAGCAGATGACGCTCTTGGCAACCGTCTTGGCGGTAGGCAGGTCAGCCGCGCCGCTCACCTTGCACTCAAGCAGCTTCGTCGCGCCTTCGCCGTCACCGGCAATCTTCCGACACAGGGCAATGGTCACGGAGTTCAGTGCCTGCATAAAGGCGGTAAAGTCCTCGCCCTCGGCCTCCACCACGGGGTTCCCTGCCAGGCCGTTGGCAAGCACCGTCACCATGTCGTTGGTGGAGGTGTCGCCGTCGATGGACAGCATGTTGAAGGTATTGGCGATGTCCCCGGACAGGGCCTTCTGGAGCATGGCGGGAGAAATCGCCGCGTCGGTGGTCAGGAACACCAGCATGGTTGCCATGTTGGGGTGAATCATACCGCTGCCCTTGGCAATGCCGCCCAAATGGCAGGTCTTGCCGCCCAGAGTAAACTCCACGGCAACCTCCTTCATGACGGTGTCGGTGGTCATGATGCCCTCAGCCGCCGCCTTGCCGCCCGCGGGGGACAGCCCTGCAACCAGCTCCGGCAGACCCGCGGCGATGGGGTCAATGGACAGGGGCTGACCGATGACGCCGGTGGAGGCGACGATCATGTCGTCAGGAGAAATGCCCAGGGCTTTGGCTGCCAGGGCGCTCATTTCCTCGGCAATCTCGATGCCGTTTGCGTTGCAGGTATTGGCGTTGCCGCTGTTGCAGATCACCGCCTGGGCCACGCCATTAGACAGATGCTTTTTCGTCACGGTCAGGGGCGCGCCCTTCACCAGATTCGTGGTATATACAGCGGCGGCGCTTGCCGGCACGCTGCTGAAAATCAGAGACAGATCCTTTTTCGTATGGTTTTTCCGAATGCCGCAGTGGACACCGTTTGCGGAAAAACCCTTCGCGGCGCAGACGCCGCCTTCAATCACTTTCATCGCTCTCTCCTCTTTCTCACAGGGACAGTCCGGTGGTCTCGTCGAGGCCCAGCAGCAGATTCATGTTCTGAATCGCCGCGCCGGAGGCTCCCTTGCCTAAGTTATCAAAAATCGCCGTGACCATGCACTGATCGTCTTGTCCGCTGACCTGAACGCGCATGGTGTCCTTTCCGGCATAGGTGCTGGCGTAGACCACTGCCTCGTCTCCGCCCAGCGGGGCAACGCTGACCAATTTCTGCCCCGCATAGTGGTCGCTTAATGCTTCCCACGCGGTTTTCGCGTCGATGCCGGGAAGCAGGACGGATGTCGCCATGCCTGCGTAAAAGTCGCCCAGGATGGGAGAAAACACCGGCTTTTGCGCCAAACCGCAGATTTTCTGCATTTCCGGCAGGTGCTTGTGGGTCAGTGTGGTGCCGTAGATGCGGTGGCTTTCGTGGCGTACATCTCGGTTTTCGTCCTCATATTCCGCGATCAGCTTCTTGCCGCCGCCGGAGTAGCCGGTTAGAGAGTAGGCCGTAAGGGGGAAATCGGCAGGAATCACGCCGTGCTTGACCAGCGGGTACACCCCGGCAATAAAGCCGCTGGCGTGGCAGCCGGGGTTGGCCACCCGCTTGGACGTCACGATTGCCTTTCGGTGGGCATCGGACAGCTCCGCAAAGCCGTAGGCCCAGTCCGGGTTCACCCGGTGGGCGGTGGAGGTATCGATCACTGCCGTCTGGTCGCTTTCAATCAGGGATACCGCTTCCACAGCTGCTGCGTCGGGCAGACACAGAAAGGCGATGTCCGCCCCGTTCAGCATATCCTTCCGGGCGCTGGGGTCCTTGCGCAGCTCCTCGCTCAGGGTCAAAAGCTCCAGATCCTTCCGCCCGGCAAGACGCTCCCGGATCCGCAGGCCGGTGGTGCCGGCGCTGCCGTCAATAAATACCTTGGTCATGCCAGCTGCTCCTTTACATAGGCGATCTGGGCCTCCACGGACTGCACGGAGGTGCCGCCCTCGGAGATCCGCTTCTGAACGCAGGTCAGCAGGTCAATGTCCTGATACAGATCTTCGTCAAAGAGGTCGGAATACTGTTTATAGGTTTCCAGCGGCAGGGTCTCCAGCACACAGCCCTCGGCAATACACTTGGCCACCAGCTGGCCGGAAATCTTGTAGGCGCTGCGGAAGGGCATGCCCTTCTTAACCAGGTAATCGGCCAGGTCGGTGGCGTTGATGAAGCCGCCCTGGGCCGCTTTCTTCATGTTGTCGGGCCGGGTGGTCATGGTGGCAAGCATGGGGGCAAAGACCTTCAGGCACATCTTCACGGTGTCCACCGCGTCGAACACCGCCTCCTTGTCCTCCTGCATGTCCTTGTTGTAGGCCAGGGGCAGGCCCTTCAGAGTGGTGAGCATGGCCATCAGGTCGCCGTAGACCCGGCCGGTCTTGCCCCGCACCAGCTCTGCCATGTCCGGGTTCTTCTTCTGGGGCATGATGGAGGAGCCGGTGGTATAGGCGTCCGACAGCTCCACAAACTTGAATTCCCAGCTGGCCCAGAGGATGATCTCCTCGGAAAAGCGACTTAGGTGCATCATCAGGGTGGACAATGCGCTCATCAGCTCCACGCAGAAGTCCCGGTCGGACACGCCGTCGATGGAGTTGAGCGCAATGCCGTCAAAGCCCAGTTTTTCCGCTTCAAACCGGCGGTCGGTATCGTATGTCGTACCGGCAAGGGCACAGGAGCCAATGGGAGATACATTCATCCGCTTCCGGCAGTCGGCAAGGCGGCCCAAATCCCGCAGCATCATCATGGCGTAGGCCATCAGGTGATGGGAAAAGAGAATGGGCTGGGCCCGCTGCAAGTGGGTGTAGCCAGGGAGAATCACTTCTTTATTGGCTTCCGCCTGCAAAACCACGGCTTCCAGCACAGACTTTACGAGGGCAGAAATCTCGTCGATTTCCTCCCGCAGGTACATCCGCAGGTCGAGAGCCACCTGATCGTTTCGGCTTCTGGCGGTGTGGAGCTTCTTGCCCACGTCGCCCAGCCGCTGGGTCAGCACCTGCTCCACAAACATGTGGATATCCTCGCAGCTCATGTCAAATTCCAGCGCGCCGGAATCCAGATCGGTTAAGATTTCCTGCAAGCCGTCGATCAGCTGGTCGGCTTCCTTTTGGGCGATGATTCCTTGCGCCCCCAGCATGGCAGCATGGGCCATGGAGCCGGTGATATCCTGCCGGTACATACGGCAGTCGAAGCGAATGGAAGAATTAAAATCATCCGCAATGCTGTCTGTCGCGCCGGAAGTCCGCCCGGCCCACATCTTTGCCATAATCGTATCCTCTTTTTCCTCAGTGTAATGCGAAATGCTAAATGCAAGGAAGCGGCTCAGAGGAGCAGCATTTTGCATTCAGCATTCTGCATTTTGCATTTATTACAGTTTTCCTTGCTCCCGCAGCGCCTGAACCTTGGTGGGCAGGCCCCACAGATTGATGAAGCCGGCAGCCTGATTCTGGTCGTAGTCGCTCTCGCCGAAGGTCACCAGATTCTCGGAGTACAGGGAGTAGGGAGAAGTGGTGCCGGCGGGGATGATGTTGCCCTTGTAG
Organism: Clostridiales bacterium; assembly: GCA_022786995.1. GTDB lineage: Bacteria > Bacillota > Clostridia > Oscillospirales > Oscillospiraceae > Faecousia. Next base: position 54,093 of record JALFUW010000071.1, read on the forward strand.
AGCTTCAGCTTCACGGAGCCGGTGACGTACTTGTTGCTCTCGTTGGCAAAGGCGGTGAGAGCCTCCTGCAGGGGGGAGTACCACTTGCCGTTGTAGATGAGGTCGGCGTAGTCCACAGCTAATCTTTGCTTGACATGGAGAGTGTCCTTATCCACGGTCAGCATTTCCAGCTGCTCATGGGCAAAGTACAGGATGGTGCCGCCGGGGGTCTCGTACACGCCCCGATCCTTCATGCCAACCAGCCGGTTCTCCACGATGTCGATGATGCCGATGCCGTTGGCGCCGCCCAGCTGATTCAGCTTCTCAATGATCTTGGAAGCCTTCATCTTCTCGCCGTCGATGGCAACGGGAGCGCCGGCCTCGAAGTCGATGGTCACATAGGTGGGTTCGTCGGGGGCCATCATGGGAGACACGCCCATTTCCAGGAAGCCGGGCTTGTCATAGTCAGGCTCGTTGGCGGGGTCTTCCAGATCCAGGCCCTCGTGGCTCAGATGCCACAGGTTCTTATCCTTGGAATAGTTGGTCTCCCGGCTGATTTTCAGGGGCACCTTATGGGCCTCGGCGTAGTCGATCTCCTCGTCCCGGGACTTGATGTCCCACTCCCGCCAGGGAGCGATGATCTTCATGTTGGGAGCGAACCGCTTGATGGCCAGCTCGAAGCGCACCTGATCGTTGCCCTTGCCGGTAGCGCCGTGGGCAATGGCGTCCGCACCCTCTGCCAGGGCGATTTCAGCCAGTTTCTTACCGATGACGGGCCGGGCAAAGGCGGTGCCCAGCAGATAGGTCTCGTACTTGGCATCCATTTTCAGGCTGGGGATGATGACCTCGTCCACCATCTCGTCCACCAGGTCGGCAACAATCAGCTTGCTTGCGCCGGTGGCGATGGCCTTGGCCTCCAGACCCTCCAGCTCGTCCGCCTGGCCTACATTGCCGGCCACAGCGATGATCTCGGGGTTATTGTAGTTCTCCTTCAGCCAGGGAATGATGATGGAAGTATCCAAGCCGCCGGAATACGCCAGAACAATTTTCTTAATGGAATCCTTGTTATTCATGTATACAGCCTCCGTATGAATAATATTCACGTCTTTGTGAGTAATAATACAGGGATTATACTCCCGGCGCAGACATTTGTCAACGCCATATTCCCACTTTTTTCCCCATCCGAATCTTTTCGGAACTATGCCGGGATTTGCCCCCGCAGGGCCCTCGGTTTACAGGTAAAATACACAAAGCATTTCGCCTACCGATTGCGCGGTTAACTATTTTCATCGCCAGATATGTATAATTATACAGTAAACACGGATAAAAATAACACCACAGGTTTCCCTGTGGTGTTATTGGAGCACTGCTTACAGCAGGTTGTCGGTGTTGATCCAGCCCAGATCGGTCTTGGCCATCTTGCCGACGATCTCATAGATATCGACAACAGCCATTCTCTGATAGGTGCCGGTAGCGGTGGTGCAGTTGACATCAGAGTAGGCCACGGTGTTCTCATTGGCGACCACACGGGCATCCACAGCGCCTGCCACGCAGGGAGTCAGATCCACATAGTACAGGTAGACCCAGCCAGCGTCGCAGCGGCCCCAGGCCATGTTCTCGGCAATGGTGGTTTCATAGATGACCAGAGAAGCGCCGTTCTTCAGAGTGGTGGTCTTCTTGGCGGTGGTGGAAGCGGTAGCACGGACATTGAGTTCGTTTGCGCGGATGACCTTGCCGGTGTATCTGTAACCGCTGGCGTTGGTCACGAAGCCGCCGGAGTTGCCGCCAGCACCGATGATGGGCTCAGAGGGAGCCGTGGTGGCAGGAGGCGTGGTGGTCTCTTCGACGTAGTAAGCACCCTCGGACATGTAGTCCATGCGGATCCAGCCTGTGCCTTCCTCGGTCTCGATACGGCCCCAGACCTTGTCGTTCTCGATCTGCAGCGCAGTGACCTTAACCTGATCGCCCTTCTTCAGGGTATCGATCTTGGCAGTATCCTGAGACGCACCCTCGCGAACCTTCAGGGTATCGTTGCCGGTTACGGTGTGCACCTTTTCATCCAGAGCGGTCAGCTCCAGATTCTCCTCAGGATTGATAATCCAGCCATCGTTCACACGCGCCCAGTAGGTGGTGGTGGTGATGGTGGTAACGGTATTGCTGTCGCCCAGGGGATCCTTATCAGACTTAACCTTCTGGGTCACGGCAGCCAGCTCATGGATGGTCACATTGTCGCCAATGGACAGGCTGCGAACCAGATTTGCATCGTACTTGGCATCCACGACGGCATCAGCCTCGGAATCGCCCGTATACTGGCTTTCAAAATCGATGGGCTCACGTAAGATGTCGCAGTCCATCGCCACCTTACCGGTGTAAACAGCGGTGGTAGTGGTCTTCTCCAGGCTGTCCAGAGAATCCACCAGAGTACCCTTGGTGGGATCCTCCTTGGGCTTCTCGGGCGCCACAGGATTGTACTTGACCATGGAGATGTAGTCCATGCAGACCCAGCCCTTATCGGTACGGCCCCACTTGGCGGCGCCGCTGGTCTTGACCTCCAGAATCTGAACCTGGGTACCGGGCAGCAGCTTGCCAACAGCGGCGTAACCAATGCCCGCGCCCTGACGGACGTTCACGCCGGAATAGGTGTTGGCAACGATGCCGGTGCCGGAGCCGTCCGTGGTAATGGTGTTGCCGGCAGCATCGGTAACCTTGTTGGGATCATCCAGAGCGCCCTTGCGGACATTCAGATACTTGGCGGAGACCCAGCCGTCTCCATCGTAATCATAGGTTCCGTTCTGGTTGGTATCCAGCTTGTACCACTCGTCCTTCTTGGATTCCCAGACACGGACGGTGGTGCCGCGCTTCAGGGAGCCGATCACCGCGCCGTAGAGAGCGCCGGTCTTACGCACACGAACGCTGTCGGTATCAATGACCGTGGCGATCAGGCCGGTTTCGTGATCGTCTTTCTTCTCCTCCTCCGGCAGAGTAATCTCATTGGTACGCTTGACATACTTGCTTGCCAGATTGATCCAGCCGGTCTTCTCGCCGACATCGCCGGTAGAGACAGCGGTATAAGAAGTAATCTTGCCCCAGATGTTCTCGTCCACCAGGCGAATTTCGCTGATTTCAACTTCCACGCCCTTGTTCAGGGAGAAAGCCAATTCAGAAGCGTCGCCCGCGTTCTTTCTGACATTGGTGCTCTCGGCAACCACGGTATACATCACGGGATCCAGCTCAACATTGTAATCGGGCTCGTCGGTCTTGGCAATGCCCGTACCGGCGATGGGCAGCCACGCGGTTCTGGTAACGGAGACAGGCTTGCTGTCCTTGTCCAGCTCCCAGTTGGTCCAGTTCACCTTCGCCCAGGTGGCGCTGTCGCCGAAGAAGGGAGCGACCGTCAGAGCGGACATCTTAATCGCGGTTCCAGAGGGGATATCGAAATAATCCGCGCCGGAGGCATCCGTAAAGTGAATGGTGCCAGAGTTATCACCGGCAGCCACATAGGCCTCCACGTCGTCGGTTACCTTGCCGCTAAAGGCAAAGGAAGCAGCACTGGTATCGTTCGCGGTCTTTCCATCCAGCATGGTCACGGAGGTGTAGGTCAGGCAGATCCAGCCGCCGTCATAGCGGCCCCAGCGGTGGCCATTCACCGTCTTGATTTCATAAAGCTTGACCGTATCGTTCCGGGACAGAGCGCCGACGATCTTTGCATCCGTACCGGCATCCTTACGGACATTCAGATACCCGTTGTAGGTAACCGTAGCAGTGGCAATGACGTTCGCGGCGGGAATGTCTTCAATGGTCTTGCCAATCTTCACCCAGCCAAACTGATCAGTCTCGTACTCCAGATAGCCCCATCTGTTGCCGTTGCCATCAAGGAAGTCCTGCAGAATCGTGATCGTTCCAGAGACGACCGCAGTGTTACCATTGCTGAGCTTTGCAGCCTCAGAGCCATCCTCAGGTCTGACAAAGACAGTGGTGGAAACCAGCTGGCTGGTATGCATCGGGTACTGGACGGCAACGCCGTGGTCCTCGTCCTCCTGCCAGTAGGCGTACAGGACTTTGTCAGGGTTGTGCTCCTCAGAGACGCAGGCAGCGTCCAGCTTGGGCATCCATTTACCGTCGATAGGCTCAGTGTACCAACCCAGGAACTTGTACCCGGGGCAGGAAGCGGTAATATGGCTGACAATCTGCGTGGTGTCGAAATACATGGTGTAGGTATCCTCGTCACACACGGAGAGTCTGGCGTCTGCGCCGACAGGAGAATTCACATCGTAGGTCACTGCCTGATAGCGGTCAGGAGCGGTGTTGGAGTAGACACCATGGATATACATATCCACAATAACCTGATTGCGCTCGCTGTTTCCATCCAGATTATCCAAAACATTCAGCAGCTCCGTCGCGCCGGCCTTGCTGACGATAGCGCTCTTCAGGGTGCCGGTGCCGCTAAGCCACGCAGTTCCGGCAACATGGCTGTAAACCACCAGCGCATCGTGCTGGCTCTGGGACAAAGTAAGGCCATTGCTGGAAGCGAAGCTGTTTACCTTCTTATCCAGTTCGGTCAGGTAAGTACGCAGCGCGGTATCCGCCTTCTTCTCGGAAATGGTGTGCTTGTTGTCATCGGTAGCCTTGGGCCTACCATTGACATCAAAATGGTGCTTCTCACTGCACACCGTGCCATATCCGACGCGGTACTCAGAACCGCTCACATAATAGCAGGTAGCCTTAAACTGCTTCAGCTGCTTCAAAACCGTAATTGCGCTTTCGCTGATCTTGTTCTCAGCGGCAGAGGCGGTGACGGGCACCAAGCCAACCAGCAGAACGAGAGCCAGCAACGCGCATACAAATCTCTTCTTCATAAGCTCTTACTCCTTTTTTTCTTATGTAAGTAACGGTATTATAACAGACCCGTTTACAAATTGCAATACCTTTTTTGAAAATAATTACATTTTTGTTACAATATTTTTCCTTGTACTGTAACCGCTTCCAGTGTACCACCGAAAAGCCGCGAATTTTGTCATAATCCCGAAGAATCCCTCAAAATCAGAAAAAAGATTGTAACCGTTCGGTCAGCGTGAAACGTGGCGTTTGGAGTACGGCGAGTGGAGTGTGGAGTGTGAAGTGTGGAGTGTGGAGTGTGGAGTGTGGAGTGATGGTATCGCCTTCGGCGATGAATAATAAGATTCGAATATCTCCACTCCCAACTCCGCGCTCCCCACTCCTAACTCCTAACTTCTAACTCCCCACTAACCTCGGCTTGACTTTCATTTTCGGTACTGCTATACTCAAGAAAACTCGTCAGGAGGAAGATCCCATGGAAAACAAAAAGGCCCTTGTGGGCATGAGCGGCGGTGTGGACAGCTCCGTGGCGGCGTATCTGATGCTGCGGCAAGGCTACGACTGCACCGGCGTCACCATGCGGCTCTATGATAACCCCACCGAAGAGAGCACCTGCTGTTCTCTGGACGATGTGGAGGATGCCCGGGCCGTGGCCGCCCGGCTGGGGATCCGGCACTATACCTTTAATTTTAAGGATGATTTTGACCGTCAGGTGGTTCAGAAATTCGTATCCAGCTATGAGCGGGGCCTGACTCCCAATCCCTGCATCGACTGCAACCGCTATCTGAAATTTGACCGGCTCCTCCGCCGGGCACAGGAGCTGGGCTGTCATTGGGTCGTTTCCGGGCATTACGCCAGGATTCGGCAGGAAAACGGAAGGTATCTATTGTATAAAGCCGCCGATGCTGCCAAGGATCAGACTTACTTTCTGGCCTGCCTCAATCAGGAGCAGCTGTCCCATATCCAGTTTCCGCTGGGTGATCTGACAAAAACGCAGGTTCGGGAAATTGCTGAGGAAAATGGTTTTGTCAACGCCCGGAAACGGGACAGTCAGGATATCTGCTTTGTCCCCGATGGGGACTACGGCGCGTTTTTGCAGCGCTATACCGGGAAAACCTACCCGGAGGGCGATTTTCTGAACCTGCAGGGCCAGGTTGTTGGCCGTCACCGGGGGGCAGCCTGCTACACAAAGGGACAGCGCAAAGGATTGGGCCTTGCCATGGGAGAGCCGGTGTATGTCTGCGCCAAGGATATGGCGGCAAACACCGTCACCGTCGGCCCGAATTCAGCCCTCTACTCCCCCTCCCTGCGGGCCAACGACTGGAACTGGTATCCTTTTGAGGAGCTGACCCAGCCTATGCGTGTCACTGCCAAGACCCGGCACAGCCAGTTTGAGCAGGCGGCAACGGTGTACCCGGAGGAAAACGGTTTTGCAAGGGTGGAATTTGACGAGCCCCAGCGGGCCGTCACCCCCGGTCAGGCCGTAGTGCTGTATGACGGCGACATGGTGGTCGGCGGTGGAACCATCGTCGAATAAAAAACGTCTGTCATCCTGAGTAAGCTTAGCGAGTCGAAGGATCTTCGCACAAATTGACCACAAACGTGTGGTAACGTGCGCAGATCCTTCGACTTCGCGGCATGAAATGCCGCTCCGCTCAGGATGACAGACGTTTACTATTCTTCAGCCCAGCCCAGGGCGCATTTGACCGCCTTGTTCCAGCCGCGCAGGCGCTTGTCCCGCTGCTCGGCGGAGATGCCAGGGGTAAAGGTGCGCTCGATGGCCCAGTTCTTGCGTACATCCTCCCGATCCTTCCAGTAGCCCACCGCAAGGCCGGCCAGATAGGCCGCGCCCATGGCGGTAGTCTCCACGCATCTGGGCCGCTGTACGGGAGCATCGATGATATCCGACTGGGTCTGCATCAGGTAGTTGTTGGCAGAAGCGCCGCCGTCAACTTTTAATGCAGTCAGCTTGATACCAGAATCGACTTCCATGGCCCGGAGGACATCGTGGGTCTGGTAGCACAGGCTGTCGAGGGTCGCCCGGATGATATGGTATTTGTTGACGCCCCGGGTCAGGCCCACAATGGCACCCCGGGCGTACTGATCCCAGTGGGGCGCGCCCAGCCCGGTAAAGGCAGGCACCACATAACAGCCGTTGGTGTCCGACACTTTTTGTGCCATATACTCTGAATCCGGGGCGGAGTCGATAAGCCGCAGCTCGTCCCGGAGCCATTGCAGAGCCGCCCCCGCCACGAAAATGGAGCCTTCCAAGGCGTACTCCACCTCTCCATTGAAGCCCCAGGCGATGGTGGTGACGAGGCCGTTTTCACTGAACACCGGCGTTTTGCCCGTGTTCATCAGCAGGAAACACCCGGTTCCATAGGTGTTCTTGGCCTCGCCGGGGGCAAAGCAGGTCTGGCCGAACAGCGCCGCCTGCTGATCTCCGGCAGCACCCGCAATGGGGATCCCCGCGCCAAAGAACTGGGGCAGGGCCTCCCCGTAGATACAGCTGCTGGGTCTGACCTCCGGCAGCATACATCTTGGAATATTCAATTCCTTCAAAATGTCTTCATCCCAAGTAAGGGTATTGATATTGAACAGCATGGTTCGGGAGGCGTTGGAATAGTCCGTCACATGGGCCTTGCCCCCGGTGAGCTTCCAGATGAGCCAGGTCTCCACCGTTCCAAACAGCAGCTCGCCCTTTTCCGCCCGCTCCCGGGCACCGGGCACGTTTTCCAGAATCCACCGCAGCTTGGTTCCGGAAAAATAGGCATCAATGACGAGGCCGGTCTTGTTCCGAAAGCTCTCCGTCAGGCCCTTCGCTTTCAGCTCGTCGCAGTATTTACTGGTGCGGCGGCACTGCCAGACGATGGCCCGGCAGATGGGCTCGCCGGTTTTCTTATCCCAGACGATGGTGGTTTCCCGCTGGTTGGTGATGCCGATGGCGGCGATATTGGCTGCGGTGGCGCCGATGTTTTCCATGGCCTGCCGGGCCACCTCCAGCTGAGTAGACCAGATTTCATTTGCGTCGTGCTCCACCCAGCCCGGCTGGGGGAAATACTGGGTGAACTCCTTCTGGGCCATGGAGCAGACCTCGCCTGCCTCGTTGAATAAGCAGCAGCGGTTGGACGTGGTGCCCGCGTCCAGCGCCATGATATACTTTGCCATTGGGCTTCCTCCTTGCATACTCGATACCACTACTTTACCACAAGGCTACGGGAAATACAAGTTTGGAGTGTGAAGTGTGGAGTGTGGAATTGTGGTATCGCCTTCGGCGATAGATTAAAACTAACTCCTAACTCCTCACTCCAAACTGAAAAAGAGCGGGGCAACCCGCTCTTTTTCTTATAGATTCTTGACAAACAGCGCCCGGATGGCGTTGAGGACTGCCAAAATCATGACGCCCACATCCGCCAGAATCGCCAGCCACATATTGCCCAGACCCAACGCGCCCAGAATCAGACAGACAGCCTTCACCCCGATGGCGAACACGATATTCTGCTTGACAATGGCCAGGCATTTCCGGGAGATCTTGATGGCTTTCGCGATTTTCAGAGGGTTGTCGTCCATCAGCACCACGTCCGCCGCTTCGATGGCGGCGTCGGAGCCAATGGCGCCCATGGCAATGCCGATATCCGCCCGGGCCAGCACCGGGGCATCATTGATGCCGTCGCCCACAAAGGCCAACTTTTCCTTCTCGCCTTTGGCGGCCAGGATTTCTTCCACCTTGGCAACCTTGTCTCCGGGCAGCAGCTCGCTGTATACTTCGTCGATGCCCAGTTCCTTCGCGACCGCTTTCGCCACAGGCGCGGCATCGCCGGTGAGCATCACCGTCTTCTTCACACCGGCCCTTTTCAGGGCGGCAACCGCCTGTTTCGCGGTATCCTTCACGGTGTCGGACACCACGATATATCCGGCATAGGCTCCGTTCAGCGCCAGGTGCACCACAGTGCCCACCGCGTTCACCGGCTCTGCCGGGATATGCAGAGACTTCATCAGCTTCTCGTTGCCCGCCGCGACCATTACGCCGTTCACCTTTGCCGTGATGCCGTGACCGCTCAATTCCTGAATTTCCGTCACCCGCCCCGGCTCCAGAGGCTGTCCGTAAGCCGTCAGAATGCTTCTGGCGATTGGGTGGGAGGAGGCGCTTTCGGCGTAGGCCGCGTATTCCAGCAGCTTTTCACGGGAATCCTCCACACTGTAAATTTCGCTGACCGCAAACACGCCCTTCGTCAGGGTGCCGGTCTTGTCAAATACCACGCAGGTGGTCTGGGACAGGGTTTCTAAGTAGTTGCTGCCTTTGACTAAGATTCCCTGATTGCTGGCCCCGCCGATGCCCGCGAAAAAGCTCAGAGGGATGCTGATGACCAGGGCGCAGGGGCAGCTGATGACGAGGAAGGTCAGAGCACGGTACAGCCAGTCGGTAACAAGCCCCAGCACGGGGCCGCTGTAGCCCAGCAGCAGCTGCGCAATGGGCGGCAGGACTGCCAGCGCCAGCGCGCCGCCGCAGACCGCCGGGGTATAGACCCGGGCGAATTTGCTGATAAAGTCCTCGGACTTACTCTTCCGGGAGCTGGCGTTCTCCACAAGCTCCAGAATTTTCGACACGGTAGACTGACCAAATTCCGTAGTGGTGCGGATTTTCAGCACGCCGGTGAGGTTGATGCAGCCGCTGATGACGCTGTCCCCCACCCCGATTTCCCGGGGCATACTCTCGCCGGTGAGGGCGCTGGTGTTCAGGCTGGATCGGCCCTCCTCCACCAGACCGTCAATGGGCACCTTCTCGCCGGGGCGAACCACGATGACGGTTCCGACCTCCACTTCCTCGGGATCGACCTGTGTAAGCTTGCCGTCCACTTCCACATTGGCGTAGTCCGGGCGGATGTCCATGAGCTGACTGATATTTTTTCGGCTTTTGCCCACGGCGTAGCTCTCAAACAGCTCGCCGGTCTGGAAGAACAGCATGACGGCGACCGCCTCGGCAAATTCCCCGCTTTGTTCCATCAGGGCGATGGCAAAGGCGCCCACCGTGGCAATGGCCATCAGAAAGCACTCGTCCAGCACCCGCCCGTTGCGGATGCCCCGCCAGGCCTTGGCCAGAATGTCGTGGCCTACTATATAATAAGGTATCAGGTACAGCGCAAACAGCACCGCAGTCCGGGCAGGCTCCCCGAAGGGAAGCAAATTCTTTCCCAGCCCCAGCAACACCAGCAGCGCCGCCGCCGTGATGATCCGCCAGAGCAGCTTTTTCTGTTTATTACTCATATCGACCAATCCTCGCACAATCCGTAGGGCGGGGTTATGACCCCGCCGACGCACCGATTTCATCGCAACGCGCCGTGTTCTTCGGGAACACCCCACATTGCGCTATTTCCAGTCTGGAAGAATATCCCACCGTATCGGCGGGGTCATGACCCCGCCCTACGATTAGAACGCAATCTCGCAGTCCGGCTCCACCTTGCGGCAGGCCTTCAGCACGTTGGGCATCACTTCGGCAGGATTCGCGCCCTCGGAAAAGGTGACGATCATTTTCAGGGCCATATAGTTCACCGTGCAGTCGGCTACTCCCGCGACTTTCTTCGCGGCCTGCTCCATGAGGTTTGCGCAGTTGGCGCAGTCAACTTCGATTTTGTAGGTCTTTTTCATGAGGAATACCCCTTTCATTTTTCTGTACATATGAGCACTTGTTCATCTGTTATAGGTATATCATAGATTGATGCCGTTGTCAAGAGGTTTGCCAAAAAAAGAAGGAGCGGATTCCTCCGCTCCTTCGGGTGTAATGACATAGTGGTAACGACACCGAGCCACCCATCCAATGGTGCTGGTCAATAGACCCGGTTCGTAACGCATAGGTTGGAGGCCCTGCCGCCCGCAATTTCAGCGTCAATTATCGCAACACCGCCGTTACCGAGCAGCGCCCAATGGTGTTTCGACTACCACCCGTGTCCGTAACGCATAGGTTGGCGGCCCTGCCGGCCGCAATTTCAGCGTCAATTATCACAACACCGCCGTTACCGAGCAGCGCCCAATGGTGTTTCGACTACCACCCGTGTCCGTAACGCATTGGCTGGCGGCCCTGCCGCCTTAGTCCAATTCAAAAGCGCCGGTATACAGTCGGTAGTAGGTGCCCTTCTGGGCAATCAGCTCGTCGTGGCTGCCCCGCTCGATGATGCGGCCGTGATCGAGCACCATGATGCAATCGGAATTGCGAATGGTGCTCAGGCGGTGGGCAATGACGAACACGGTTCTGCCGTGCATCAGGGCATCCATGCCGTCCTGTACCAGTTTTTCGGTACGGGTATCGATGGAGGAGGTGGCCTCGTCCAGAATCATCACGGGAGGATCGGCTACCGCCGCCCGGGCAATGGCAATCAGCTGCCGCTGACCCTGGGACAGGCTGGCGCCGTTGCCGGTGAGCACCGTCTGGTAGCCCTGAGGCAGACGGGTGATAAAGTCGTGGGCATTTGCCAGCTTCGCCGCCTTGACGCACTCGTCATCGGTGGCGTCCAGCTTGCCGTAGCGGATGTTGTCCATCACCGTGCCGGTGAACAGGTTGGTCTCCTGCAAGACCACACCCAGAGAACGGCGCAGATCGGGCTTGGCGATCTTGTTAATGTTGATGTTGTCGTAGCGGATCTTGCCGTCGGCAATGTCATAAAAGCGGTTAATCAGGTTCGTAATGGTGGTCTTGCCCGCTCCGGTGGCACCCACGAAGGCAATCTTCTCGCCGGGATGGGCGTACAGGGTCACATCATGCAGCACGGTTTTCTCCGGCACATAGCCGAAGTCCACTTCCGTCATGGTGATGTCGCCCTTCAGCTCGGTGTAGGTCACGGTGCCGTCCGCCTGATGGGGATGCTTCCATGCCCAGCGGCCGGTGCGCTTGTCGGTCTCGGTAATATTGCCTTTTTCGTCAATTTCCGCATTGACCAGCCGGACATAGCCCTGATCCTGCTCCGGCTCCTCGTCCATCAGCTCAAAGATCCGCTCGGCACCGGCAAGAGCCATGACAATGGAATTGATCTGGTTGGACACCTGAGAAATGGGCATATTGAAGGAACGGGACAGGGTCAGGAAGCTGATGAGCTTGCCAACCGTCAATAGCTTTCCGCCGGAGAATACCGTGAGCAGGCCGCCCACGATGGCGAGAATCGCGTACTGGGCGTAGCCCAGATTGTTGTTGAGGGGGCCCATGGCGTTGGAGTAGGCGCCGGCAAGGTAGGCATCACCCCGCAGCTTTTCGTTCAGCACGTCAAACTCTTTCTTGCAGGTATCCTCATGGGTGAAGACCTTCACCACCCGCTGACCGTTGATCATTTCCTCCACATAGCCGTTGACCGCGCCCAGAGAGCGCTGCTGGCCGATGAAGAATTTGGCGGATTTTCCCGCAATGATTTTGGTTGCGAAGACGATGACCAGCACGGTAAGCAGCTGCAAAACCGTCAGAATGGGAGAAGTAATCAGCATGGTCACCAGCACCACCGCCAGCGTCACCACGGAAGACGCGCACTGGGGGATAGCCTGGGAGATCATCTGCCGCAGAGTGTCGATATCGCTGGTGTAGCGGCTCATGATATCGCCGGCGGTATGGGTGTCAAAGTAGCGGATGGGGAGGGTCTGCATATGGGTGAACATCTGATCCCGAATGGTCTTCTGGGTGCCCTGGCTGACCTTCACCATCAGGTAGTTCATCAGAAACGCCGACACCATACCAACCAGATAAATACAGGCCATCATAGTCAGGAACCGAAGAAGGGGCCCGAAATCGGGATTGACCTGCCCCAGCATGGGAGTGATGTAGTCGTCCACCAGCGTGCCCAGAGAGGCGGAACTGGCTGCCTGGGCCACGGCGCTGAACACCACGCACAGGGCTACCACCATCAGGGTACCCTTGTATTTCAGCATATACGACAGCAGCCGGGAAAGGGTCTGCTTTGGCTTTTTCGCCATGCGGCCGTCGCCGCGCATTTTCACAGGAGGCATTTATTCCATCACTCCTTTCGTCTGGGATTCGTAGACCTCGCGGTAGATATCGCTGGTTTTCAGCAGCTCGTCATGCTTGCCCTGGGCCACGATCCTGCCGCCGTCCATAACCAGAATCAGGTCGCACGACTGCACGGAGGCAATCCGTTGGGCAATGATAATTTTGGTGGTTTCGGGAATCTCCCCCACCAGCGCCTGCCGGATGGACGCGTCGGTGCGGGTATCCACGGCGGAGGTGGAGTCGTCCAGAATCAGAATCTTCGGCTTTTTCAGCAGCGCCCGGGCAATGCACAGCCGCTGCTTCTGACCGCCGGAGACATTGGTGCCCCCCTGCTCGATATGGGTATCGTACCCATCGGGGAAGGAGCGGATGAATTCATCGGCGCAGGCGATGCGGCAGGCGTGAACCATTTCCTCATCGGTAGCATCCGGGTTGCCCCAGCGCAGATTCTCCCGAATGGTGCCGGAGAACAGCACATTTTTCTGCAAAACCATGGACACCGCGTCCCGCAGCGCTTTCACATCATAGTCCCGGACATCCACGCCGCCCACCTTGATGCTGCCCTCGGTGACATCGTACAGTCTGGGAATCAGCTGCACCAGCGTAGATTTGCTGGAGCCGGTGCCGCCTAAGATTCCCACGGTCATGCCGGAGGCGATGTGCAGATCGATATTCTCCAGCGCCGCCCGGTCGGCGGTCTTGGAATAGCGGAAGGAAACATTGTCAAAGTCCACAGAGCCGTCCACCACGGTTTCCACAGGGTTTTCGTGGTTTTTCAGCTCAGGCTTCTCCGCCAGAATCTCAGTCGTCCGGCGCATGGGGGCCCGGGACATGGTGACCATGACGAACACCATGGACAGCATCATAAGGGAGCTTAAAATCTGAATGGTGAAGGTGAACATGGAGGTCAGCTGGCCGGTGGTCAGGCCCATGGCAGCGTCGTTGCCGGAGGCCACCACCATGGCCGCGCCCAGATAGGAAATCACCAGAATGCAGGTGTACACCGAAAACTGCATCAGAGGATTGTTGAAGGCCAGTGTTTGCTCCGCTTTACAGAAATCCTGATAGATACTCTCGGACACGGAAGTGAATTTGTCAGTCTCCCGGCTCTCCCGGACGAAGGACTTGACCACCCGGATACCGTGGACATTCTCCTGCACCACGTTGTTAAGCTTATCGTAGGTTCTGAATACCCGGTCAAAGATGGGGAAGACAATGCGGATCAGGATAAACAGCCCCAGGCCCATCAGCGGCAGCACCACGCAGTACACAAGGCACAGCCGGGGGCTGACGGAGAAGGCATTGGCCGTTGCCAGAATCAGCATCATGGGGCAGCGGATGGCCATGCGGATCATCATTTGGAAGGTCATTTGAATGTTCGCCACGTCCGAGGTCAGGCGGGTGACGATGGACGCGGTGGAAAATTTGTCGATGTTGGCAAAGTCAAACTCCTGCACCTTATAATACATATCGTGGCGTAGGTTCCGGGCAAAGCCGGTGGCGGCGTAGGATGCCAGCACCGCCGAGGCGATGCCGAACATAAGGGAAATCAAAGCGTAGAGCACCAGCAGGCCGCCGTTTCCCACAACGGCACCCATGCTGCCTACGCTGACGCCCTCGTCCACCACCTTCGCCAGTACCAGCGGGATTTTCGTCTCCATGTACACCTCGCCGATCATGCAGACCGGGGCCAGGATGGCGGGCCATTTGTATTCCCGGATACACCGGGCAAGGGGTTTTATCATGCTTTGGTTTCCTCCTTTTTTGATTGCCCATTTTCCGGGCAGACATTGTCGATGGCGCGCTGCAAAAACTGGGCGAACTGCGCCTTTTCTTCCTCCGAAAAGCCCTGAACGATACGGCTTTCGTTTTCCAGAATAACCGCGTGCATCCGCTCGTGGCAGGCAAGGCCCTTTTCCGAGATAAGGATTCGCTTGCTGCGGCGGTCTTTGGGGTCGGTTTTCAGTTCCACAAAGCCCTTCTGCTCCAGCCGGGACAGGAGGCCCGACACCGTCGGATGGGTCAGGTGCAGCTCCGCTTCCACATCCCGGGCGTAGGTAGGCAACTGGCCTCGATGCGCCACAAAAGCCATGAGCCGCCCCTGAGACGCGGTCAGATCCAGTTTGTCCAGTGCTTCCGTCATGGTCTGATCACAGCACCAGTGCAGAATCCGCACCAGATGTCCGTAATGCACATGCAATTCATCACCCCCGCATAGATATGTAGCAGGCTACATAATAGCAGGTTTTATGAAATTCTTCAAGTGGTTTTGTAAAATGTTTACAATTACTTCCCATTTGCATGAGCGGACAGAACCGCGCATATACTACTTTCGAGGTGACGCAAGATGAAAGAGGACGAAAAAAAGCCGCTTTCCTGGGAAGCGGCAGACCCCAAGCCCCCGGTGATCCACTCCGGGCGGATGGAGAATCGGACGAGAAATGAAAAAAGCTGATTGGCTTAACGCGGCAGATAGATATAGGGGAACTTTCCTGCTTTAGCATGTCGTCCTGAGCGAGCGTAAGCGAGTCGAAGGATCTACGCACAAACACTTCTGAATCAGGTCAAATCGGCGCCAAGATCCTTCGACTACGCGCTTCGCGCTCCGCTCAGGATGACACGGTTTTCTTAATCAGATAAAACACAATTTACCTAAGCAATACCGGTCGAGGGGCCCAGAGGATATATGATAACCACTCGGGTGCGTAACGCATTGTCAGCGGCGACTCGCCGCAAAAAACAACAGGGTCGGAAAACCGACCCTGTTATTTATCATTACATTTTCAGGCTTAGCCGTTGGCACGCATCTGAGCGAAGCACTCGCTGCAGAACACGGGGCGGTCAGTCTTGGGCTGGAAGGGCACCTTGGCCTCACCGCCGCAGCGGGCGCAGGTAGCGGTGAAGAACTCACGGGGAGCACGGGTGGCGTTCTTGCGAGCGTCACGGCAAGCCTTGCAGCGCTGGGGCTCGTTCTGGAAACCGCGCTCTGCGTAGAACTCCTGCTCACCGGCGGTGAACACGAACTCGTTGCCGCACTCTTTGCAAACTAAAGTCTTGTCTTCGTACATGAAAAATACCTCTCTTCGGTTTGTTGTTGCCCCGTGAAATCCCACCTGAAAAATGATATAACGCAGGGTCGAAATTATGAATGGCAAACTCTGCCACAAGAGGGATTATACACACATGGTGTCCTTTTGTCAATCCTTAATAAAAAATTTTCCCCGTTTTTTTCAGTTTTATGCAACTTTCATCGTCAGTTCCCGGCTAAATGGAAAACTGTGTCTGCCCCTCGTAGGGAATATGCAGGTGGTCGTAGGCCAGCGCCGTGACACAGCGGCCCCGGGGCGTCCGGGTCAGAAAGCCCAGCTGCATGAGGTACGGCTCGTACACATCCTCCAGCGTCACCGCCTCCTCGCCGATGGTGGCAGCCAGGGTTTCCAGTCCCACCGGGCCGCCGCCGTAGTTCTGGATGATGGCGGTGAGCATCCGGCGGTCGATGTTGTCAAGACCCAGCCCATCTACCTCCAGCCGCTTCAGGGCCAGATCGGCAGCTTCCTTGGTAATCACGCCGTCGCCCATGACCTCGGCAAAATCCCGCACCCGCCGCAGAAAGCGGTTGGCGATTCGGGGTGTGCCCCGGCTTCGGGAGGCAATCTCCATGGCACCGGCTTCCTCGATGGGCATGCCCAATATGGTTGCCGAACGGGTGACAATTTTTGCCAGCTCCTGTGGGGTGTACAGCTCCAGCCGCAGGTTCACGCCGAACCGATCCCGCAACGGTGCGGACAGCTGGCCCGCCCGTGTGGTGGCTCCCACCAGCGTGAATTTTGGCAGATCCAGGCGGATGGAGTTGGCGCTGGGGCCCTTGCCCACGATGATGTCGATGGCAAAGTCCTCCATGGCGGGGTACAAAATCTCCTCCACCACCCGGTTTAAGCGGTGGATTTCGTCGATAAACAGAATATCGCCGGGATTTAGATTGGTCAGCAGCGCCGCTAAGTCCCCGGGCTTTTCGATGGCGGGGCCGGAGGTGACCCGGATGCCTGCCCCCATTTCGTTGGCGATGACCCCCGCCAGCGTGGTTTTGCCCAGACCCGGCGGGCCGTAGAGCAGGGTGTGATCCAGCGGCTCATTGCGGCGGCGGGCGGCTTCAATATAGACGGACAGGTTGCTTTTCGCCTTCTCCTGCCCTGTATAGTCCGCCAGCAGCTTTGGCCGTAGACCGATCTCCCCCGCGTCCTGGGGCGCGAAGGTGGGCGAAATGATGGGGCTGTCCAGTTCCTGAGAGAATTCTAAACTCATAATACACCTCGGCGTAAGATACAAGATACGAGATACAAGCTACAAGATAGAAAGCACCAATTCAGAACAGCGAGTATTATCTTCTATCTTGTATCTTAATATCTTGTATCTATTTCATGACCATGGCCCGCAAAGCGTGGCGCACCATCTCTTCCGTGGACGCGTTGGGGTCTACGCCCTTGAGGGCCGCGCTGATCTCCGCGGGGGAATAGCCCAGCTCCTGCAAGGCCGCGTGGGCCAGAGCCGCGCTGCTCCCCTGCTGCACCGGCGCAGACGCGGCGGTTCCGGCGGAGAAGTCCAGCTCCATGCCACCGCCGCCGATTTTGTCCTTCAATTCCAGAATAATCCGCTGGGCGATCTTCTTGCCAATGCCCTGGGCGGCGGTGAGCATTTTTTCGTCGCCGGTCATCACCGCCAGCGTAAAATTCTGGGGTCCGCCGGCGGACAGAATCGCCATAGCGGCCTTGGGGCCGACACCGTTGACGGAAGTCAGCAGCTCATAGCACCGCTGCTCCTCCCGGCTGGAAAAGCCGTACAGGTCAAAAGCGTCCTCCCGGATGGACTCGGTAATATAGAGCCTGGCGCTCTGGTTCAGCTTCAGCTGGCCTGCGGTATAGGCGGTGATCCGGCAGCCGTAGCCCACGCCACCGCAGTCGATCACCGCCAGTCCCGGCTCTAAAACCGTCACTGGCCCGGAAACATAGTATAGCATTTTGAAAACCTCCAAACACGGAATGAGATACAAGATACAAGATACTAGATACAAGATATGGAGCAAGGGCTCAGATACAATGCAATATCTTGTATCTTCTATCTTGTATCTTGTATCTTACATCTTGCTTCCGCTTGTGCAAGCAAAGACGTGCTGGATCGGGCGTGGCACAGAGCGATGGCCACGGCATCCGCCGCGTCGTCGGGCTTGGGGACGGTACTCAGATGCAACAGACGCTTCGTCATATCCTGCATCTGATGCTTGGTGGCGTTTCCGTAGCCCACCACCGCCTGCTTGACCTGCATGGGCTTGTACTCGAAAATGGGCACCCCGGCCTGCCGCACCGCCAGCAGGATGACCCCCCGGCTCTGGGCCACGTTGATGCCCGTGGTCACATTCTGCCCGAAAAACAGTTCTTCAATGGCCACCGCCTCCGGCTGGGACACCCGCAGCAGCTCCGTCATGTCGTTATAGATCACTTCCAGCCGCCACGGGAAGTCTGTGTTCGGCGGCGTGGTGATGGCACCGCAGTTGAGAAGCCGATACTGCCCCCGCTGGGCCTCGATCACTCCGAAGCCGGTGATCCCATAGCCCGGGTCAATTCCCAATATCCGCATTACAGGCCACCTCTGGCAATGCTCCAAATCTGCCAGATAACAAACAGGATAAACAGCACAAGGCCGATCCGCGCGCCCCATACCTGCCACGCGGGCCGGGGTTCATAGCCCTCCTGCCGCTCCAATTCTTCCTTTTCCTCCATGGATTTCACTCCTTTCTGCTATCATAGCACATTTGTTTCAAAATTCCTAGATGGTTTTTGAAAAAAACAGTTGACAATTGACAGTTGACAGTTGACAATGAAGGAGTCCCTGTGGGACAATTTGAATCTATCCCGAAGGGATACCAAAAAATGTCAATTTTCAATTGTCCATTGTCAATTCAAAGGAGACTCGAAAATGCTGACCCAATACAAAGAGAAGGCCCCCGTCCGGGGCGTGTTATTCGACGTAGACGGCGTGATTCTGGACACAGAGTGCCTGTACTCCCGGTTCTGGATGGAGGCCTGCCACTATTTTGGCTTTCCCATGACGAAAGAGCAATCCCTGCAAATGCGCAGCCTCAACAAGACCGCCGGGCAGGAAAAATTTCACGCCCTGTTCGGCCCTGCCGCCGACTATGCCACCATCCGTCAAAAGCGTATTGAGCTGATGGATGCCTTTGTGGAAAAAGAGGGCGTGGCGGCAAAGCCCGGAATTTACGCTCTGCTGGACGCGCTGGACGAAAAGGGCATCCCCTGCGCCATCACCAGCTCCTCTCCCTACCAGCGGCTTGAGCGCTACTTAACCCCTCTGAAGCTGTTCCACCGCTTCCAAAAGGTCATCACCGGCTATGACGTGCCAAAGGGCAAGCCGGAGCCGGATATCTACCTGCGGGGCGCGGCGGATCTGGAGATTGCGCCGAATGGGTGTCTCGCTCTCGAGGACTCCCCCGCCGGGATTCTGTCCGCTTACCGGGCTGGCTGTCTTCCTGTTCTGATTCCCGATCAGGACTGCCCCGGCGAGGATACCCTGTCCCTGCTGTACGCCAAAGCCGATACTCTGACGGATGTCATTGCCTTACTATAAATAGAAAAGAGAGGAACACCATGGATATTCAATCTTGTTTTGCACTGTGGAAGGAAAAAGCAGTCGATGACCCGGATCTGGTCAGCGAACTGTCCGGCTTGAACGACGAAAAGGAGATTTTTGAGCGGTTTTACCGGGATTTGGAGTTCGGTACCGGCGGCCTGCGGGGCGTCATCGGGGCGGGCACCAACCGAATGAACATCTACGTCATCCGCCGGGCAACACAGGGGCTGTGCAACTATCTGAAAGGCACCGATCTGCCCCAGTCCGTCGCCATCGGCTATGACAGCCGCATCAAGAGCGACCTTTTCGCCATGGAGGCCGCCCGGGTCATCGCCGCCAACGGCATCACCGCCTGCATCTACCCCCGGTTGGAGCCCACCCCCGCTCTGAGCTGGGCTGTGCGGTACTTAGGCTGCGGCGCAGGCATCTGCGTCACCGCCAGCCACAACCCCGCCAAATATAACGGCTACAAGGTCTATGGCTCCGACGGCTGCCAGATCACCCTGGACGTGGCCGCGGCTGTTCTGAAAGAAATCAACGCGCTGGACATGTTCGATGCTGTGAATCTTGTCACCGAGGAGGAAGGCCGGGCCGCCGGAAAGATCGTCACCATCGGTGAAGACTGTCTGCAAAGCTTTCTGGATGCCGTCCAGCAGCGGAGTCTGTCCGGCGGGGAGAAGCTGGATTTGAAGGTGGTCTATACGCCCCTGAACGGCGCGGGTCTGGAGTGCGTCAAGAAAATTCTGACCCGTATCGGCATCACGGATGTCACCGTGGTTCCCGAGCAGGAGCATCCCGACGGGCGCTTCCCCACCTGTCCCTACCCCAATCCCGAAATTCGGGAGGCTATGGAAAAAGGTCTCGCCCTGTGCCGCAAGGTGAAGCCCGATCTGCTGCTTGGCACCGACCCGGACTGCGACCGCATGGGCGTTGCCGTTCCCGAGGGGGACGACTACCGGCTGATCTCCGGCAACGAAATGGGCGTTCTGCTTCTCGATTACATCTGCCGGAAGCGGCTGGAAAACGGAAAAATGCCCGAAAAGCCCGTGGCAGTGACCACCATTGTCTCCACCGATATGGCGAACGCTGTCGCCGCCGACTACGGCGTGGAGCTGCGCCGGGTTCTGACGGGCTTCAAGTTCATCGGCGAACAGATCGCCCTGCTGGAAGCCGCCGGCGAAATTGACCGCTACATCTTCGGCTTTGAGGAGAGCTACGGCTACCTGTCCGGCGGCCATGTCCGGGACAAGGACGCCGTCAACGCCTCCATGCTCTGCTGCGAAATGACCGCATGGTACAAGGCCAAGGGTATGACACTGGCTCAGGCCATGGATGCCCTGTACGAAAAATACGGCTACTACCGCAACGATCTTGCCAGCTTTACCTTCGAGGGCGCCGAGGGGATGCAGAAAATGGCCTCCATCATGGAGAATCTGCGCGCCAATCCCCCCAAGACACTGGACGGGAAGGCTGTTGTCAAAGTCGTAGACTATCAGACTGGCGTGAATGGGCTGCCCAAGAGCAACGTTTTGGAATTCCAGACCGATGCCACCAAGGTGCTGGTGCGGCCCTCCGGCACAGAGCCGAAGGTCAAGGTCTACCTGTCCGCCCGAGCCGCCAATATGGCGGCTGCCGTGAAGCGGAATCAGCAAATTCTGGAAGAGCTGACCGGCAAGTATTTGAAATAGTAATACAGGGGAACCGCGCGGCGCGGTTCCCCATTTTTTATCTATGGCATCAACCAGAACGCAGCCGAATGCTACCAAAGTGCCCAAACAGCGGCTCTTTTTCCCCCACTGTTTTTCCGTGCAATACACCCAGTATTCCTGCGAAAAAACAGCTTGCACTGAGAAAAATCCCTCGCAGTTGGTCACTTCACAACAGAGGTTCCCCAGGTATGCTACGTTCCATTCCCCCGCAGCTCGATAATCTGGTCACGAAGCACAGCGGCGTACTCGTACTCCATCATCCTTGCCGCTTCCTTCATCTGCTTTTCCAGACGGGCAATTTCCTTTTCCTTCTCCGCCTTGGTCATCTTCACGCCGGTGCGGCCCTTCCGCTCGGCGGTGGGGGAGGAAATTTCAATGAGATCCCGGACGGACTTGATGACCGTCTTGGGCACGATACCATGTTTTTTATTGTAGGCATCCTGAATTTCCCGCCGCCGGGCAGTTTCATCCATGGCGGTGCGCATGGAGGGTGTTACTGTATCGGCATACAGAATGACCTTGCCGTCGGCGTTTCGGGCGGCACGGCCGATGGTCTGAATCAGGCTGGTCTCGCTTCTGAGGAAGCCCTCCTTGTCCGCGTCCAGAATGGCCACCAGACTGACCTCCGGCAGGTCAAGGCCCTCGCGAAGGAGGTTGATACCGATGAGTACGTCAAATTTCGCCATCCGCAGATCCCGAATGATCTCCATCCGCTCCATGGCCCCGATGTCCGAGTGCATATAGCGCACCTTGATGCCCGCCTTTTGCAGGTAAACCGTCAGATCCTCCGCCATTTTTTTCGTCAGCGTGGTCACCAGCACCCGCTCATTTCTGGCGGAGCGGGCGTTGATTTCGCCGATCAGATCGTCAATCTGCCCGTCGATGGGCCGCACCTCCACCTCCGGGTCTAACAAGCCCGTAGGACGGATGACCTGCTCCACGGTCTGGCCGGAGCGGGTTCGCTCATACTCGGCCGGAGTGGCCGAGACGTAGATCACCTGATTGATTTTCTGCTCAAACTCCGTGAAGTTCAGAGGACGGTTGTCATAGGCCGAGGGCAGGCGGAAGCCGTAGTTCACCAGCGCGTCCTTGCGGCTTCGGTCGCCGGCGTACATGGCCCGGCACTGGGGCAGGGTCACATGGCTCTCGTCGATGAACATGAGGAAATCCTTGGGGAAATAGTCCAGCAGTGTGGTGGGCGGCGTGCCGGGGGCACGGCCCTGAATCACCCGGGAATAGTTCTCAATGCCGCTGCAAAAGCCGATTTCCGTCAGCATTTCCAGATCATAGGCTGTCCGCTGGGCAATGCGCTGGGCCTCAATCAGCTTGTCATGGGCACGGAAATACGCCACCTGCTCATCGCACTCCCGCTGGATTTCCAGCATAGCCCGGTGAAGCTTCTCCTTGGAGGCAACGTAGTGGCTGGCAGGATAGATGGCGACGTGCTCCACAAAGCGCTCAGCGATGCCGGATACCGCGTTGATTTCGCTGATACGGTCGATTTCATCCCCGAAAAACTCCACCCGGATGGCCCGGCCCGACCAGTAGGCGGGATAGATTTCCAGCGTATCCCCCCGGAGCCGAAACTTGTTTCGGGAGAAGTCCAAATCGTTGCGCTCATAGCGGATTTCCGTCAGCTTTTTCAGCACCTCGTCCAGGGGGTACTCCTGCCCCACCCGCAGGGAGATCACCATGTTCTTATAATCGATGGGGTCGCCCAGACCGTACAGGCAGCTGACCGAGCTGACCACAATTACGTCCCGCCGCTCAAAGAGTGCCGAGGTGGCACTGTGGCGCAGGCGGTCGATCTCCTCGTTGACGGAGGAATCCTTTTCAATATAGGTATCCGTGTGGGCAATATAGGCCTCCGGCTGGTAGTAATCATAGTAGGAAATAAAGTATTCCACGGCATTTTCCGGGAAAAACTCCCGGAATTCGCTGCAAAGCTGGGCCGCCAGCGTCTTGTTGTGAGCCAGCACCAGCGTGGGCCGGTTCAGCTTTTCAATCACCGACGCCATGGTGAAGGTCTTGCCGGAGCCGGTGACACCCAGCAGGGTCTGCTCGTGCAGTCCCCAGTTCACGCCATTGACCAGCGCTTCGATGGCCTCGGGCTGGTCGCCGGAGGGCTTATAATCCGATACCAGTTTGAAATGATCCATTTTTGTCTCCTTTACGGCAGAAGGTATTCGTCAAAACGATACCCGGACTGAATCATGGAAATGAAATCTCCCTCCGCCACCACAATGTGGTCGATGAGGCTCACCTCCACCGCGCTTAAGGCCGCGGCAATCCGGCGGGTAGTCTGCACGTCGTCTGCCGACGGAAGGGCCACGCCGCTGGGGTGGTTGTGGGCCAGCACCACAGAGGTGGCGCCCGTGCTGAGGGCCGTCTCCACCACCTTCCGAACGGAGATGCTGGCGGCATTCACGCTGCCCTCACCGATCTCCCGGCAGCAGAGCACCTTGCACTTGGCATCCAGGCACAAAAGGAACACCGTTTCCACCTTGCGGCCAAAAAACCGAGGCACCAGATAGGCACCGCAGGCATCTAATGAAGTAAGCACCTGCGTGCGCTGGGCACTGTCTACCTGATAGAACCGGCCCAGCTCCGTGACCAGCCGCAGCAGGGTTGCCGCATGGTCGCTGATGTTCGGTACCTTTTTGAGTTCCTCGACATCCGCGTCCAAAACCCGCGACAGGCTTCCGAATCGGTTCAGCAGGGCGTGGGCAATGGGGTTGGTATCCTTCTGTGGGATGGCATAGAAAAGCAGCAGTTCCAGGGCCTGTACGTCCGTAAAGGAGTCCAGACCCGACTCCTGAAACCTCGCTTTCAGCCGCTGGCGGTGTCCTTTGTGCAGCGATGGATTGGCCATAAAAATTCCCCTTGCTATTTTTATCGATTCCCGCTAGAATAATCATAACGTCGAAACTCGCCGGGTAAGTTTCCGTCATTTTTGCGCAAACTATTGGTGGGTTGGGAGGGCATCATGGAAGAACTGAAAGGTGCGCCGGACTTGCTTAACCTGATGGTTCAGCCCGGTTTTTATGTAGAAAACTTCAAAATTGTACAGCTAAACGCCGCCGCGGAGGGTCTCCTGCTGTGCCCGGGTATGGATATCCGTCCTCTTATTGATTCTGGCCTCGAAGAATACGCCTCTTTTCAGGGCGGTTGTCTTTACCTTCGGCTGAGATTAACGCAAACTGCCATCGGGGCCAGTATTGTCAAGCAGAATGGCATGGATGTCTTTCTTCTGGATACTCAGGAGTGTGACAGTGCGCTGCAGGCGCTGAGTCTTGCCGCTCGGGAGCTTCGGGGGCCGCTGGCAGCGATTACCGCAAGCGCCGATGCTCTGCAGGGAGAGGACGCACAGCTGGCACTCCTGAATCGGGGCATCCACCAGCTGCTGCGCATCCTCGGCAATATGTCCGACGCCGGACGCAGACCTTCTGCCGCCCAGCAGGAAACAACAGAAATAAACGCTCTGCTCTCGGAGGTTTTGGAAAAAGCCGCCATCCTCGCTGAGGCCGCCGGTGTGACGATCCGTTATCAGGGACTGGAACAGCCGGTATGGTGCCTTGCTGACCGGGAGCAGCTGGAACGGGCAGTGCTGAATCTCATTTCCAATGCTCTGAAGTTTTCGCCGTCCGGCGGAAGTGTCGATGTCAGTCTGACAAGAAGCGGCAAAATGCTCCGTTTTAGCATACGGGATAACGGCCCCGGCTTCGCCCAGAATCTGCTGGGCAGCGTGTTCAATCGCTATCTGCGCCAGCCCTGCATTGAGGAAGGCCGGTATGGACTGGGGCTTGGCATGGTGCTGGTACGCACCGCCGCTGCCTGTCATGGCGGAGCCGTTCTGATCGACCAGCCGGACGGCAGCGGGGCACGGGTCACCATGACCATGGCAATCCGGCAGAATACCTCCGGCATGCTGCGCTCCCCTGTTCTTCGGGTGGATTATGCCGGCGAACAGGATCATACGCTGGTGGAGCTGTCGGACTGTCTGCCTGCCGATTTGTACAAGAAAGAAACCTGAAACCCTTCCCGGCCCGATTGGGGTCGGGAATTTTCAATTCGTCCCGAAGGGACACCGTCATTGTCAACTGTCAACTGTCAATTGTCAACTATCTCAAGATACTTCTTCAAATATTGCCCCGTATAGCTTTCCTCCACCTTTGCCACTTCCTCCGGGGTGCCGGTGGCCACAATATAGCCGCCGCCGTCGCCGCCCTCGGGGCCAAGGTCTATGATATGGTCGGCGGTTTTGATCACGTCCAGATTGTGCTCGATGACCAGCACGGTGTTGCCCGCGTCCACCAATTTTTGCAGCACCTCGATGAGCTTTTGAACATCCGCCGAGTGCAGGCCGGTGGTGGGCTCGTCCAGAATATAGATGGTCTTTCCTGTGGCGACTCTGGCAAGCTCCGTTGCCAGCTTCACCCGCTGGGCTTCGCCGCCGGACAGAGTGGTGCTGGACTGGCCCAGCTTCACATAGCCAAGGCCAACCTCCACCAGCGTCTGGGCTTTTCTGCGGATTTTCGGCAGATTTTCGAAGAAATCCACCGCTTCCTCGGCGGTCATGTCCAGAACCTGAGCGATATTTTTGCCTTTGTAGAGGACTTCCAGCGTCTCCCGGTTATATCTTGCGCCATGGCAGACCTCGCAGGGCACATACACGTCCGCAAGGAAGTGCATCTCAATCTTCACCAGGCCGTCGCCGGAGCAGGCCTCGCACCGGCCGCCCTTGACGTTGAAGCTGAACCGACCGGGGCCGTAGCCGCGGATTTTGGCATCGTTTGTGGAGGCAAACAGATCCCGGATGTCGTTGAACAGGCCGGTGTAGGTGGCCGGATTGGAGCGGGGGGTTCTGCCAATGGGGCTTTGGTCGATGTCGATGACCTTGTCCAAGTGTTCGATGCCCTCCACACACCGGCAGGCGCCGGGGCGGGTGCGGGCGTGGTTCAGCCTGCCCAGCAGGGTCTTATTCAGCACTTCATTCACAAGGCTGGACTTGCCGGAGCCGGACACGCCGGTGACACAGGTCAGGGTTCCCAGCGGAATCTCCACATCCACGTTTTTCAGGTTGTTCTCCGTGGCCCCACAGATTTTGAGGGATTTTCCGTTCCCAGCCCGGCGGGTGGCGGGCACGGGAATTTTTTTCGCCCCGGACAGGTACTGGCCGGTAATGGAAGCCGGGTTAGCGATAATTTCGTCCACCGTTCCCGCGGCAACGATCTGGCCGCCGTGGCTGCCCGCGCCGGGGCCTACGTCCACAATGAAGTCCGCCGCACGCATGGTGTCCTCGTCGTGCTCCACCACGATCAGGGTGTTGCCGATATCCCGCAGATGCTTGAGGGTTCCCAGGAGCTTATCGTTGTCCCGCTGGTGCAGACCGATGGAAGGCTCGTCCAGAATGTAGAGCACCCCCATAAGGGAGGAGCCGATCTGGGTTGCCAGCCGGATGCGCTGGCTTTCGCCGCCGGACAGGGTGCCGGAGGCACGGGACAGGGTCAGATAGCTCAGGCCCACGTCCGACAAAAATTGCAGCCTGGAGCGGATTTCCTTCACAATCTGCTCGGCAATCACCGCCATATTCCCTTCCAAACGGAGGTTTTTCATAAATTCCAGCTCGTCCCGGATGCTCATGCGGCAGAAGTCCATAATACCGATGCCGCCCACGGTCACGGCCCGGGCAATCTCGGAAAGTCGGTCGCCGCCGCACTGGGGACAGGGGGCGCTGGACATGCACTCCTCCAGCTCCTTCCGGGCCGCGTCGGACTGAGTCTCCCGGAATCGGCGGGAGATGTTGTTGAGGATGCCCTCAAAGGGCTGCTCCAGCACGCCCATACCGTTTCCCCGGTTGTAGGTCATCCGCAGCTTTTCGCCCTTGGTGCCGTAGAGGATGATATCCATCACATCCCGGGGAAGCTCCTTGACCGGCACGGTCAGGGAGAAGTGGTATTTCTGAGCCAGGGCTTCAAAATACATGCGAAAAATGGAGTCCGTCCGGGCGCTCTGCCAGCCGGAGGCCTGAATGGCCCCGTCCAGAATGGATTTTTCCTTGTCGGGAATCACTAAGTCTTCGTCTGCCACCAACTGGAAGCCCAGACCCATACAGCTGGGACAGGCACCGCTGGGGTTGTTGAAGGAGAACATCCTCGGTTCCAGTTCCGACAGGCTCACCCCGCAGTACTCGCAGGCGTAGTTCTGGGAAAAGCTCAGCTCTTCCCCTGTTTTGGGCAACTCGATGGTGACAAGACCCCCCGAGTGTGAACAGGCCGTCTCGATGGAGTCCGTCAGCCGGCGGCGCAGGCCCTCCTTCAGGACAAGGCGGTCAACAACCAATTCGATGGTATGCTTCTTATTCTTTTCACAGGCGATTTCTTCCGTCAGATCGTACTGAATGCCGTCCACCCGAACCCGGGCGAAGCCGGACTTTTTGGCATCCTCAAAGACCTTCTTATGCTCGCCCTTTTTCCCCCGGATAATGGGCGACAGCACCAGAAACCGGGTGCCCTCCCCCAGGGCTTCCACCCGGTCAACGATCTGGTCGATGGTCTGGCGGCGAATCTCCTTGCCGCACTTCGGGCAGTGGGGCACGCCCACTCTGGCCCACAGCAGACGAAGATAATCGTAGATTTCCGTCACCGTGCCTACGGTGGAGCGGGGATTCTTGGAGGTAGTCTTCTGGTCGATGGAGATGGCGGGAGACAGGCCGTCGATGGCGTCCACGTCGGGCTTGTCCATCTGGCCTAAAAACTGGCGGGCGTAGGAAGAAAGGCTCTCCACATACCGCCGCTGGCCCTCGGCATAGATTGTATCAAAGGCAAGGCTGGACTTGCCGGAGCCGGACAGGCCGGTGAACACCACCAGCTTGTCCCTGGGGATGGTAAGATTCACATTTTTCAGGTTGTTCTCTCTGGCGCCCTGAATCCGAATGGTATCGTTCATAGGGTTCTCCTTGGTCATAATAGCTTTCCTGTTAGTATACCACATTTTTCGCAAACACTCAAGATGTTTTTCAAACAAAATTTCGTTTTACAGACAGAAAGTCCGCCTATTTAGCGGGGTGTTCGTAAGACAGTTAAATTCCAAAATCTGAAAACCACTGGTTTTCGAGGGACGGCGTGGCTTCGGTCACGCCGTTTCTTCTTTCAGAAGTTCGTCCAGAGGGATGAATCCGATGCCGTCATACTGGATATGGATGTGCTGGGTGCGCTTGCCGTTGATTTTGACCGGGGCATCCACATAGATTGCCTTTACCAGCTCTCTCAGAGCATAGGGGTCAAGCTCCTCGATGCCCACATACTTGTGCGCTTTCTGGATGAACTTCTCAATATTTTCATTCTGTCGCTGCTGTACTTCCAAATCCTTCCGGAGCGTGATGACTTCCGTTTCCAGCTGCTTCTGTTCGGCTTCGTAGGTCTGACTCATCATGTCAAAGCGTTCGTCACTCAGCTTGCCCTTGGCATTGTCCTCGTAAATCTTAATGAACAGCCGTTTCAGTTCGGAAATCCGCTTTTCAATCCGCTCCAACTGCTTCCGGGCGATTTTCATTTTCTCAGAGGATTCTACCCGCAGGTGCTGCTCCATGACGGAGATAAAGTGCTGCTGATGCCGCAGAATATAGCCGGTGACCAGCTGAATGTGCCGCAGAACCAGATGGTTCAGAACCTTTTCCCGGATGAAGTGGGCACTGCACTTTTCCTTGTGCTTCCAATGCAGAGAACACTCGAAGAAGGCGCCTTCCGGCTTGTAATTGTTGGTTGCGCCGTAGTAGAGCTTTTCCCCACAGTCAGAACAGAATACCAAGCCGGAGAACATACTGGTTCTGCCGGTTTTTGTTTTGCGGTGCCGCTGTTCCCGAATCTGCTGAACCTTCTTGAACACTTCTTCTGAAACAATGGCTTCGTGGGTATCATAGAAAATAGCCATGTCCTCTTCAGAATTGTGCCGCTTCTTTTTGTCCCAGATGGAATTGGTGTAGGTCTTAAAATTAACCGTACACCCGGTGTATTCCCTCCGCTCCAAAAGATGAACCACGGTGCTGCTGTGCCATCCGCATGGATCTTCCGGTACAGCGTTGGTTGGATTTCTGCCATGACTTTTCTGGTATACAGTGGGAGTCGGCACCTTTTCCGCTTTCAACTGGTTGGCAATCTGCGAAGGTCCTCGCCCTTCCATGCACAAGTCAAAGATGTGCTTCACAACCTTGGCGGCTTCCGGGTCAATGATCCAGTGCTTCGGATTCTCAGGGTCCTTCACATAACCATAGGGAACATTGGTCGTCAATGGAACGCCCCGTTCGCCCTTTGCCTTGTTGACTGCCCGGATTTTTCGGCTGGTGTCACGGGCATAGAACTCGTTGAACCAGTTCTTGATTCCGGCGAAGTCATTGTTGACGCTGTTAGGATCGGCGGAATCGAAATCGTCGTTGATGGCAATGAAGCGAACGTCGTTCTGGGGGAAGGTGAAGTTGGTGTACAGTCCGGTCAGCGCAGAGTTTCTGCCCAGTCTGGAAAGGTCTTTGCAGAGGATAATCCCCACCTTGCCGGATTCCACCTGTTCCAGCATACTCTGAAAGCCGGGGCGGTCATAATTCGTACCGCTGAAACCGTCATCCACGAAGAATACCGGGTTCGGGAAATGATGCTCTTTGGCATACTGCAAAAGAATGGATTTCTGATTTTCGATGGACAGAGATTCGCCCATCCGCTCGTCCTCCTGAGACAGCCTGCAATAAAGGGCGGTGATTTTTTCGGTTGCTCCTAACATTTCTGTTTCCTCCTTCGATGGAGCAACTGTCAGTACAGGATTGGTTGGCTCTATTGTATCAAAATTCGTGGTATTTGTCATTGGGTATCCTCCACTTTTTCTGTAAACTTTTTGGCGGCGATGCGTTCCAGCTTGCGGGTTAGGCTTTCCGTTCCCTCAAAGCTGCCGGTGACGGTGTAAACTGTCCCGGAAATTTCTTCCGTGATGGTAAGCTGGGGAATCCAGTAGGCGGAGAGATTTTTCACATGGATTCGACCGTTCTCATCGAACCAGTAATTTCCACACCGCTGTTTTTCGGATTGGTGGGAGAAACGGTATTCGGGAGCAGCGTTCTCTGCTTTCGTCAATGATGTGACTTCTGATTTTTGCTCTTTCATAAAATGCGTCCTTTCTTTTGATTGACAGAATGAAGGAATCAGATTTCCTGTTCCTGCTGATGGTTTCGATTTTGTGCCTGCTCAATATCCTTGCGGACGGAATCAATGTGGGATTTGATTTTCCAAAGCTGCTGGGAATCCGCCCGGATGGATTTGAACTGGGCATAGGTTTCGGCATGCTCCTGTTCCAATCTGGCATACTCTGCATCCAGCTTCTGACGGTCAAATTTGCCGTCCGGGAATTGGGCGGACAGTTTGCGGCGAGCTTGGTAGAACTGTTTCAGCTCAGAGGCGTGGTCTGCTTTGTACTTTTCCCTGGAGCGGGTGAACTTGATTTTTTGCAAACCGTCGTACACAGGCTTCATCTCATGGTAGGTGGTTAGATAGTCCGGCAGCTTACGGATTTCTTTCATGCGGGCAGTCTGGCTGTCCAGCGTTTCCTTCAAAGCGTCGGAGGATTCCCGAAGCGTGTTCACCCGATCTTCCAGCGTGTCCAGATCGTGAATCCCGTTTTCCATGAGGTAGTTGAACAGAGTGTTCATTTCCTTCAGGTTGTTAATTCGGGCTTTCTGGGAATAAGCTCCGGCATTGCGCCGATCAAAATAAGCTTGCAGCAGAGAAATCAAATCCGGAGATTTCGGTTTGGACAGTTCTGCCTTTGCCTCTTTGAGCCATTCAACCAGAGCGGCAATCTTCCTTCGGATATCCCGGATGGCAGCGTTGGTTGCTCTAATCCAGCGGTTGAAATCGCCCTTCTCAGTAGAGATGCCTTTGCGTTCCATTGCCCGGACAGTGGGCCCTTCGTGAACGGTGGGCAAGAGATCAATACCCTGCCGCTCATAGCTGCGGTGGTCGATGCGGTTGGGCAGTTCCTTTTCCGCAAACTTGGCGTTGCACAATTCCGCCCAAGTTTGCCGCCAGTGTTCCAGGGTTTCGGGACTGCCCCAGTCGGTGGTGGGAACTGCATTGAACACATAGTCCCCGTTTCCGTCCGGGATGCGCTCTCCGTTTTCGTCCAGAACATATTCCCGCCGCTGCTTGTTGCCCCACTTGCCGTTTGGCTCCATGGGGCGGATGGGGCACATCACATGGAAGTGGGGATTGGAGATGCCGCCCTCTTTATCCGGGGAATGTACAGCGAAGTCCACGATTATGCCCCGGCTCACAAACTGCTCCAACAAAAACTGCCTTGCAAGTGCGATGTTCTCCTCCATGGAGAACTCGTTCTGCAAGGCAATATCAAAGCTGTATGCAAGCTGGGCTTTCTTTCCACGCTCCGTTTTTTCCACGGCGTTCCAGAGCGTTTCCCGGTCAGTGTATTCCGGCGGGGCGTGGGCGGGCAGCAGGATTTCCGAACATATCACGCCGCACTTGCGGGTGTAGTCGCTGTCCTCGCCGTAGTATTCACTGTGGAGCTTTTCGCCGGAACGGTAGGCGGCTGCCGCAACGGCGGACTGTCCGGCGCTACGTTTGATTTGAGTGACATGAAAATGAAACAGTGCGATGTTCAAACCCTCCTCTGATCATGAGCATGGATTGCTTCCGCAAGCATAGTCTGAACCTCCGGCAGAGCGAAGATGGATTCCACAAAAGCGTAGAACTCCACCTCGGTAAGAACCTTCACCGTGGGAGCCACGCTTTCCACAGCAGCGCCGCGAGTGATGAGCCGATGGGTGCGCTTTCGCCGTTCACCTTTTTCACAGTAGGCAATCCGATTTTCGTACTGCTGCACTTTGTGTTGAAGCTGGGCAAGCTGCTGCTCACAGGCGGCCCGTTCGGCTTCCAGTTGGGATAGGGATTTTTGTTTTGGCAATTTTTCAATGACCTCCTTAAAGAGTTGGATAAAAATGACCGCCAGCATTTACTGACGGTCAGATTCACGATATAAAAACTTGGTCAGCGGGAATGGTTTGCAAAACTGTTTCCGCTGACCAAGTCTGCAAGGATAGCCGCATAGCGGCGCAAGGGAGCGCAGCCCCTTGTTCGGAACGCAGTGACGCAAGACAGCCCGGACATTCATGTGTCAGGCTGTTCGCTCCGCAGGACGCACATACGGGGATTACCCTGTATAGAAGTGCGCCCTTAGTTCCTAAGGGAGTGTTCCACTGCTCAACGCTGGTTTGTTTGCATAAGATTAGTACAATAACACAGTAGAAATAGAAACTGCGCTATGATATAATAATGCTGTTAATACTGCTTGTTTGAAATAATTTGTGTGTCATGAAATCGGCTTTATGAATAGCCACAAGTGTTATGGACTGGTTATAATGGATAAGAAAGGCAGAAAGAGGCGGCAATGATGAATAGAACGAAAGATTTCATTGAAGTAAAATCATATGGCGATATTTTTCCCAAGAAAGGCACAAACACCAGAATCCCATATGAACATCAAAAAAATGCCATGGTAGCGCTGGATAAGATGAATCAGGAATCATCTTTCAGCACCTTGGTTGTTCTGCCTACTGGTGGTGGTAAGACATATACTGCTTCCATGTGGCTCTTAAAAAATGCCATTGACAAGAAAAAGAAAATTCTTTGGATTGCCCATCGCCAGATGTTGCTGGATCAGGCTGCGGAATCGTTTCAAAAGTTTGCTTATACGGAAGTGGTTCCTCACATTTCTTCTTTCTGTTTCAGAATTGTATCCGGTTCATCCAGCCACGACCGAACAAGTGACATTCGTTCAAGTGACAATTTGCTGATCGTCAGTAAGGATAGCATCGGAAGAAATCTTGAGCGATTGGATCAGTGGCTCAACGGCGAAAAAGAGCTGTATCTGATTGTTGATGAGGCGCATCATGCAACAGCAAAAACCTACAGAAAAGTTATTGATTACGTAAAAGCAAAGATTCCAAACTTAAAGCTTATTGGTTTGACTGCAACTCCATTCCGTACTGCCGAGGAAGAACAGGGGCTGTTGGCCAAAATCTTCACCGACGGAATCAACAATGGACGTGTTGTTCATGGTGATATCGGAATTACATACCAAATTGGTCTAAAGGAACTGATCAACAGGCAGATTCTTGCAAAACCTATTTTTGAAAGCTATTATACGGATGAAGAATACGGAGACTCTCTTGGTGTCGATGCATGGGAGAGCATTCAGCACTTGGATGTTATTCCAGATGAAGTTGCACAGCAGATGGCGGACAGTGCCGCCCGTAATAAACTGATTGTCGAAACCTATAGGGCAAAACAGAATGAATATGGTCAGACCATCTTGTTTGCTGTTAATGTAGTCCATGCAATTCAGTTGACTACTCTTTTCAAAAAAGCCGGCATCAAAGCGGATTTCATCGTATCTTCCGTCAAAGATTCCATTACAGGTATAACAATCAGCCGAGAAGATAATGAAAGAAAGCTGGATGATTACCGAAATGGAAAGCTGCAGGTTTTGATCAATGTCAATATTTTGACAGAAGGTGTTGACCTGCCAAAAACGAAGACCGTCTTTTTAGCAAGGCCTACTGTTTCCTCCATCCTGATGACGCAGATGGTTGGCCGTGCATTGCGTGGTACTTCAGCCGGTGGTACTGCCAGTGCATACATTGTTTCGTTCGTGGACCATTGGAATGAGCACATTGCATGGGTGAATCCGGAAAGCTTGTTCGACGGAAACAATGATTATCAGGATAATGACTCTGAACGTGCAAAACGAGATTTGCGCATGATTTCCATTTCCAAGATCGAGGAATTTGCTTCCATTTTGGATGATGCAGTAGATACTACTGCTTTGGAAAAAATTCCTTTTGAGCAAAGAATCCCTGTCGGAATGTATGCCTTTACATATCTCGAAGAAAACGGCATGGATCATGCCTACCAGGTAATGGTATATGACAGCACTCAGGATTCCTACAAAAATCTTATGGCTGCGCTTCCTTCCCTCTTCAAGTCTTTTGATGCA
Source organism: Clostridiales bacterium (assembly GCA_022786995.1). Lineage (GTDB taxonomy): Bacteria > Bacillota > Clostridia > Oscillospirales > Oscillospiraceae > Faecousia. The sequence goes on from JALFUW010000071.1 coordinate 88,296, forward strand.
ACCGAAGAATACTTAACAGAAACACTGCTCGATGAAATGGAAGCACAGTGCAGAGACTCGTTCTTCTGTGGAGAAATGACTCCTCCATATGAAAGAAGGGATGTTCTGAACATTCTGAAGTATTATGCACAGTACGAAGCAGTTCCTCAGTTCTATACCTTCGCCGAGATCGATAGAAGCAAACTTGATGTAGGCAAGATTGCGCAGCATATTTGGGATGAAGACATGGGCGAACGCAAAAGAACAGCGTATATTGACTCCCTCTGGGAATCCAGCGATGATAATATGCTTCGACTGTTCTTTGGCAGAAAGCTGTACTTTCTCCGCCAGCTAAACATCGAATTGATGAAGCTGTCTCATCCAGATATTTATGATGACGAAAACAACATAAAGTACGGAACCAGAGCACTGGAAGATATGCCCTTGCATGAAATTGGAAAAATCAACCCTACTTTGGAAAAGGAACTGAGAGATCAGGCCTTTGAAAAAGCAAAAGATTCGAACGGAAATTACCATTGCGCTTGCTGCGGTGTTACAGATAAGTCGCGTATCTACTTCCAAGTCGATCATATCATTCCGATGAACAACGGCGGTAAAAGTGTTGCAGAGAATTTACAGATTCTCTGTCGCCAGTGCAACGGAACGAAAGGCGATCAATAATGCAAGAGCTATGCTATTCTGCGCTTGATGTTGCTGCAATTGTTAGTAGTATGCAACTCGGCTGCCGAGATGAAAGCAAAATACTTGACTTAATTTGGGAGGGTGAGACAGAATTTCTTCCCCTCCCATATAGAACAAATCAGCGGAAATTCATTCTAGATGTAAATCATTGGATACAATACTTCTACGATAAACCTGTCATTGATAAAGAGTTTCCTGCAATACAAAAAGATTTGGCGTATTCAAAAAGAGATTTGCAAGCAGACCAGTTGACCAGTGACTTCTCGAATTTGGATTTGTTTTTCAAAAGCATACGGATTCGAATTCTATATGGAAACGGGAATGTTTATGTGAGAATGAAACTGAGAACACTCCTTAAACAATATGGCTATAAACGAAGGTCAAAGATATTGCTTCAACACATAAATCGGTGTATGTCATTCTATCGACTGGAAGCTACGCTACGGGGTGGTATGCAGTGCTCTATTGAAAATGTTGATCAGGATCAAATGCTGATATTTCGTGTGATATGATGTATAAGTTTGTATATTGGTGTTGGAGGCCTGACTCTTTAATCCTGAGCTACTTTCAGATTCCCCGTATTCTTCTTTGCAGCCTCACTTGCTGCTTTCTTCCGCTCCTCGGTGTACGGCGCTGTCAGCCGAAAACTCAAGCGACCCTTGCGAACTTCATAAGTCACACAACCATTTCCATCGTCATCCAACGGGCGGCATTCGGAGGGATATTTCCCTGCGAATGCCGCCAGCCGTTTTTTCAAATCCGTGTTGTAGGTGCAGACTTCGATCAGATCGTCCGCTTCGGTAAAATAGATGTTTGTTATCTTCTGTTTCTTGGTAAGTCCTGTTCTCATAATAACCTCCGCATTTAGAGAGTTTTTCCCAGCTCTTGAGCCGGAAAAGTAGGCTGTTTTCAGACTGGAATTGCTCTGGACGATGCAGGATATGTTCTGGCTCCCGCTATCGTCAATTTTTCGTTTTTCCCAGCTCTTGACCGTGATTTTACCCCTTTCTATTGGTGTGACTCCGCAGCCATTCCAGTAACTCCTGTTTCATCACCAGCTTTCGCCCGCCAATCCGCAAAGTAGGAAAATCCGGGCTGTTCAGCAGGTTGTATGCCCCGGCTTTGGAAATGCGAAGCACCTCCGCAAGCTGTTTGGCATCCATTACATCGGGCATGGTTTCCAATGGTTCTCTGCTCATAAATCTCCTTTCCGGCATCAAAAAAGCAGCCACGAAAACTCGTGACTGCCTAAAGTGCCTTGTGTTAAGTTGTGTGCTTGTCCAAAAAAACGCTGTATTCCCCGGAAACGAAATCTTCATACGCCCCAGCCAGCTTTTCAATGCGCTTGCTGACGGCGCTGGGAGTTTTGAATCCAGCTTTCTCGGCAATCTCCTTCAAAGAGCAACCCTCATAGCGCAGCTGCAAAATCATTCTGTCCTGCTCGGTCAGTTTGTCCTTGAATTGCTCCATGCTCTGCTCGGTAAGTACCGTGGATTCAAACTCGCCACGGGGATCGGCAATATCATAAAGCTGCTCGCCGTTGATGCTTGTGCCGTTTTCCAGCACATCCTCCAGGGAAATGTGCTCTGCGGTACGGCTGTGGCTCCATGATCGCATAAAATCCCGCTTGTTGATGTTCTTTCCGGTGTAATCCGCAACCTGACGGTTGTTCCAGATTTCGTCAATCATCGGCTGCCAGTTCTGTTCCTCCACGATCATATCGGTCAGATTGCCAACCAGATTTCCGAAGTGCTGATAGCTGAGCCATGGCAGCTCCGAATCCTTGTCCATCAGGAACAGCCGCTGGAAGCTCCATTCCATCTCTGTTTCGAACTTCAGCCGGAAATATTTGATGATTTCATAGGACAGCCGCCAGAGCGGAAAGTCGCCGGAGTAGTTTGACCAGTTACCGGGGATGTCGTGTTTTACGCCACCCTTGCCTGGCACCTGGAAGAATTGCCATGCTGACCAGGCATAGCAGTCCCAGACCAGTTCCAGAAAGGCTTCCGACTCAATCAGCTTGCGATGTTCCTCGGAATGTAAAAGTTGGTGAAT
>JALFUW010000098.1 GCA_022786995.1 Clostridiales bacterium
ATGTCCGTTCTCTTTGCCATTTTTCATATCCTCCAATAATTTATATCGTAGGGCGGGGTCATGACCCCCCCGACCCGGTTAGACATTGTATGAGTCTTAAGCCCTGTAGACGATCTCGCCGCCGCAGACCGTCGCCATGCACTTGCCGCTGACCTTCCAGCCAGCAAAGGGCGTTGCTTTCCCCATGGACAGGAAGGTTTCGGGATTGACCGTTTCCTCCGCTTCCAAATCCCAGATGGAATAATCGCAGCCGAGGGGCAGGTGGAACCGCTTCCTTGGGTTGTCGCACAGCAGCTGCACTAATCTTTCCATAGAGAGAATGCCGGGCTTCACCAGATAGGTATACAGAATGGGGAAAGCCGTCTCAATGCCCACCACGCCGAAAGCGCTCTTTTCCAAGCCCCGGCTCTTTTCCTCAGCACTGTGGGGTGCGTGGTCGGTGGCAATCATGTCGATGGTGCCGTCCAAAAGACCCTGCACCAGCGCTTCCCGATCCTCGGGACTGCGCAGCGGGGGATTCATTTTGAACCGCCCGTCCTCCTGTAACATGGTGTCGTCCATGACCAGATAGTGGGGGCCGGTTTCGGTTGTCACGTCCAGCCCATCGGCCTTGGCCTTGCGAATCAGGTCGACGCTTTCTTTCGTGGAGATGTGGCAGACGTGGTAGCTGCACCCGGTCTGCCGCACCAATTCCAAGTCACGCTTGATCTGGCCCCACTCGCTTTCGGAGCAGATACCCCGGTGACCGTGGGCCTTGGCATAGGCACCGTCATGGATATAGCCGCCGTGCAGAAGGGTGTTATCCTCGCAGTGGGCCACGATGGGCTTTCCCAGCGCCTTGGCTGCCAGCATGGCGGCGCGCATCCTTTCCTCGGACTGGACGCCCCGTCCGTCGTCGGAAAAGCCCGGCACAAAGGGGGCCATACCTGCCAAATCCGCCAGAACCTCTCCTTTTTCGCCCACGGTGATGGCGCCGTAGGGGTAGACATGGATGCAGGCGGTGTCCCGGATTTTTTCCAGCTGGACGTTCAGGGCTTCCACGCTGTCCGGCACCGGATTCAGGTTGGGCATGGTGCACACTGCCGTGTAGCCGCCCCGGGCAGAGGCCCGGCTTCCCGTGGCGATGGTCTCCTTATAAGAAAATCCCGGCTCTCTGAAATGCACATGCACATCACAAAAACCGGGAAAAATCACATATCGGGGAGAATCCAACGCAGAAAGCGCGGAACCGGCGATGGAAGCACCGACACATTCCGCGAACTGGGGCATCAGGGAAGAAGCAAAACATTTGGCCTTGATCATCGCAGTCATAAATGTCTCCTTTCCTATTCTCTCGCAGCTATCCGCCTAAAAAAATGTCCTGCCGAAGGCGGCAAGACGGTAGTGGCGGCGAGCCGCTGTATTTATCTTGGGAATTATAGCATGGGAAGCACCAGATTGTCAAGCGACAATTTGGTACAAATCCCGCTGAATTCTGGCAATCATTTTTATAAGCTTAGCGGTTTCGGTCGGAAAATGGAGAACATATCTGCGTTACTTCGTAGGGCGGGGTCATGACCCCGCCGACGCAGTATCGTTAATCGGCAATTAAGGTTCAATGGTAATTGGTTGGTTGACTTCCGAACAAATTCCGTTGGACGAATGCAAGGCAATCGACCAACCTGATCGGCGGGGTCATGACCCCGCCCTACGAAATGCAGATATAGAACAACATGGCCGCGGAAATCCGACAATCCCTTTTTATTACCGGGAAAAGCCCGTCAAATCCCGCACAACCTCCCCCGCCAGCAGCAGTCCCGCCGCGCCGGGGACGAAAGCCACGCTGCCGGGAATCTGCCGTTTTCCCAGGGCCGCCGCTTCCTCCTCCCAGCCTGTAGGCGTTATCGCTTCCTCCTGAGAGTAGACCACCTTCAAATGCCGGATGCCCCGTTTGCTCAGCTCCTTGCGCATGACCCGGGCCAGTGGGCACATGGAGGTTTTGGAAATATCCGCCACCTGAAAGGCGGAGGCGTCCAGCTTGTTGCCGGTGCCCATGCAGCAGATGATGGGCTTGTTTACCGCCACGGCCCGCTCCACCAGCGCCAGCTTCCCCGTCACAGTGTCGATGGCATCCACAATATAGTCATACTGGGTAAAATCAAAGGAATCTGCTGTCTCAGGGGTATAGAAAATGGGGTAAGTTCTCACAACGCACGCCGGGTTGATGTCCAGCACCCGGTTCCGGGCAGCATCCACCTTTAACATTCCCACCGTGGAATGGGTGGCCAGAATCTGCCGGTTCAGATTTGACACAGAAACCCTGTCGTTGTCAACGAGATCAAGACTGCCCACGCCGCTTCTCGCCAGGGCCTCCACAGCATAGCCGCCAACGCCCCCAAGGCCGAACACCGCCACCCGGGCGTTTTGCAGCCGTTGGATAGCCTGACTGCCCAGCAGCATTTCCGTGCGTAAAAACTGTTCTGACATGATGTTGCTCCTTCAAAAAACGGGCGGGTCAATGACCCGCCCCTACAAATCGATCGTTATTCAGTGCGGCGGATATCCGCCCCTAGAGCCGTCAGCTTTTCCACAATATTCTCGTAGCCCCGCTCAATGAAGTGGATGTGCTCTACATAGGTTACGCCTTCGGCGGCCAGCCCCGCGATGACCAGCGCCGCGCCGGCCCGCAGGTCGTGGGCGTACACCTCCGCGCCCCGAAGCTTTTCCACGCCGGTGACGGTGGCGGTCTTGCCGCTGATCTTAATGTTGGCACCCATGGTTTCCAGCTCCGTGCAGTAGCCGAAGAACCGGGTCTCGTAGACGCTTTCCGTCAGGCGGCTGACGCCGTTTGCCAACGCCATGCACACGCAGACCTGGGCCTGCATATCCGTGGGGAAGCCGGGATAGGGCCGGGTCTTGACGGTGGACTTGCGCAGGGGGCCGGTGCGGATAACACGGATGGCGTCGTCGTAGTTGATGATCCGGGCGCCCATTTCCTGTAGTTTCGAGGTGATGCACTCCATGTGCTTGGGAATCACATTCTGCACCAGCACATTTCCGCCGGCTGCTGTCACCGCTGCCATGTAGGTGCCTGCTTCAATCTGATCGGGGATGATGGCGTAGGTACCGCCCCGCAGGGAGTTGACACCTTTGATCTTGATGGTATCGGTGCCCGCGCCGGTAATGCGCGCGCCCATGGTGTTCAGGAAGTTTGCAAGATCAACAATGTGCGGCTCTTTCGCGGCGGTCTCGATGATGGTCTGCCCCGGAATCAGAGATGCGGCCAGCATGATATTGACAGTAGCGCCTACAGAAGCCATGTCCAGGCTGACCCGGTTGCCGTGAAGGCCCTCTTCGCAGGGCTCCAGCGCCACATATTCCTCGGTTTCGTCCACCACCGCGCCCAGGGCCTCAAAGCCCTTGATGTGCTGGTCAATGGGCCGGGAGGCAAAATTGCAGCCGCCGGGCAGAGCAACTCTGGCCTTGCCGAACCGGCCCAGCAGCGCACCCATCAAATAATAGCTGGCCCGCATCCGGCGCACCAGCTCCCCCTCCGGCTCGGAGCAGGTCACGCCGGAGCAGTCGATTTCCACCACGTTTGTTTCCGGGATCTCGATTTTCGCGCCCATGCCTTCCAGAATGTCCAGCAGAATGCGGACATCCGAAATATCGGGCACATTTTCGATGCGGCATCTGCCGCTGACCAGCAGCGTTGCCGGGAGGATCGCCACGGCGGCGTTTTTCGCACCGCTGATGGTGATGGTTCCGTTCAGCTGTTTGCCGCCATGGATTTCATATCTTGCCAAGGATACCCTCTCCTTGTGATAGTTTCAGAAAAATGCCCGCACACGGGCTATAGTAGTATATCATACCATAGAGGTTATGTAAAGTCCCATTTCCCGTGCCGTTTTTCAGCGGCGCAGGCCCTTCGGATAGTGGTTTTTCAGCACGTTTCCATCACCCTTACCCCAGCCGATGGAATAGGCATCGGCGCAGACAAGGCACCAGCCTTTGACTTTTGATGGCACGACTTCGCCGTGGAGGTAGGCTTTGATTTCATCGGAATCCGGGCCGTAATCCTGCACGTTGGCGCATTCCTTCAGCCACAGAGCCAGTGCGTGGGCAGGCTCAAAACGATCTTTTTTCACCGTGCCCAGCTCCAGACCGGGCCGCAGCACCTTCAGTTTTTGCAGACCGGGCAGTTCCTCCGGCGCCCAGAACAGGCTCTGTCCGAAGAACACCGCTTTGCCGGCAGGCAGGGTGATACCCAGTTCTTTGGCAAAGGAATCCCACTGCTTTGGCAGTTTTTCTCCTCTTTCCTCCGTAATTTCTTCTGTTTCTCCCTCCGTTTTCCGAAGAACCGCCGCGAAATGCCCCTCGCCCAGCAGCTTATGGGGCCACATCCGAAAGCTGCCGTTTTCCCCGGGAACAAACCACGGTGCTTCCACCGGCTCCGGGGTGAACTCCGGGTGAGCTTCCAGAAAGGCTGCCACCGCCCCCTCGTCCTCCGCCGGGGCGAAGGTACAGGTGGAGTACACCAGCCGCCCTCCGGGGCGCACCAGCTTTGCGGCGCTGCTTAAGATCTCTGCCTGACGGCGGGCGCACATGGCAACCGTTTCCTCGCTCCAATCGGTAATTGCGGCTTCCTCCTTGCGGAACATGCCCTCGCCAGAGCAGGGAGCGTCCACCAGCACCCGGTCAAAAAAACCGGGAAACCGCAGGGCCAGCGTTTCCGGGTGTTCGTTGGTCACCAGCGCGTTTGGCACCGCCATGCGCTCGATGTTGCGGGAGAGGATTTTCGCCCGTTTGGGGTTAATCTCATTGCACAGAAGGAAGCCCCGTCCCAGCATCCGTCCGGCAATTTGCGTGGTCTTGCCGCCGGGCGCCGCGCACAGGTCGCAGACCTTCTCCCCGGGCCGGGGATCCAGCAGAGCCACAGGAGCCATGGCGCTGGCCTCCTGTAGGTAGTATACGCCCGCTTCATGGTAAACGTGCAGTCCGGGCCGGGCCTCCGGGTCATAATAGACGCCCTCAGGCTCCCAGGGCACCGGCGCTCCCGTGAAGGGCAGATTGGGCCGTTCCCCCTTCAGGGGATTGTAGCGCAGAGCCACCGCCCGGGGCCGCTCCAAACTCGCAAGAAACTGCCCATATTCCGGCCCCAGCTGGGCTTTCATTCTCTCAAGAAACGCTTCCGGCAGCATAAGCAGCCCTCCGATTGTCCGTTTTCGGAGTATTATAGCACATCCCGACGGATTTTTCCACCGAAATATCGGTGTGTACAGCCGTGCTCCCGTCTATCATTTCCACAGGTATACCCTGCACTCGTAGGGATTTAATGTTTCCTCATCGCAATATCGGTAGTTTCCGAGGATTTTTTCTCCGTCCGCCAGGAGAAAGCCCGCCGGGGCCTTGAAGGGCAATTCTCTGTCCGTGAAGGAGCACACCACCAGAATGGTCTGCTGTTTATCCTTCATGGAGTACAGGTACAGCTTTCCAGACCAGTGCCGGTACTCCCGGTATACGCCGTTTCGGACGCAGGACAGGCTCTTTCTTAAGTGAATGGCCTTGCGGTAGAAGTTCAGCACCGAATCCGGGTCCGCTTCCTGTTGGGCCACGTTGATTTCCCGGTAGTTTTCGTTCACCGCCATCCATGGCTGAACCGCGGAGAAACCCGCGTTTTCGCCTGCGTCCCACTGCACCGGGGTTCGGGCAGAATCCCGGGAAGACCGCCACAGCATTTTGAGCCGCTTTTCGGGGGATTTTTTGCTATGCTCGTAGTTGTAGATAGACTGCACGTCCCGGTACGCCTTGGGGTCATCCGGCCGCCAGTTGGTCATGCCGATCTCCTGCCCCTGATAGACGAAGGGCGTGCCCTGCTGGAACAGGTACATAGCCGCCAGCATTTTGGCGCTTTCCTTCTGATAGCGTTCGCTTCCGTACCGGGAGACGATTCTGGGATGGTCGTGGTTTTCCAGGTACAGGACGTTCCACGCCCTTCCTTTCATGCGGTACTGCCAGGAGGAGAAGGCCCGCTTCATTTTCCGCAGGTTAAATTTTGTGGGAATGTAGTCCGTAAACAGGCAGTCGGCGGCAACGCACTGGAACTGGATCATCATATCCAGCTGGCCCTTCTTTTCGTCGATGTAGCGCAGAGCCTGACCGGGCCACACCAGCGGTGCTTCCGCAATGGTAAAGCAGTCGTAATGGTCGAGGACGTCCCGCTTGAATTCTTCCAGATATTCATGGATGTGGGGGCCGTGGTTGTAGTGGGGCATTCCTTTGTAGATCGGGAAGAGATGGTCGTCCGGCAGACCCTCCTTTTTGGAGATGTAGGTGATCACATCCTCCCGGAAGCCATCCACCCCCAAATCCAGCCAGAAGCGCATGATGTCCTTGACTTCCTCCCGCACCCGGGGGCTATCCATGTTCAGGTCGGGCTGCTTCACGGCAAACAGGTGGAGGTAGTATTCCCCCCGCACCTCATCGAAGGTCCAGGCCTTGCCCTCAAAATTGGAGTCCCAGTTGTTGGGCAGCTTCCCGTTTTCTCCCGCCGGACGCCAGATGTAGTAATCCGTATACGGCTCAATCCGGCGGCGGCTTTTCTGGAACCATTCATGCTCGTCGCTGGTGTGATTCACCACCAGATCCATGATCACCTTCATGTCCCGCTGATGGGCGCCCTCCAGCACCTTCCTGAACGCCTCCATACCTCCAAACTCCGGGGCAATGTCCCGGTAGTCGGAAATATCATAGCCGCAGTCCGCCCCCGGGGAGGGGTAGATGGGGGAAAACCAGATGCCGTCGCAGCCCAGACTTTTGATGTAGTCCAGCTTTTCCAGCACGCCCCACAGGTCGCCCATTCCATCGCCGTTGCCGTCCTTAAACGAGCGGCACCAGACCTGATAGAATACTCTGTCCTTATACCATCGATTGCGTTCCATGAAAGATCCCTCCTTTTTTTCAGTATAGCACCTTCCCGCGCCGCTGTCACGAAGAATCTTCCTTGACAGTGCGGCGGGGTTTTCTTATACTTGAGGTATCAATACCCGGAGGTCAGCAGTATGATTCAGGAAGAAAACGGCGTATTTCACCTTTTCACGGAACACTATTCCTACTTAATCAAAATAAGCCCCTACGGCATCCCGGAGCACCTGTATTTCGGCCCTCCCGTGCAGACCGCCGACGCGGACGCTCTGAGTCTGCGGCCCGGACTGGGCTGGGGCGGCAGCGTGCTTCTGCAAAAGGACGATACCGCCAGCTGCTTAGACGCGCTGGCACTGGAATGGAGCGGCAGCGGACGGGGCGACTACCGGGAATCTCCGCTGGAGCTGCTGGGACAGCCCACGGATTTTCGGTTTGAGAGCAGTCGGATTTTGGAAGGGACAGAACCCATTTCCTGCGGCCTGCCCCAGGCCCACGGCGGCACGCAGACGCTGGAACTGACCCTTACCCAGCCCGGTGCTAAGCTGAAATTATACTACACCGTCTTCCCCACCGCGCTGGTGCGCCGCACAGTTCTTCAAAACACCGGGAGCAGTCCCATCCGGCTGGGCAAGTGCATGAGCTTCTGCCTTGATCTGCCGGGAAGTTACAATCTGACCTCCTTCCACGGCGGCTGGATCACGGAAATGGGCCGCCGGGATACCCCCGTGCAGGAGGCAAAGGTGATCTGCGAGAGCCGCACCGGGGCCTCCTCCAACCGCTGTAATCCCGGATTTCTCCTGTCGGTTCCCGGTGCCAATGAGGAATGGGGCCGGGTCTACGGCTTTAACCTCCTCTATTCCGGCAACCACTATGCCAGCGCCCAGCGCTCCCTGCAAGGCCTGACCCGGGTGATGCAGGGCATCAATCCGGCGGAATTTTGTCGTGAACTCGCCCCCGGAGAATGCTTTGAAACCCCGGAAGCGGTGCTGTGCGTCTCCGACGGGGGCTTTGGCGGGCTGTCTCATGCCATGCACCGCTTTGTGACGGAACATGTTGTACCCCTGTACTGGAAAAGCCGCCCCCGGCCGGTGCTGTTCAACAGCTGGGAGGGTTGCATGTTCGACTTCAACCAGCGGCGGCTGCTGGAACTGGCGGGCAAAGCGAAACACCTGGGCTGTGAGCTGTTCGTGCTGGATGACGGCTGGTTCGGAAACCGAAATGACGACCATGCCGGGCTGGGCGACTACAGCGTAAACACCAAGAAACTCCCCGGCGGGCTGGATGGTCTTGCCCGGAAAGTTAAAGAACTGGGCATGGAATTCGGCCTGTGGTTCGAGCCGGAGTCCGTCAATGAAGATTCCGACCTTTTCCGCGCCCACCCGGACTGGGCGCTGACCGACGAATTCTCCCCGGTGTACGGCAGAAATCAGCTGCTTCTCGACCTGACTCGGCCGGAAGTCCGGGACTATATCGTGAAAAATGTCTCTAACATTCTGGACAGTGCGGACATTTCCTACGTCAAGTGGGACATGAACCGGCACTCCATCGCTCTGGGCGCCAAAGCCCACGACTTTGTGCTGGGCCTATATGACATTCTTCGCCGGATTTTCGCGCCCCGGCCTCAGATTCTGCTGGAAACCTGCTCCTCCGGCGGCAACCGCTTCGATCTGGGCATGCTCTGCTTCGGCCCTCAGGTCTGGGCCTCCGACGATACCGACCCCATCGAACGGCTGCGGATTCAGGAAGGCTATTCCTACCTCTACCCCCAGTCCACCATGGGCGCCCACGTCTCCGCCGCGCCCCACGCCCAGACCCTGCGCCCAACGCCCCTGTCCACCCGGGGGAATGTGGCCTTCTTCGGGTGCCTCGGCTACGAGCTGGACTTAAAGCACCTGCTGCCTGTGGAAGTGAAGGAAATTCAGGCCCAGATCGAATTCTACAAAGCCTGCCGGGAGGTGCTTCAGTTCGGACGCTTCACCCGGACTGAAACCGGCTGGCAGGTCAGTGACGGCGAGACCACCATCGCCGGCATCTTCCACACCCTCGTCCACGCCGCTCCCGGCTACGAATGGCTGCGGGTTCCGGGGCTGGAGAGAAACACCCGGTATCAGGTATCTTCCCTGTCCCAGAAGCTCCGCATCGGGCAGTTTGGCAGCCTGCTCAAGCACGTTGCACCCATCTCCATCGACCCCAACGGGCAGCTGCTGCGCATCGCAGACCGCCATGTCACACTGCCGGAAGGAGAAGAAGTCCTTACCGTCTCCGGCGCCGCGCTGGAAAGCGGCATTCCTCTGCCCCCCCTGTTCCGGGGCACCGGCTACGACAAGAGCCAGCGCAATCAGGGAGACTTTGGTTCCAGCGTTTATATCATCACCGAGTGCTGAGTATTTTGCCGGACGGCCTCCGCCCGGCAAAATTTTTCTTGCATTTCTCCCGGATTTGTACTATACTAATGAGCACATATGCCGGTGTGATGAAATGGTAGACGTAGTGGACTCAAAATCCACCGCCAGCGATGGCGTACCGGTTCGAGTCCGGTCACCGGCACCAAACCAATATAATCCGAACCTAGTTTTCCCTGTGGGAGACGGGTTCGGATTATTTGTTTTCTTCGGGAGGTTTGAAGAAACCCATTTCCGAAACGGTGTCATCAAACGGCCAGAATCAAAGCCCAGAGGCCCGCGAAAAAAGAAACAGATTTAGGAGAACGCTGTTATGGATAAGAAAGTGATTTCGTGTGCGTTCAATATCGACACTGCCTGTGTCGAAGTCAGGTTTGTAGACGGCAGCATGATCTCCGTTGACTGCACTCTGGTGGAAGCCGAGGTTGCCCGGAATATGTATGAGAGCAGTGAACTGGGATGGCTGGTTTATAATGCGCCAGTTGACTATGTGAACCTGCTGCTCCACGGGGATGTACGGGAAGTACCATCCCTTTGAGAATTAACCTTCAAGGGCACTGTCGTACTGGCAGTGCCCTTTTCAGTACTATCGGATATTCCTGTTTTGGTAGACCCGGATGTGATCACCCAGATCGGAGAACAGCTTCTGTATCATTTTACAGCTTCAGCTTGTTTTGTCGCTTTAACTGGATAATCCCGTCAGGATTCATTCCAGGAGGTGATGGTTTGAACCTACCATCTTTTTTCTGCAACGGATATTCAAGCATTTGAAAATCTCTAAGTGCCTTGATGTCAATCGCATCCACCAAAATGCAGCTATTCTGCCATTCCTCGCCGAAGTTGGTCAATGCCCCATATTCAAGACTGCCGATAAAACCGTTGGCATTGGTTCTCGCCCGGAGCGCGCCCAGACTGGCCAGAGCCGCAAACTGCTGGATGTACTCCGGGTCCAGATAGGAAATCTTTTTGTTGTACGCAGTTTCATAGTCATCGGTGGACTTGAAGATTTCCATGAACACCGCATAATGGGACAAGGAGATTCGGCCAGTGTTTTGATCCAAGCGAAAGTATGGAAAATGCGGGAATACTGGATGTATTTCCCATTTTTCATACTGCACGATTGGGGCAAAAGATCCGCCGAAGCCCGCTGTCCCCACCTAAGCGGTGTTGCCCTTATTTTTTTTGATACAAAAAAGAGCGACCGCACTTGCAGTCGCTCCAGGGAAAGAGAGGGAAACTATTCTGTTGCCTTTTGCCCCGCTGAACTGAAATCAAGCTACGACTGCCCATGCTTCCAAGGGCAGCGTTATCATTTTTCGCCCCTTTCCGGCACTACCCGTGGTAATCCCCCGTGGCGGAGTTGACCGCCACAAAGGGGACGAGCTCGCCGCCCACCTCCACATAGACCTGATAGATGCCGTCCCCCAGATCCTCATAGTATTCCGGGAGCACGCCGTATTTTGCGAGCAAATCCTCCGCAAGGGCTTTTTTCCACGGTTCGTCCTCAGTGGCCTTTTCCCAGTTGGGCGGGATGGGTTCCTCCTGATCGCCGTACACCCAGTAGATTGTCATATCCTGATAGTCCATTTCCAGCCCGGTCACTCCGTTTTCCGAGGTGATTCGCATATCCCAGTTTTTGGGGGCCTGCTCTAAATCCGAGGTCAGAAGCGCGTGAAGGGTATTGTTCTCTACCGAGTAGGTACCATGCCAGCCCTCCGCGCCGATGTACCAGCTCATTTCCCCGTTTCCGCGAATTTCCATACTGGCGCCCCACTCCCCATAGCCAGGGAACCGATCAGGAGAATCCGCAAAGGCTGCAAGATCATTCTTGCTGTCGTCCAGATGCCAGGGGCCAATGAGATCATAATTCAACTGAATGGGTTCTTCCGTTGCGGCTATGGTTTCTTCCGCAGCAGTGGCATTGCTGCTTTCAGCGGCCTCCGTTTCCGGGATTTCCGTTGAGCCTGGTACGGGTTCCGTCTTCCTGCTGCACGCTTGCAAGCTGAAGCACAGGGTTACGGCCAGAAGCAGGCCGAAAAGTCTTTTCATAATAAAAATCTCCTTTTTCGTAAAGTTATCGAATGGAGCTGCTGATCCATTGGTCAAGGACTTTCATTTGCGCCTCTGTATGGAACCAGTGTTCTCCATCTTCCATTACAGTAAGCTTTGCACCAATTTGATCTGCAAACCCGGAAACGGTCTGACTGGAAGTTAGATGATCTTTTCCGCCATACAAAATGCAGGTGGGGACACTCCACTTGATGGGATGCTTTCGCACATAGCACAGATACTCCCAAGATAAGGTTTCTCCAAATTCCGTAGGAATCTCTTTCTTGATTTCCAGCTCATTCTCTGTTACATGGGACCACATCATCATATCTGCAATGAGCTGTTCCATATTGACGATGGGTGAAATGAACATGGCCTGGGAAATGTTCTTTTCACCCAAGGCATTCATGGAGAAAAAAGCCCCGATGCTGTTTGCAATCAAAATAACGGAATCATATCCCTCGCTGTGCAGATCAAAGAAACGAGGAAATTCCTCTTTTGCTTCCCAGGGAGTCTGTGCGTGATAGTCAAATCCTATCACATCGCTATCGGGAAAGAGCGGCTGGTAATGCTTCGCTTCCTCTGCGCAGCCACCTTTGCCATGTACATATATGACGAAACGTCTCATTCAGTATCCTCCGATACAGATTCCACTTTATCTTCTTTTTTGTTTCCCCGATCCATAGATTTACGCCTTTACGCGAACCGAAATGTCCTGACCCTGTTTCATTATAGCAACCTATCGTTCGTTAGTCAATAGGAGAAATGTTTTTCCTTCTTCCGGGTATCCCATTTCCTACAGCGATTCCGCCCGGTTCCTCACCGAAACCTGGATTTCTGTCAGCCGCCCGCTTTCCTCCTGATTCCAGACCCCATCAATGTAGTTTTCCCGAATGGCCCCCGCGATTTCATACCCGTTTTCTTCGATATCCCTCAGAATTCCTCCAAACGAACATAAGGAAAGAGCCCCAGCTTTCAGGTGACGAAGCAGAGGCTCTTTTTGAAACAGGGTAAAACGCGAGGTTTCTGCCAGGCCGCAACAGAAGCTGCGTGGAGGATCCTTACATAAACAGGCACAGCAGCGGGGCGATCAGCAGGGCCGGGAGATAATCGGCCACCTTGATTTTGGTAATCCCCAGAATATTCAGTCCCAGCAGCATGATAACCACCGATCCCGCGCAGATCAGCTCGCCCCGGGCATACTCTCCCAGAAACGGAGCCAGCACGCCGGCCAGCATGCAGATTCCCCCCTGAAATACCAGCACGAACAGCGCCGAGAACAGCACGCCGATACCCAAACTGGCTGACAGCATGGCCGAGGAAATCAGATCCATCACCGATTTGGTGTACAGCAGCTCATAGTCCTGAGAAAGGCCCGCGTTCAGGGAACCGACAATGGTCATGGAGCCTACGCAGAACAACAGACTCGCCGACACGAACGCCTGGACGATATCACCCTGAGCAGAGCCCAATCTGCCGGACTTTTTCACCAGCCGATCCAGATAGCCGCCCAGATCCCCCAGCTTTCCGTCCAGATCCAGGGCTGTGCCCACCGCTCCGCCGATGGCCATGGACAGTACCAGCACCAACGTATTGCTGCCCTGCAAAGCCCCGGAGATACCAATATAAACCGTACAGGCGCCGATACCCAGCATGATGGCATCGGACAGCTTTTTTGAAATCAGGTTCCGGGCAATCAGACCCGCTACAGAGCCCACCGCCACGGTGAATACATTCACAAATACAGCCCACATATGTAACGAACTCCTTTATTTTTCTCTCCACATTGTAGCGAAAATCCTGTCAAAAGACAATACCCGATTTGTACTTCCGTTTCGGGCTTCCCGTAACCCGGCCGAACACTTGTCCCCCGGTCTTTCGCTGTGGGGCTTTTCTGATGACCGCAGCAAGCACTTCGTGACCAGTATCCTTACAGCCCTCCGGGTATTCGTGCTTTTCCTTCCGCGAATTGCTTCTTTCCTCTTGTAAATCCCACTGATTTGTGGTAAACTGAATTGATTTTAGTGAAATATAACCATTTTGGAGGCTTTATGCGCGATTCCGCTCCCAATTAGAAGGCCCTCCGGGTTTTGAAACACACAACTTGTTATGGAGGGACAACCAATGTCTACACTACAGGAAGAAATCAGCCGGCGGCGAACCTTCGCCATCATCTCCCACCCCGACGCCGGTAAAACCACCTTAACCGAAAAATTTCTGCTCTACGGCGGTGCCATTGCCCAGGCCGGCGTGGTCAAGGGCAAGAAGAATTCCCGGGCCGCCACCTCCGACTGGATGGAGATTGAGAAGCAGCGCGGCATTTCCGTCACGTCCTCCGTCATGCAGTTCCAGTACGAGGGCTTCTGCATCAACATTCTGGACACCCCGGGCCACCAGGACTTCTCCGAGGACACCTACCGCACCCTGATGGCGGCAGACTCCGCCGTCATGGTCATCGACGGTGCAAAAGGCGTGGAGCCCCAGACAAGGAAGCTCTTTAAGGTCTGCGCCATGCGGCACATCCCCATTTTCACCTTTGTCAACAAGATGGACCGGGAAACCAAGGATCCCTTTGACCTTCTCGACGAGGTGGAGCGGGAGCTGGGCATCGAAACCTACGCCATGAACTGGCCCATCGGCTGCGGCAAAGATTTTCAAGGCGTTTACGACCGGGAGAAGGCAGAGCTGCTGTTCTTCTCCGGCGTGAACGGCAAGTCCCGGGCGGACAAGCTCAGCGTTGACCTGTACGACCCGAAGGTCGCAGACCTTTTGGACAGCGAATCCAAGCATCAGCAGCTCATTGACGATGTGGAGCTGCTCTCCGCCGGGCGGGAGATGGACGTGGAGGCTGTCCGCAACGGTCAGCTGTCCCCGGTGTTCTTCGGCTCCGCTCTGACCAACTTCGGCATCGAGCCGTTTTTGGAGGCCTTCCTGAAGCTGACGCCCCCTCCCCTGCCCCGGACGGCGGACTGCGGCGTTATCGACACCTTTGACCCGGATTTTTCCGCCTTTGTCTTCAAAATTCAGGCCAATATGAACAAGGCTCACCGGGAT
Source organism: Clostridiales bacterium (assembly GCA_022786995.1). Classification (GTDB taxonomy): domain Bacteria; phylum Bacillota; class Clostridia; order Oscillospirales; family Oscillospiraceae; genus Faecousia. The sequence goes on from JALFUW010000098.1 coordinate 14,409, forward strand.
CGTCTGGCCTTCATGCGCATCTGCTCCGGCAAGTTCTCCCGTGACACCGAGTATTTCCACGTTCAGGGCAACAAGAAAATGCGCCTTTCCCAGCCCCAGCAGCTGATGGCCGCCGAGCGGGAAATCGTGGAGGAGGCCTACGCCGGCGACGTCATCGGCGTGTTTGACCCCGGCATTTTCGCCATCGGCGACACCATCACCGTGCCGGGGAAGAAGTTCACCTACTCCGGCATCCCCACCTTTGCCCCGGAGCATTTCTGCCGGGTGTCCGCCAAGGACTCCATGAAGCGCAAGCAGTTCGTCAAGGGCACCGAGCAGATCGCTCAGGAGGGCGCCATTCAGATCTTCAAGCTGCCAAACTCCGGCATGGAGGAGGTCATCGTAGGCGTTGTGGGCATTTTGCAGCTGGAAGTGTTCCAGTACCGCATGAAGAACGAGTACGGCGTGGAGCTGCGGATGGAAATGCTGCCCTATGAGGAGATTCGCCTGATTGACGAGTACCCCGGCGACCTGAGCGACCTGAATCTGGGTTCTGACGCGGAGCTGCTGGAGGATTATCGCGGGAGAAACCTGATGGTGTTCAGCAGCTACTGGGCCATCGACTTCACCTGCCGCCGGAACCCGGGCCTGAAGGTCTCCGAGATCGTGGTGCAGGAAGGATAAGATTCAGTTGACAGTTGATAGTTGACAGTTGACAATTTCGCAAAAAAACGCCTGCGTGGAACTTCTCACGCAGGCGCTTTTCATATTTGGGTTAATGCTTATCGGGTTAACTCAGCAGGCAGATAAGTTGTGCTTTATCTGATTAAGGTATGCCACCGTAGGGCGGAGTCATGACTCCGCCGATCAGGTTGGTCTATTGCCTTGCGTTCGTCCAACGGTATTTGTTCGGACGTAACCTACCAAATACCATTCAACGTAAATCGCTGCGTGTCGATACTGCGTCGGCGGGGTCATGACCCCGCCCTACTAAGATAAATTCTGCTTTAGCTGACTTACAATACGCATTTTTGGATTTATTCTGCGCCGTTCAGAACAGCCTCGGCGGCTTCCTTCTGAATGTCGTCGAAGTTGGAGAGCATCGGCTCCATTTTTTCGTTTTTGATCTTCCGGTTTACATAATTCTTCGTGATCTTGTACACCAGAGGAGACAGCACAACGACGCCGATGAGGTTGGGGATCATCATCATGCCGTTGAGGGTATCGGCGATGTCCCAGGCCAGATTCTCACCCATCACCGCGCCGCCGAAGGTGGCGATGACGAAGATCACCCGGTAGACGATGGTGGACTTGGTGCCGAACAGGTACTCACAGGCCTTGGAGCCGTAGTGGCTCCAGCCCAGCACGGTGGAATAGGCGAAGAGCATGATGGCAATGGCCACGAAAGCGCCGCCGATCCAGCCGAAATGCATGCTGAACACAGTGCTGACCACGTTGGCCTTGGTCAGGGCCACGCCGCCGTATTCCGCCGCGGCAACGCCGGTCTCCAGATCGATCAGACCCGAGGACAGAACGGTAAAGGCGGTGAGCGTACACACGATCATGGTGTCGGCAAAGACCTCAAAGATGCCCCACATACCCTGCCGGACAGGCTCCTTGACGTTGGAGTTGGAGTGAACCATGACAGAGGAGCCGAGGCCCGCCTCGTTGGAGAACACACCCCGCTTCATGCCCTGCTCAATGGCCAGCTTCATGCCGTAGCCCACGATGCCGCCGCCGGCTGCTTTGAAGGCGAAAGCGCCCTTGAAAATCGCCGCGAACACGGCGGGAACCATTTTGATATTCATAATCAGAATGGCAATGGTGCCGATCATGTAAATCACCACCATGAAAGGAACGATCTTTTCGGTGACGGTGGCGATGCGCTTCAGGCCGCCCACGATGACCAGCGCGCACAGAATCAGAACGACAATGCCGGAAACCCAGGTGGGAAGGCCGAACACGGCCTCCATGTTGCCGGCAATGGAGTTGACCTGGGTCATGTTGCCGATGCCGAAGGAGGCCAGGAAGCAGAACAGGGAGAAGGCCGCCGCCAGAATGGCACCGATCTGCTTGCAGCCCTTTTTCGCGCCGAGACCGTCCCGCAGGTAGTACATGGCGCCGCCGCACCACTCGCCCTGCTCATTCTTCCGGCGGTAGAAGATGCCCAGCACGTTTTCCGAGTAGTTGGTCATCATGCCGAAGAAGGCGATCAGCCACATCCAGAACACCGCGCCGGGGCCGCCCACCAGAATGGCCCCCGCCACGCCCACGATGTTGCCGGTGCCCACCGTGGCCGCCAGGGCGGTGCACAGGCTCTGGAACTGGGAGATGGAGCGATCCTCGGTATGGGAGGTCACCTTGCTGTCGCGAAAAATCGCGCCGATGGTGTTCTTCATCCAGTGGCCGAAATGGCTGATCTGGAAGCATTTCGTAATGCAGGTGGTGAGCACGCCCACGAAGGCCAGTAAAATCAGTGCGGGCCAGCCCCAGACGATGCCGTTGAGGGTGGCGTTGACTTGTGTAATCAGATCCATCATATTCTTTTTCCCCTTTCAATTCTCTGCCGGAATGCGAAAAGGCGCCGTAACCCGTGAAGGATACGACGCCTCTGCCGCATGATGGAAAGAGTATACCGTTTTTTGCCGGGCCGTGTCAATAGTTCCGACATAATTTCGGCAAAACAACAAAATATGACGAAAAATGGCAGCGTATTTTGTGCAGAGGACAAACGTCCTCTGAGCAAAAACACTCCCTCTCAGGTGCTTTTCCGGGTCACCAGCTTCCAAGGCAGCTTCTGGCTCTGGGCCATATTGCCCCGAACCAGCTCCAGAATAGTCTGGGCGGAGAGAGAGCCAAGCTTTCCCGGATCGGGAGCCAGACTGGTCAGGCCCACCGCGCCGAGGCTTGAGTAGTGGCTGTTGTCAAAGCTGATAATCGCCAGCTGCTGGGGCACCCGCACCCCGGCGTGGAGCAGGATGTCCAGCAGCCGGTAGGCAATCTCATCATTGTAGCAGACCACCGCGGTGCAGTTCTGGGCCAGCCGGGCAGCGTAGTCCTCCAGCCAGCCTGTCTGCCCCTGTTCCACCAGCGCCACCCGCTGATTGGTATCGAACCAGAAGATGCTGTCCTCCTGAAAGGAGCCTTCCGCATCCCGCAGGGCCTGCATCATGCCGGAGAAGCGCAGAATGCCCTGCCGGTCGTCCATCTTGAAAATGCCGCCAATACGGGTATGCCCCTTCTGCAGCAGGTGCTGGGCCGCCAGATACCCGCCGCTTTCGTCGTCGTCCCGAACCACGGGAGCGGACAGCTCAGGGTAGCAGCTGTGCAGGAACACCATGGGTACGCCGGAGTCCCGCAGCTGCCGGTACAGATCCAGATTGGGATTGGGCAGAACCGACTTGGTTCCCTCCACAATCATGCCCCGTACCGGGTGCTCCAGCAGCTGAAGCAGGATTTTCCGTTCCTTTTCAAATTGATTATCCGTTCCGTAAACCAGCGCGGAAAAGCCGTTCTCCAGCAGAACCTGCTGGGCGTCCATCAGCAGCGAGGGAAAAATATAGCTGTTGGCAAAGCTGATGACGATGGCGATGGTGTTGTTCTCGGACTTGGGCTTCTGCTCCAGCACCACGGAACCGCTGCCCTGACGGCGCCGGATCAGCCCTTCCTTCGTCAGAATTGCGAGGGCATTGCGCACCGTCTGCCGGCTGACGCCGAACTGCCCCATGAGCTGCTGCTCCGTGGGCAAACGGCTGGCAGCTTTGTATTCTCCTTCGGAGATGGCGGTTCGCAGAGCGTTCGCCATCTGAATGTATTTCGCGGACATGGATTCTCACCCCGGATTCGTATTATTCTTTACTATACCACATTTTTCGGGAAATCCTAATATTATTTTTGCGGGTTTTTCAAAATACTGTTCTCAGCTGGATAGTCGGAAACGTCATATTTGTATTTATTTGTTTTGCCGCACTTCAATTATTTGTATTTATTTTGAAATCAAAAAAGCAGTTTTCTTCATATTACAATCTCCAGATTGTGCAGGATGACAAGACCCTCTTAAAATACAGTCCGCAAACCGCCGAAAGGAGCCCGGCTGAAAAATGCCCGTTTATGCAATATGTCAAAGAGTGACGCCGATGGCACAAATGAACCAAATAGTTGGTTTTGGATAATTTCTTTTATTTTAGAATGTATTTTTCATTTTTTCGAATGAATTTGATAAATAGTTCAAATTATGTTCGCAATCACGCCTTGACGAAAAAAATTTGTATTGTCCAACTATACGAAAAATCGTGAAAACCGTACCAATTCTTGACAAGAGCCGCCCCCCGGGTGTATACTGTGTCCAGAAAGCCGGGCGCAAGACCGGCAAAAAATTGTAAGGAGTATGAATCAATGAAGAAGATTATTGCACTTGTTCTGGCTGCGATGATGGTTCTGGCTCTGGCTGCCTGCGGCGCCAAGACCGAGGCCCCCGCTGCCACCCAGGCCCCTGCTGCCCCCGCAGCGACCGAGGCCGCTCCCGCTGCCCCCGCTGAGACCACCGGCGCCGGCAAGACCGTCGGTATCGCCATGCCCACCCAGTCCTCCGAGCGTTGGATCAAGGACGGCGGCAACATGAAGGCTCAGCTGGAAGCCAAGGGCTTCAATGTCATCCTGCAGTACGGCGAGGACGACGTTCAGGCTCAGGTTTCTCAGATCGAGAACATGATCTCCCAGCAGGTTGACGTTCTGGTTATCGCCGCTATCGACTCCGGCGCTCTGACCGGCGTTGAGGCTCAGGCTAAGGAAGCCGGTATCCCCATCATCGCTTATGACCGTCTGCTGATGGACACCGACGCTGTTTCCTACTACGCTTCCTTCGATAACGAGGGCGTGGGCCGGGCCATCGGCGAGTACATCGAGAAGGCTAAGGATCTGGCTAACACCACCGAAACCTACACCATCGAGTTCTTCATGGGCTCCCCCGACGACAATAACGCCGTCCTGCTGCACAGAGGCCTGATGAAGGTTCTGCAGCCCTACCTGGATAAGGGCACCCTGGTCTGCAAGACTGGCCGTACCTCCTTCGAGGACACCTGCATCCTGCGTTGGTCTCAGGAGACCGCTCAGCAGTGGTGCGAGAACTACCTGTCCGGCTTCTACGCTGACGAGGATCTGGACATCTGCGCTACCGCTTTCGACGGCTTCGCTTACGGCTGCCGCTCCGCTCTGGAAGGCGCTGGCTACACTCTGGAGAACTGGCCCCTGATCACCGGTCAGGACGCTGAGCTGATGGCTTCCAAGAACATCATCGCCGGCTACCAGACCATGTCCATCTACAAGGACACCCGCCTGCTGGCTGAGAAGTGCGTCGGCATGATCGAGGCTGTTCTGAACGGCACCGAGCCCGAGATTAACGACACCACCACCTACAACAACAACGTCATCACCGTTCCTTCCTACCTGTGCACCCCCGTGGCTGTTGACCAGAGCAACTACGAGGAGCTGCTGATCGGCGGCGGCTACTACACCGCTGAGGAACTGGCTGGCTAATCGTCCGTCCATATCCGCAAGAGGCGGCGGCTTTGCCGCCGCCTCCTTTCTAGTTTTCCCCCGAGAAACGCCGCTTTTCGCGGCGGCAAAAAGGAGTCGAAAGAATGTCAGAATATATCTTGGAAATGAACCACATTACCAAAGAGTTCTCCGGGGTCAAAGCACTGGATGATGTCAATCTGAAGGTGAAAAAGGGCGAAATCATGGCTATCTGCGGCGAAAACGGCGCGGGTAAGTCCACCCTGATGAACGTCCTATCCGGCACCTACCCCTTTGGTACCTACTCCGGCGACATTGTCTACAACGGTGAGGTCTGCAAGTTCCGCAACCTCCGGGACAGTGAGCAAAAGGGCATCGTTATCATCCATCAGGAGCTGGCCCTCAGCCCCTACCTGTCCATTGCCGAGAACGTGTTCCTGGGCAACGAGCGGAAAAAGGTGAACGGCGTCATCGACTGGACCGAGACCCGGAAGCAGGCGCAGAAGCTGCTGAAGCGGGTCGGCATGGAGAACGAGAACGTCAACGTTGCTGTCAATACGCTGGGCGTTGGCAAGCAGCAGCTCATCGAGATCGCCAAGGCCCTGGGCAAGAAGTGCGACCTGCTGATTCTGGACGAGCCCACCGCCGCTCTGAACGACCGGGAATCCGCCCAGCTGCTGGAGCTGATGCTTCAGCTGAAAGCCCAGGGCATCACCTGCATCATTATCTCCCACAAGCTCAACGAGATCAGCTACGTTGCTGACTCCATCACCATCATCCGTGACGGTAAGTCCATCGAGACCCTGGAAAAGGGCAAGGACGACTTCTCCGAAGAACGGATCATCAAGGGCATGGTCGGTCGTGAGCTGACCAACCGCTATCCCAAGCGGGAGGACTGCCCCATCGGTGATGTGATCCTCGAGGTCAAAAACTGGAATGTCTACCATCCCGATGATGCCGAACGCCAGATGCTGAAGGATATCAACATTCAGGTCCGGGCCGGTGAGGTCGTTGGTCTGGCAGGTCTGATGGGCGCCGGACGTACGGAGCTGGCAATGAGCCTCTTCGGCCGCAGCTACGGCCAGAAGATCTCCGGCGATATCCTCATCAAGGGCGAGAAGGTGGATCTCAAGGATGTCCGCACCGCCATCAAGCATCGGATGGCCTACGTTTCCGAGGATCGTAAGACCTATGGTCTGGTGCTGATTGACAGCATCAAGTTTAACATGACTCTGTCCGCTCTGCGGGAGTTCTTCTCCAAGAAGGGTATTGTTGACCACAATCTGGAGACGGTCCGTTCCGAGGAATACCGTACCAGAATCAACGTGAAGACCAACTCCATCGACCAAACCGTCGGCTCCCTGTCCGGCGGCAACCAGCAGAAGGTGGTTCTGGCCAAGTGGATGCTCACGGAGCCAGACGTGCTGATTCTGGACGAGCCGACCCGTGGTATCGACGTCGGCGCCAAATACGAAATCTACTGCGTTATCAACGAGCTGGCGAAAGCCGGTAAGGCAGTTATCGTTATTTCCTCCGAAATGCCTGAGATCATCGGTACCTGCGACCGCACCTACGTCATCAACGAGGGCGAGATTGCCGGTGAGCTAAAGGGCGACGAGATCACCCAGGAGGCCATCATGGCCTGCATCATGGCCCACAACAGAAAGGAAGAGGTAGAAGCATGAGCAACAAGACCACCAAAAAGGCAACCCTGAACATGAGACAGTATGGCATGATGATCATGCTGGTTGTCGTTTACGTTTTCTTCGCGATCCTTACCAAGGGCAAGAACCTGACCCCCATGAACATCAACAACCTGATCATGCAGAACGGCTACGTTGTCATTCTGGCTGTCGGTATGCTGCTGTGTGTTTTGACCGGTAACGTCGACCTGGGCGTTGGCTCCGTGGTCGCTTCCTGCGGCGCTGTGGCCGGTACCCTGATCATCGACTTCGGTGTCAGCACTCCCGTTGCCATGCTGGCTGCTCTGGCTGTGGGCGCTGCCTTCGGCGTGTTCGTCGGCTTCTTCGTCTCCGAGCTGGAGATTCCCCCCTTCATCGTCACCCTGGCTACCATGCTGATGGGCCGCGGCCTGTGCTATGTCATCCTGAAGGCCCAGACCAAGGGCCCCCTGCCCGCCAGCTACAACTGGATCGGCACCGGCTTCCTGCCCACCATCCGCATCATGGAGAACGCCAACGGCGGCAAGGGCATTGACCTGATCTGCCTGATCGTGGCTGCCGTTATCTCCGTGCTGATCGTCCTGGCGGAAATCAAGGCTGTCGCCACCGCTAAGAAGCACGGCCTGCCCACCGCTCCCGCCTGGCAGCTGATCGTCAAGGACGCTGTCATCATCTGCATCGTCTGCTTCTTCTTCTGGAAGCTGGCCAACTACAACGGCATTCCCGTGGTTCTGGTTCTGATGGCCATTCTGGTGGGTATCTACCACTTCATCACCACCAATACCGTTGCCGGTCGTCAGGTCTACGCCATGGGCGGCAACGCCAAAGCCGCCCGCCTGTCCGGCATCAACACCAAGAGAGTCTTCTTCTGGGTCTACGCCAACATGGGCCTGCTGGCCGCCGTTGCCGGTATCGTCCTGTCCGCCCGTAACCAGTCCGCCACCCCCAAGGCCGGTGACTCCTTCGAAATGGACGCCATCGCTTCCTGCTACATCGGCGGCGCGGCTACCTCCGGCGGCGTGGGCACCATCATCGGCGCTGTTGTCGGTGCCTTCATCATGGGCATCCTGAACAACGGTATGTCCCTGGCCGGTTACGACACCAACATCCAGAAGATCGTCAAGGGCATGGTGCTGCTGGGCGCCGTTACCGTTGATCTCGTCAGCAAGCGCAAGAAGGGCTGATTTTAGGAAAGCCTGAATAAGCCGGCTGCGGCTGGGCATCGGATCTTTTCCTCCCATAGTGCGGTATTGAAAACAGGAAATACACGCAGTATTCCGCTGCTTTCAATACCTTCTATGGAAGCAAAATCTCTCGCTGCCAGCTCTTGCCGACTTATCCAGAGCTTCCCCACGCTCTCAACCCGGAATGGCCCAGCCATTCCGGGTTCCGTAAAAAGGGAAGGTATTTTATGAAAGGAACCGGCAATCCATCCCAGATCTCCCTGATTCTGAGGCTTCTGGGCGGCGGCTATCTACTGTATCTGGCATGGAGCCTGCTGGGCACCGCGGACGGAAATACCGTCTACATTCTGATGGCTGTATTTTTCGGCCTGGTGGGCGCGGTGCTTCTGCTGCACACCCTGCTGAAAATCAGCCGCGGTGAATACACCGGGCCGACTCCCCCCGCTGATGGGGAATCTGAATTAAATGAGGATGAATCCCATGATGAATGAAACTGTTCTGGGTCTTGAGCTGGGCTCCACCCGCATCAAGGCCGTTGCCATCGACGCCAAGCATAACCCCGTTTCCTCCGGCGATTACACCTGGAAAAGCTCCTTCGTAGACGGCATCTGGACTTACTCTCTGGATGAGGTCTGGAAGGGCCTGAAAACCGCCATTTCCGGCGTGGAAAATCGGGACTCCGTAGCCGCCATGGGCGTTTCCGCTATGATGCACGGCTACCTTGCCTTTGACGAAAACTGGAATCTGCTGGTGCCCTTCCGCACCTGGCAGAATACCATTACCGCCGACGCCGCGGCCCAGCTGACCGAGGCCTTCGGCTTTAACATCCCCCAGCGGTGGTCTATCGCCCACCTGTATCAGGCCGTTCTGAATAATGAGCCCCACGTCCCCCAGATCCGCCACATCACCACTCTGGCAGGCTATGTCCACTACATGCTCACCGGCGTCAACGCCCTGGGCATCGGCGAAGCCTCCGGCATGTTCCCCATCGACAGCGAGAAAAACTGCTACGATGAAACCATGCTGGCGAAGATCGAGGAAATGCTGGCCCCACGGAATCTGCCCTGGACCGTCCGCGAGGTGCTGCCCGCCGTGCTGGTGGCCGGTGAGAACGCCGGTACGCTGACTGCCGAAGGCGCACAGAAGCTCGATAACCTTTTGCCCGCGGGCATTCCCGTGGCGCCCCCCGAGGGCGACGCCGGTACCGGCATGACCGCCACCAATGCCGTAGCCCCCAGAACCGGCAACGTCTCCGCCGGCACCTCCATCTTCTCCATGGTGGTTCTGGAGAAGAATCTGAGCAAGGTCTACGAGGAAATCGACATGGTGACTACCCCCACCGGCAAGCCTGTTGCCATGGTGCACTGCAATAACTGCACCAACGACACCAACGCCTGGGTGGGCGTCCTCAAGGAGACCGCGGCCCTGTTCGGCGCCACTCCCTCCACCGGCGAGTTGTACACCAAGCTGTACCAGCACTCTCTGGAAGGCGATGCCGATTGCGGCGGCGTGCTGGTGTGCAACTACATGGCAGGCGAAGGCGTGACCCACATGGACGCCGGTCGTCCTCTGGTTGCCCGCCGTCCCGACTCCGCCTTTACGCTGGCCAACTTCTTCCGTGCCCAGCTCTACTCCACCATGGCCACCCTGAAAATCGGCATGGACATTCTGGCGGAGGAAAAGGTCGCCATTGACAGCCTGACCGGCCACGGCGGTCTGTTCAAGACCCCGGTGGTAGGCCAGAAGTACATGGCTGCCGCCTGCAACGCCCCCGTGACCTGCATGGAGACCGCCGGTGAGGGCGGCCCCTACGGCATGGCGCTGCTGGCCTCCTACATGCTGAGAAAGTCCGAGGGGGAAACCCTCGAAAGCTACCTGAACACCAAGGTCTACGCCGGTGTGAAGGGCAGCACCGTGGCTCCCGACGCCGCGGATGTTGCGGGCTTCAATCAGTACCTCAAACAGTACCGCGGTCTGCTGCAAGTCGAGCGCGAGGCTGTCAATTCTATCTAAAAGGAGATAAACAACATGAAATATTCTTTCTGGTTTGTCGTGGGCTCTCAGTTCCTGTACGGCCCCGAAGTTCTGGATACCGTCGCTCAGCGCGCCGAGGAAATGGCTGCCAAGCTGAGCCAGGTGCTGCCCTATCCTCTTACCTATAAGGTCACCGCCAAGACCAACAAGGAGATCGCCGATGTGATCAAGGAAGCCAACTACGACGACTCCTGCGCCGGTATCATCACCTGGTGCCACACCTTCTCCCCCTCCAAAATGTGGATCAATGGCTTCGTGAACCTGCAGAAGCCCTACTGCCATCTGGCTACCCAGTACAACAAGGAGATCCCCAACGAGGAGATCGACATGGACTTCATGAACCTGAACCAGGCCGCCCACGGCGACCGGGAGCACGGTTTCATCGCTGCCCGTCTGAGAATGCCCCGGAAGGTGGTTGCCGGATACTGGCAGGACGCCAAGGTTCAGAAGCGTCTGGGCGACTGGATGAAGGCCGCCGTTGGCGTCGCCGTGTCCAAGAGCATGAAGGTCATGCGCTTCGGCGACAACATGCGTGAAGTCGCCGTCACCGAGGGCGACAAGGTGGAAGTCCAGGCCAAGCTGGGCTGGCAGGTGAACACCTGGCCCGTGGGCAAGCTGGTTGACACCATGAACGCCGTCACCGAGGCCGAGGTGGACGAGATGATGGCTCGCTACACTTCCCTCTACGACATGGCCACCGACGACATCGAGACCGTTCGCTATCAGGCCCGTGAGGAGGTTGCCATCAAGAAGATGATGGATGCCGAAGGCTGCAAGGCATTCTCCAACACCTTCCAGGATCTGTACGGCATGAAGCAGCTGCCCGGCATCGCCTCTCAGGATCTGATGGCCCAGGGCTACGGCTACGGCGGCGAGGGCGACTGGAAGGTCTCCGCCATGACCGCCATTATGAAGGCCATGGGCGAAGGCGGCAACGGCGCTTCCGCTTTCATGGAGGACTACACCTATCACCTGGTCGAGGGTCAGGAGTACTCTCTGGGCGCTCATATGCTGGAGGTCTGCCCCAGTCTCGCCGCCGCAAAGCCCCGGATTGAGGTGCATCCTCTGGGCATCGGCGACCGGGAGGATCCCGCCCGTCTGGTGTTCGAGGGCAAGGAAGGCGACGCCATTGTGGCTTCCCTCATCGACATGGGCGGCCGCCTGCGCCTGATCGTGCAGGACATCCACTGCGTCAAGCCCATCATGCCCATGCCCAACCTGCCCGTTGCCCGTGTTATGTGGCAGGCCATGCCCAACCTGACCGACGGCGTGGAGTGCTGGATCACCGCCGGCGGCGCTCACCACAGCGTGCTGAGCTACGACGTCACCGCAGAGCAGATGCGCGACTGGGCACGGATGATGGACATTGAATTCGTCCACATCACCAAGGACACCACCCAGGAGGCTCTGGAGAAGGAGCTGTTCCTGAACGACCTGGCCTGGAAGCTCAAGGCTTAATACAATGACAGGGGAGGGTCACCGACCCTCCCTTCTGTAAAAAGGAGAATAATATGCTTGAAGAACTGAAGAAAAAGGTTTATGAAGCCAATATGGAGCTGCCTCGCCGGAATCTGGTCACCTACACCTGGGGCAATGTCTCCGGCATCGACCGGAAAAAGGGCCTCATTGTCATTAAGCCCAGCGGTGTGGAGTACGACGAGCTGACCCCCGATATGCTGGTGGTTCTGGATCTGGAGGGCAACGTTGTGGAGGGCGACCTGAACCCCAGCAGCGACACCAAGACCCACATTGAGCTGTACAAGGCCTTCCCCCAGCTGGGCGGCATCGTCCACACCCACAGCCCCTACGCTGTTGCCTGGGCCCAGGCCGGCCAGGACATCCCCTGCTACGGCACCACCCACGCCGACTACTTCTACGGCCCCATCCCCTGCGCCCGGCATCTGACCCAGGCGGAGCTGGATGAGGACTACGAGAAGGGCACCGGCACCGTCATCATCGAGACCTTCAAGGATCGGAATATCGACCCCGTGGCTGTACCCGCCGTGATCTGCCACAGCCATGGCCCCTTCACCTGGGGCAAGGATCCTGCCCAGGCCGTCTATCACGCGGTGGTTCTGGAAGAGGTCGCCAAAATGGCCATCTTTACACGTCAGGTCTGCCCCGACGCGGCTCCCGCACCCCAGCGGATTCAGGACAAGCACTACCTGCGCAAGCACGGCCCCAACGCGTATTACGGCCAGAAAAAGTAAGAAAACAGGAGGAAGGTGCAAGCCTTCCTCCTGTTTTCGGCGAGTCGCCGCGGACAATGCGGGCCGCAGGGCGGCCAGCCAATGCGGTCGGCAGGGCCGACAGCCAATGCGTTACGAACGCTGGGCGGTTGACGAACATCCTTTGGGCCCCTCGATCGGGAACGCTTCGTGAGATAAAGGAGAACTTTTCTGATTTAGGATGTCATTGCGAGGAGGGTGAAGCCCGACGTGGCAATCCGTTCTTCTTTTGGAAATGTTCGTCATCAGAGTGCGAAAGGGGATGCGGATTGCCACACCAGTGACATCGGTCACTGGTTCGCAATGACATTCGGTTAATCAACAAAAGATCAATTTAGCTGGGCAGT
>JALFUW010000046.1 GCA_022786995.1 Clostridiales bacterium
CGCTGCCGCATGGCGCTCGAGCTGGCCGCGGCAGGGAAAACTGTCTGCCTGGTCTGCTCCGGCGACAGCGGCATCTACGGCATGGCCGCGCTGGTCTATCAGCTGCGCGGCGAGGCGCAGGAGCCGGAGGTGGAGGCCATCCCCGGCCTCACCGCCGCGTGCAGCGGCGGCGCGCTGCTGGGCGCGCCGCTGACGCATGATTTTGCCGTCGTCAGCCTCTCCGACCGCCTCACGCCATGGGAAACGATCGAAAAGCGGCTGCTGTGCGCCGCTGAGGCGGATCTGACCATCGTCTTATATAACCCCGCCAGCCACGGCCGGCCGGAGCACCTGCACCGCGCGTGCGGGATTTTGCTCCGCGTACTGCCGGAGGACCGGCTCTGCGGCATCGTCCGCTGCATCGGCCGCGAGGGCGAGAGCCGCCGCGTGCTGACGCTCGGCGAACTCAAAACGGCGCAGGCCGACATGTTCTGCACCGTCTTTATCGGCAACGCCGCCGCGCAGGCGGTCGGCGGGAATTTTATCACACCGAGGGGATACCGCGATGTATAAGCTCTGCGTCTTCGGCGGCACGACGGAGGGCCGCGAGCTGGTCGAATTTTTAAATACGCAGCCCTGCCGCGTGACGGCCTGCGTCGCCACGGAATACGGCCAGACCCTCCTGCCGGAGGGCGAAAACCTGACCGTCTCAGCCCGACCCCTGCCGGTCGGGGAGATCGGAGCTCTGCTGCAGGCCGAACGCTTTGATCTGGTGATCGATGCCACGCATCCCTACGCCGCGTCGATCACCAGGAGCATCGCGGCCGCCTGCGAAGCGGCCGGAGTAGAGCACTGGCGGCTGCTGCGCGGCGCGTCCGAAGCGCCGGAGGACGCGGTATTCGCAGAGAATACGGACGAAGCCGTCCGCTTCCTGTCCGGCACGGAGGGGAACATCCTCCTCACGACCGGCAGCAAGGAATTATCGAAATTTGCCGCTTTGCCGGACTTTGCCGCGCGCTGCTGGGCGCGCGTGCTGCCGCTGCCGGCTTCGCTGGAGGCCTGCAGCGCGGCGGGGCTCAGCCCGTCCCATATTTTTGCCCTGCAGGGCCCGTTCTCCCGGGAGATGGACGAGGCCATGCTGCATAGGACGGGCGCGCGCTGGCTCGTCACCAAAGACGGCGGCGCGGCCGGCGGCTTTCAGGAAAAGGCCGCCGCGGCCAGGCACGCCGGGGCGCGTCTGCTCGTCATCGGCCGCCCCGCGCAGGAGACGGGAAGCTCGCTTCCCGAGACCATCGGCGCCCTGTGCGCCCGCTTCGGCTTTTCCTGCCGCCCGCGGGTGACAGTCGTTGGCATCGGCCCCGGCAGCGAGGCCGCGCAGACCGGCGAGGTCCGCGCGGCGATCCGTGCGGCGGACGCGCTGATCGGCGCGCGGCGGATGCTGGAGGCCGTCGCCCGGCCCGGCCAGCTGGCGCTGGACGCCATCGCGCCGGAGGCGATCGCGGATCGCATCCGCGAGCATCCGCAGTGCCGCCGCTTCACCGTCGTCATGTCGGGCGACACCGGCTTTTTCAGCGGCACGAAGAAGCTCCTGCCGCTGCTGCAGGACTGCGAAACGACCGTCCTTCCGGGCCTCAGCTCGCTCAGTTATCTCTGCGCCCGCCTCGGCGTCAGCTATGAGTCCGTTGTGCCCGTCAGCCTCCACGGCCGGGTGCACGATATCGTCCCGGACGTGCGCCGGAACAAAACCGTATTCGTCCTCGTCGGCGGCGAGGGCGGCATAGCCGCCCTCTGCCAGAGGCTCACCGGAGCCGGACTTGGTCAGGTCCGCGTCAGCGTCGGCGAACGGCTGAGCTACCCGGATGAGCGCATCACCCGCGGCACGGCCGCGGAGCTGGCGGAGCAGACCTTCGACAAGCTCAGCGTCGCCCTGCTCGAAAATCCGTCGCCCGACGCCGTCGTCACCCACGGCCTGCCGGACGAGCGCTTTCAAAGAAGCCTCGCCCCCGGCCACGTCGTGCCCATGACCAAGAGCGAGGTGCGCAGCGTTTGCCTTTCCAAGCTGGCCCTGACGGAACACGCGGTTTGCTGGGACGTGGGCGCGGGCAGCGGCAGCGTTGCCATCGAAATGGCCTTAAAAGCCACCGGCGGAGAGGTGTTCGCCATCGAGCGGAAAGATGCCGCCGTGGCGCTGCTGCGGGAGAACACCCGCCGATTTGCCCTTGAAAACATGACCATCGTGCCGGGTCTTGCTCCTGATGCCTGCGAAGATTTACCCGCTCCCACCCATGTGTTCATCGGCGGCAGCGCGGGGAATATGCGGCAGATTTTGGAGGAAATTCTTACGAAAAATCCCAACACCCGGATCGTCGCCACGGCGGTGACCCTGGAATCCGTGGCAGAGCTGACCCAGTGCGTAAAGGACATTCCCTTTGCCACGACTGAGGTGGTGTCCATGACCGTTGCCCGTGACCGCAAGGCTGGCCCCTACCACCTGATGATGGGTCAGAATCCCATTTTCATCTTTACCATGCAGGGAGGAACCAACTGATGTGGTCGCTTTGCGCCCTGATTCTGGGCTTTTTCCTTGATTTGATCGTTGGTGACCCCCATTGGATGCCCCATCCAATCGTATTCATCGGCAGATTGATTTCCGCCACGGAAAAGGCCATGCGAAAAATATTCCCGAAAACCGTCCTTGGCGAGAATTTTGCCGGGGCCGCGGTTTGGCTGATCGTGGTCGCTGTCAGCACCGGCCTGCCTTTGCTGATCCTGTGGCTTGCCTATGGCGTGAACCGCTTTCTTGGCCTTGCTGTGGAGACCATCCTATGCGCCCAGATTTTGGCTACCAAATCCCTGCGGACAGAGAGCATGAAAGTCTATTCCGCCTTAAAAACCGGGGATTTGGAGAAAGCCCGGTACGCCGTCTCCATGATCGTGGGCCGGGATACCCAGTATCTGGACGAAGCCGGGGTTACCCGGGCGGCGGTGGAAACCGTGGCGGAGAACACCTCCGACGGCATCATCGCGCCTATGCTGTTCCTCGCCATCGGCGGCGCGCCCCTGGGCTTTTTCTACAAGGCAGTCAACACCATGGATTCCATGCTGGGCTATGTGGAGCTGCCCTATAAAAACGTGGGCCTTGTGCCCGCGAAAATGGACGATTTTTTTAACTACATCCCCGCCCGGCTTTCCGCCCTGCTGATGCTGGCGGCGGGAACGCTGCTGGGGCTGGACGGCAAAAACGGCTGGAAGATTTTTAAGCGGGATCGCTACAACCACGCCAGCCCCAACTCCGCCCAGACCGAGTCTGTCTGTGCGGGACTGCTGGGCCTGCGGCTGGCGGGGGACGCCTGGTACCACGGCGTTCTGCACAAAAAGAAATTCATCGGCGATGCCCACCGGGAAATCGAAGATACGGACATTCCCCGTGCCTGCCGTCTGATGTACGGCACAGCGGTATTGAGCCTTGTTTTCATTGCGGCAGTAAAATTCCTGATTCTTCTGTAAGGAGAAACCTATGCTTTACGGACTGACGAACCCCCACGGGGGCGATATCTACGGCGGCGGCGTGACGCTGGATTTTTCCGCCAATACCAACCCCTACGGCACCCCGGCGGGGGTTCTGGACGCGGTAAAAGCGGCACTGCCGGAGATGCACCGTTACCCCGACCCCTACTGTCGTTCTCTCGTGGACGCTATCGCGGAGTTTGAGGGCGTGGATAAGCATTTTATCCTCTGCGGCAGCGGCGCGGCGGAGCTGATCTACGCCTACTGCGCGGCGCTGCATCCCAAAACCGCGCTGGAGCTGGCACCCACCTTTTCCGAGTATTCCCTGGGGCTAAAGCGGGCAGGTTGCAGCATAAAACGCTATTATCTGACCCCAGACAACGATTTTACCCTGGACGAGCACTTCCTGTATCACCTGGAGGACACCACCCCGGAGGCGGTGTTCCTGTGCAACCCCAACAATCCCACCGGGGTGCTGATTGACCCGAAACTTCTGAAAAGAGTGCTGGATTTCTGCAAAGAAACCCATATTAAGCTGTTTATTGACGAGTGTTTCTTGGATTTATCCGATAACGGCATCAGTATGAAAGCATACCTACAGGACTATCCCAACCTGTTCCTTTTGAAGGCCTTTACCAAAAGCTACGGCATGGCGGGCATCCGCCTGGGCTACTGCCTGTGCGCGGATGCCCAGCTGCTGACAGCCATGGCCCGGGAAGTCCAGCCCTGGAATGTGTCCTCTTTGGCCCAGGCGGCAGGCGTTGCCGCGCTGAAAGAGGAAGCATTTCTGAAGGAAACGAAAAAACTAATTCAGAAGGAACGCCCCTGGCTGCAAACGAAGCTGGAAGCCTTTGGCTTCCGGGTCTGTCCGTCGTACGCGAACTATCTGCTGTTTCAGGGGCCGGTGGATTTGCACCGCAAGCTGAAAGCGCAGGGAATTGCCATCCGCAACTGCGACAATTACCCCGGCCTGACCTCCGGCTGGTATCGCATCGCCGTGCGGCGGCACGAGGAAAACGAAGCGCTGATTGCCGCCATCGGAAGCATTGTGAAGGAGGGGAAATGACCATGGCGAAAAATATCATGATTCAGGGCACCATGTCCAACGCGGGCAAGAGCCTGCTGTGCGCCGGTCTGTGCCGGGTATTCCGGCAGGACGGCTACCGGGTGGCCCCCTTCAAGAGCCAGAATATGGCCCTGAATTCCTTCATCACCGCAGACGGCGGAGAAATGGGCCGGGCGCAGGTGGTGCAGGCGGAGGCCGCCGGCATCGCCCCGGACGTACGCATGAACCCCATTCTTCTAAAGCCCACCACCGACGTGGGCAGTCAGGTCATTGTGAACGGTCAGGTCAGGGGCAACATGCGGGCCATGGAATACTACCGCCGCAAGCGGGAGTTTGTGCCGGAGGTCATGGAAAGCTACCATTCCCTTGCCGCTGAATATGACATCATCGTCATCGAGGGAGCGGGCAGCCCCGCCGAGATTAACCTCAAGGACGAGGACATCGTGAACATGGGCTTCGCCAAAATGGTGGACGCCCCCGTTCTTCTGGTAGGTGACATCGACCGGGGCGGCGTGTTCGCTCAGCTCTACGGCACCGTGGCCCTTCTCGAAGAAGACGAGCGGGCCCGGATCAAGGGCACAGTGATCAACAAATTCCGGGGCGACAAGGCCATTCTGGAGCCGGGCCTCAAAACATTGGAGGAGCTTTGTCACGTTCCCGTGGCGGGGGTGATTCCCTATGTCCATGTGGACATCGACGACGAGGACAGCCTGTCCGAGCGGTTCCGCCGGGACACCCAGCGGAAGCTTTTGGACATCGCGGTGATTCGGCTGCCGAGAATCTCCAATTTTACGGATTTCGCGCCCTTCGAGCGCTACGGCAACGTGTCCGTGCGGTATGTGACGAACGTTGAAGAACTGCATGACCCGGATCTGATTCTTCTGCCGGGCACCAAGAGCACCATTGCCGATCTTCTGTGGCTGCGCCAGTGCGGTCTGGAAGCCGCCATTTCCAAGGCCGCTTCCGCCGGAACCCTGGTCATGGGCATCTGCGGCGGCTATCAGATGCTGGGCACCTCCGTTTCCGACCCCGATCAGGTGGAAGCCGCCGGGGTAACGGAAATCGCCGGTCTGGGCTTACTCGATATGGACACCGTGTTCCGTGGGGACAAGGTGCAGACCCAGACTCTGGGAACCTTTGCCGGGGTCACGGGAATGCTGGAAAACCTGAATGGCCTATCCTATGAGGGTTATGAAATTCACATGGGCCGCAGCCAGGAGAAGCTTCCCGTCCTGAACGGCGGCGGCAACGTCTATGGCAGCTACATCCACGGCATTTTTGATGCCCCCCGGATTGCGGACACCATTCTGAAAGCGGTCTGCGCCCGGAAGGGTCTGGACTTTGCCGCGCTGGAAACCTACGATGCCACCGAGTATAAGCAGCGGCAGTACGATATCCTGGCGGATGCCGTCCGGCAGGGCCTTAATATGGATTTGGTTTACCGAATCCTGAACCGGGAGGCATAATATGGCGGGCTTGATTCATCTATACTGCGGCGACGGCAAGGGAAAGACCACCGCCGCCGTGGGGCTGGCGGTTCGTGCCGCGGGGGCCGGAAAACGGGTGATTTTTACCCAGTTTTTCAAGGACGGCAGCTCCTCTGAGGTTGCGGCTCTGAAAACCCTGCCCGGCATCCGTACCATCCACGCCGACACAGTCAGGGGCTTCTACCGCTCCATGACCCCGGAGCAGCGTGCCAAAGCACGGGAGGACTATACCGCCCTATTCCGTCAGGTAACCGCCGCGGCCCGGGAAGCGGAGCTTCTGATTTTGGACGAAATTGTATCCGCCTGCAACCGGGGCGTGGTGCCGGAAACGCTGGTGACGGATTTTCTGCGAAACAAGCCCTCCGCTCTGGAGGTGGTGCTCACCGGCCGTGACCCCTCCCCGGCGCTGTCGGAGCTGGCGGACTATATCACCGAAATGCGCAAGCTGCGGCATCCCTATGACCGGGGTGTGGCGGCGCGGAAGGGAATTGAATTCTGATGCGGGAGCGTCTGTACCTGTCAACCATCGACCCAAACGCGGGAAGCTTAGCCCGGCGGTATGGACTGGGCGTGGAAATCGCTGCCTTCTGCACGGCGCGGAACATGGACGAGGGCCTTTCGGAAGCGGAGGAAGCGCTGGAAACCACGCTTGCCGGCATCTCCCGCCGGGTGTTCCACGGCCCCTTTAACGAGCTGTTTCCCTGCGCCATCGACCCAATGGCCCGGGAATTGGCCCGGTATCGTTACCGTCAGGCTATGGCCTTGGCGGAGCGTTACCATGCGAAAAAGATCGTCATTCACGGCGGCTACATCCCCCGGGTTTACTTCCCGGAATGGTTCGGAGAACAGTCCATTCTATTCTGGAAGGAATTCCTGCCGGAAATCCCGAAGGGCATGACGGTGTGTCTGGAAAACGTTCTGGAACCGTCACCGCAAATGCTTCTGGCGGTTGTTCAGGCGGTAAACGATGAAAGACTCAGGCTTTGTCTGGACGTGGGCCATGCCAACGCCTATTCTGAGATTTCGGCAATGGAGTGGCTGGAAGAAAGCACGGCTTTTCTCAGCCACCTGCATATCCACAATAACGACGGCACCGGGGACACCCACAGTAAGCTTTGGGAGGGCAACATCCCCATCCGGCAGCTGCTGGATAGAGCGTGGGAGATCTGCCCTGCGGTGACTGCTACGCTGGAACTGCCTGAAAGCCAACCGGCAATCTGCTGGCTATTGGAGGAAGAAACATGGAACAGAAATTGAAAGAAATCCTGCAGTCGGTGACCCCGCTGGACGAGGCCGCCATGGGAGCCGCCCGGGAGCGGCAGGCCCAGCTTGCCAAGCCTCCCGGAAGTCTTGGGCGGCTGGAGGATCTGTCCATTCAGCTGGCGGGCATCACCGGCAAGATACATAATACAGTCGAAAAAAAGCACCTTCTGGTTTTTGCCGCGGACAACGGCATTGTGGAGGAGGGGGTTGCCAGCGCGCCCCAGAGTGTGACGCTGATGCAGACCATCAATCTGACCCGGGCGAAAACCGGCGCGTCGGTGCTGGCAAAGCATTTTGGCTCCGCCATCACCGTCTGTGACGTGGGTGTCAACGCCACCATCCGGGACACTGCTGTACTGAACAAAAAAATCGCCTACGGCACGAACAATATGACGAAAGGCCCCGCCATGACTCGGCAGCAGGCCCTCAGTGCCATCCTCACCGGCATCGAACTGGCCCAAAATACCGAGGCGGATGTTTTCGGCATCGGCGAAATGGGCATTGGCAACACCACCACTTCCTCTGCCATTCTGTCCGTCCTGCTGGACGCGGACGTGGAGAAGGTCACGGGCCGGGGCGGCGGCCTTACCGACGAGGGTCTTCAGAAAAAGAAGAACGCCATTCGGAAGGCCATTGAAATCAACCAGCCCGACCCCAACGACGTGGTGGACGTGCTGAGCAAGGTGGGCGGCTTCGACATCGCCGCCATGTGCGGCGGCTTTATCGGCAGCGCCCTGACCCGCCGCCCGGTGGTCATTGACGGCTTTATCTCCGTGGTGGCGGCTCTGTGCGCCGTACGGCTGTGCCCCAATGTCCATGGCTTCTTGGTTCCCAGCCACGCATCCTTTGAGATCGGCTACCGCCTTGCCATGGAGGCCCTCGATTTGCAGCCCATTTTCCTTCTGGGTATGCGTTTGGGCGAGGGCAGCGGCTGCCCGCTGGCCTTCCAGGTGCTAGAAGCCGCCTGCGCCATCATCAACGACATGGCCACCTTCGATCAGGCGGGCATTGACGACGGCTATCTGGACGAAATCCGGGAGGGCGACAAATTTACCGTGGAGGCCGGGGTATGATCGTCTTTGTCTCCGGCGGGGCGAAAAACGGCAAGTCCGGCTTTGCCCAGGACTTAGCGGTGAAGCTGGCCGGGGGAGGGAAGCGGTACTACGTCGCTACCATGATTCCCGTGGACGAAGAGGACCGGGAGCGCATCCGCAGGCACGTTGCCGACCGGGACGGACTGGGCTTTGAAACCATCGAATGCGGCGCTGATTTGCTGACCTGCCTGAATTACGACACAAATGGCTCTTTTTTACTGGACAGCGTGACGGCGCTGCTGCAAAATGTAATGTTTCCCGTGGAAAAGAACTACGAAATGGACTTAGCTGCGGCGGAAACCTGCGCAAAAGACGTGGTTGCCTTTGCGAAAAGCGTCGCCAACGCCGTCATTGTCAGTGACTACATTTACTCCGATGCCCAGCGCTACGACGAGGGTACCGAGTGCTACCGAAAGAGTCTAGCGAAGATTGACCGTCTGCTGGCGAAGATCAGCGATACGGTGATCGAGGTCAGCGCGGGACAGCTGATTTTCCACAAAGGGGGACTGCCGGGATGAAGCGATTCTTACACGCCTTCTTCATGTGCCAGAGCATGTTCTGCGCTATTCCCTGTCCCTGCCGGGTCTGGGACGAGGAAGCCCGGCCCCTGATGCTGCCCATGCTGCCACTGGTGGGTTTGGAAATTGGCACGCTGTGGTGGTTTCTTGGATGGCTGACGGGGAGTCTTAACCTGCCGGTGCTGATCCGGGGCCTGATTCTGGCCCTGTGGCCTTATCTTGCTACGGGCTTTCTCCATCTGGACGGCTACATGGACGTGACGGATGCTGTCAAATCCTGCCGGGATTTAGCCAGCCGCCGGGAGATATTGAAGGACTCCCATGTGGGCTCCTTTGCGGTCATCGGGCTGTGTATGCTGATGCTGGCCCAATTTGCCGTGTTCGCGTCCATTCCCGGCGACAAAAACTGCGGGATTTTGCTGCTGATTCCGGCGGTGAGCCGGTGCGGCTCGGCTCTGGCGGTGACGGCCCTGCCCTCCATGTCCACCAGCCAGTACGCGG
The DNA here is from genome assembly GCA_022786995.1 of Clostridiales bacterium. Lineage (GTDB taxonomy): Bacteria > Bacillota > Clostridia > Oscillospirales > Oscillospiraceae > Faecousia. The sequence continues at coordinate 9,416 of JALFUW010000046.1, forward strand.
CCCAGAGCAAGCCTGTGTCCCACCTGATTGTTCTTTCCGCCATGCTGTGCCTGTTTGTGGTACTGGGCTTTGTGCTCTGGGGCAGGATGGGCTTTGCGCTCATCGGCTGCATGGCGGGCTATGGGCTGGCGCTGCGCCGGGGCTACCGCAATTTAGAGGGCATGAACGGCGACATCGCGGGCTACGCCCTGACCATTGCGGAACTTTGCGGCGCGATTGTATTCGCCCTATTGTAAGGAGGAACCCCATGATTCTGATCATCGGCGGGGCCTATCAGGGAAAGCTTTCCTACGCGAAGGCAGCCTTTTCCCTGACCCCGGAGGATATTTATACCTGTACCGGGACGGAAATCGACTTTTCCAAACCCTGCGTCAACGCCTTGGAAGAATTCTGCTATGCCTGTATCGGGCAAAATATCGACCCCATGGAATATGTCCAGGCTCATCGGGAGAACTGGCAAAACAGCATCCTGATCTGCTGTGACCTGTCCAGCGGCGTTGTGCCCATGGACCCGCTGCAGCGCCAGTGGCGGCATACCACCGGGCGGCTGTGCCAGTATCTGGCAGGCCAGGCGGATCGGGTGAGCCGGATCTTCTGCGGATTGGAGCAGAGACTCAAATGAGCATCTATCTGATTCGCCACGGGAAAACCGAAGCCAACGAACAGCATCTCTACTGCGGCAGCACAGACCTGCCCCTGTCCGATGGAGGACGGGAAGAACTGCTGTCTATGCGTTATGACATTACCCCGGAACGGTTTGTCACCAGCGGCATGAAGCGCACGGACGAAACCCTGCAAATCCTGTTTGGAACTGTGCCCTATTGCGTGGATTCCCGGTTCCGGGAAGTGGATTTTGGGGATTTTGAGATGAAAAGCTACGAAATGCTAAAAGACGACCCCTCTTATCAGGCCTGGCTCACCGGCGACAACGAGGTAAATGTCCCGCCGGGCGGCGAAAGCGGCGTCCAGATGACCCGGCGGGTGCTGGAAGCCTTCCGGGAAATCCCCGACGGCACAGCCCTTGTCACCCACGGCGGCGTGATTGCCGCCATTATGGCAGAGCGGTTTCCGGCGGAAGGCAAGCACCGCTACCAGTGGCAGCCGCAAAATGGCCGGGGCTATGAAATCAGCGGCAGCTCATACCGTCCCATACCATAAAAGAACACGCTCCCTTTCCGGGGGCGTGCATTCATATTTTACTTGCAAATCGCTCTGAATCGGGCTATAATACTCAAAAACAGTACAAGGAGACTGCGGGCATGAAGACAATCAAGTTAAACTACAGCGGCATGGGCGACGACTTTGACTATGAGCAGAACCTCATCTATGACCTTCTGAAGCTGCAGGGCTTTGCAGTGGAGATTTCTGATGAGCCGGACTATCTGATCTGCAATTTTTCCGAGGACGACCACTATCCCTACTGCGGCAAGCCCCAGGTGCGCATCATGCACTCCGGGGAGAACTACATCCCGGACTTTAACCTGATCGACTACTCCATCTGCCCCTATCCCATCTCCTTCGGAGATCGGAATTTTTACCTGCCCGCCTGCGTCTGGCCCCGCGGTCACTGGCAGAGCCTGCCACAGAAACCCCGAAACCGGGAAACGGCGGAAGCGCTTCTAAAGCAGAAGGAATATTTTGCCAACTTCATTGCGGGCCACGAATCGGAATTCAATATCCGTGGTGACTTCTTCAAAAAGCTGTGCCAGTACAAGCGGGTGGAGTCTCCCGGCTCTTACCTGAACAATATGCCCGACGGTCAGGTGGTCAGCTTTGAAAACGAGAGCAAGGTGGACTTCCAGCGCAAGTGCAAATTCACCCTCTGCTTTGAGAGCACCAATCACTATGGCTTCGTGACGGAGAAGATCATGGATGCCTTCTACGCCGACACCATCCCGGTCTATTACGGCAGCCCCACGGTGACGGAGATTTTCAACAGGGATGCCTTCATCAACGTGGGGGACTACCCCTCCTTCGACGCGGCCATGGAGGCAATCATTGCCCTCGATCAAGACGATGAAGCGTACATCCGAATGCTGAGCCAGCCCATTCTGGTTGACCCGACGTACCCGGAACGTCTGGAGCGGGAGCTGGGGGATTATATCCGGCACATTTTTGACCAACCCTTAGAGCAGGCCTACCGCCGCAGCCGGGTCTATCACCCCAAAAAGATCGATGACTACCTTGCCCGCAGCGTGGATTCCGAGACCCTGACCATGGGGAACCTCCTGTCCCGGATGAAGGATAAGGTCATCGGAAAGATCCACAGATAAAAGAACTGTTATTGCGAACCAGTGCGCACACTGGTGTGGCAATCTCCTTCGATTGATGGGGATTCCAACGCCAGTGAGCGTTACTTCTTCGTAATGACAGCGTTTCTTTTTTTGTGCTTTTTGACTGTTACAGGTTCACAAGTCCCGCGTCCACCATTTTTTGCAGGCTCATGAGGATTCCCAGTTTGGCGCTACACCAGGTCAGGCCGCCCTGAAAATAGACCGCGTAGGGCGGGCGGATGGGGCCGTCGGCGGACAGTTCGATGGAGCTACCCTGTACAAAGGCACCCGCCGCCATGATGACCTTATCCTCGTAGCCGGGCATATCGCCGGGGTAAGGGGTGGCGAAGGAATCCACTGGGGCTGCTGCCTGAATGCCCTTGCAGAAGGCGATCATGCCTGCCTCACTGCCCAGCTCCACTGCCTGAATGATGTCGTGACGGCTTTCCGCGGCGCTGGGAACGCAGCGGAAGCCCAGGGGCTCATAGAGATTGGCGGCAAAAATCGCGCCTTTCTCCGCACCGGCGGTGACGGTGGGAGCCAGGAAGAAGCCCTGATACAGGCTGGTCATCAGGCCTAAGTTCGCACCCACTTCCTTGCCAAGGCCGGGGGCGGACAGGCGGTAGGCGCAGCGCTCCACGCATTCCCGGGTACCGGCAATGTAACCGCCGATGGGTGCCAGACCGCCGCCGGGGTTTTTAATGAGGGAGCCGACAGTCATATCCGCGCCCACGTCGGAAGGCTCGATCACTTCCACGAATTCGCCGTAGCAGTTATCCACCATCACCAGCACATCGGGCTTCACGCTTTTGCAGAAGGCGATCAGCTCCCCGATCTGCTTAACGGAGAAAGTGGGCCGGGTGGCGTAGCCCTTGGAGCGCTGAATGGTGATGAGCTTTGTTTTCGGATTGATTGCCTTGCGGATGCCCTCGTAGTCAAAGGTGCCGTCCGGCAGCAGATCCACCTGCCGGTAGGAAACGCCGTATTCTGCCAGAGAGCAGGGGCTTTTGCGGATGCCGATGACCTCCTGTAACGTATCATAGGGCAGACCCACGGGGGACAGCAGCTCGTCGCCGGGCAGCAGGTTCGCACCGAGGGCAATCGTCAAAGCGTGGGTGCCGCAGGTGATCTGAGGCCGCACCAGGGCGGACTCCGTGTGGAACACGTCGGCGTAGACCCGCTCCAGGGTGTCCCGGCCAAAGTCGTCGTAGCCGTAGCCGGAGGTGGGCACGAAGCAGGCGGCGGAGACCTTGTTTTTCTGCATGGCCCGCAGAACCTTGGCCTGATTGTACTCCGCAATTTTGTCGATAGCTGCGAAGCGATCCTGAAGGGATTCCAGCGCCCGCTCGCCATAGGCGTATACAGCAGGGGAGATGCCCATTTCCTGATAGAGTTCCAATAATTCTTCCATTTTCTAACCCTCGTTATCTCTGATTTATCATACAGATTATATGTTGTCCGCCCCGGAAAGTCAAGGCTGCATAGTGTTAGGCATACAAATTGGAATTTGGTGGGCCAAAGCCTTCCCCCTGGGGGGGAAGGTGGCCGAGCGTAAGCGAGGTCGGATGAGGGGGACTCCGGCAGTGAAATCGGCATGTTTTCCCCTCATCAGTCAGAAATCAAAGATTTCTGCCAGCTTCCCCCCAGGGGGAAGCCTTGGACGGTTAATTCCAATCTCCCGCCTTGCCGCTTTGGGATGAACCGTATTGCGAAACGAAGAAAAATGCCCTCTCACTGAAAAATGAGAGGGCTTTTTGATTCTTACGCGGCCGGCTCCACTCCGCTGTCGTCCTGGGGAGCCTCAGAGAATTCGGGGATGCTTTCCGTTTCCTCGGAAGGCGGCGTGGACGATTCGGGGGGCGCGGTGGTTTCCGGCTCCGTGGGGGGCGTGGTCTCGTGCTGTGTCACCACGGCGTAGATATACTTCACAGGCTCATAGTTGGAGGTGGCGATGTAGTCGGAGGACAGCTTCTGGTCGGTTGCCCGGTCATAGCGCACGCTGTAGCTCTTGACCTGATAGCCGTCCCGGCCCTCCTGAATGGTATCGTCGTGGCGGATGCCTTCCGGGTTATCATAGGGATACTGCCGGAATTCCGTTTCCGCTTTGATGGTCTTTGTCACGTCGGAACCAAGGACCAGGTAGTAGTCCCGTTGCTCTGTTCCCGCAATGCTGACGCGGACGTAGCCGCCGCTGCACTTGGCGCTGATGCGAACCGGGTAGGAAAGGTTATTCTTGATGGTCAGGTCGATGTCAGAATCAAAGCCTTCCTTGATAAAGCTGGGCAGGTAGCTCATATTGCTGCGGCTGAGGATGGTCAGGTCGGACAGCAGGGCGGCGCAGTACAGCGTGGAGGATACCTGGGTCACACCGCCGCCGGGAGTGCTTTCCAGACCGAGATCGTCGGCAGCGGACTTGAAGGCGCTCAGCTGACCGACAGCGTCACGGAAGCTCAGACCCTCGCCGGGGTTCAGCACCCGCCCATTGATGGCCTCGCAGGCAATGCGCAGATTCGTCAGCCGGTCGTCGCTGCCGGTGGCTCGGGTCTGGTATTCGCCCAGCGTATCCGAGAAGAAGCTGCTGGCATCCGCAATTTCCGGCTCGATGTAGCGCATGGGGATCCGCACCTCGTCGCCAGGCTGGGCTTCCTCCAGCAGCTTCTGGGCGGCATCCTGATCAAATTCATAGCCGTAGGAGCCGGGAGTGGTCTTGCCGGTTTTGGCATCCATAACGGCGTTTGTGGGAGCGATGTAGAATTCCTTGTAGAGCTGATTCAGATCAATGGGATCGGGTTCCTTCAGGGTCTTCACGTCCTCCACGGTGACCAGGAAGACCCGCTGGCTGTAGGCGTCCAGCACCTGATTATAGACGGCATCGGGGTCAAATCCGATACCGGGCTTGCCCATGGTGATGACCAGCGTCTGAGCGGGGGCGTTTATGTCGCATTTGTCGGCTGACAAAACAGGCTCCGGGCCTTCCAGACCGTAGGTGGTCTGCACCAGGGAGTTTCCGGGCTTTCCGGCTTTATCTGTCAGGAATTTGCGGATGTTGTCGGTTTTCAGATTCAGGTAGGGGAGAATCGCAATGTTTTTGGGCTGCGTCTTTGAGGCGTTGTACGCTTCGTCCCGCTCATTCTGGGTGCCGGTGCGGCCGTAGGCGTAGGCTTCTTCCACAGCGCCGTTTGCGTCAAAGGACGCGCCGGAATCCTTGGGCGTGATTTTCAATTCCGTGCCGGACAGGTCGATGACCATGTCCTCGGTTGCGTAGACGCTGCCGATGGCCTCATTCAGGGCGGCGACGGCTTCCTTTTTGGTCATGCCGCCTACATTGACATCGCCGATGTAAACGTTGCTGAGGATGCGCTCGTCGTAGGGATCCTTGGCGCTGCGGGCGAACAGCACAACCACGCACACAATGACCATCACGGAAACGGCGCACAGGGCGGCAAGCACCAATTTGGAATTCTGCTGGCAGAATTCCACCACCTCGTCCGTCCAGGAACGATTCCCGGCGGGTTTTCTGAGGGCTTTCTCTTCTTCCTGAGGGAATTCCGGCTCCTCGGGAAGGTAGTCGAAGGAAGGGCCGACTTTGGCTTTTGGCTTCACCGGCCTGCCGGTAACCTGCCGAAAGGCTTCCTCAATCTGACGATCTTCCGCCTCGGCGGAAGGAGCCGCGTCCGGGGCGGGGAACAATTCCGGGAACGCTTCTTCCGTGGGAAAGGCTTCCCGTGGGGCCGCCGCATTCGGCATGGGAACATCCGGCACCGTTTCTTCGGTGGGCAGAGGCTGAGCCGCCCGGGCGATATCCTGGGCGGTGACCTTGTGTTCGTAGGTTTTATGGGCCTTTTTCCGGGTTAGATCCCGGTAGGCCTTTTCGATCTCCCGTTCCTCCTCACGGTGGGGGCGGGGGTTGGAAAATTTACCCTGTGACATGGTTAAAATCCTCCTCATAGAGGGCTATTTTGCAATATTATAGCATGATTTCAGGAAAAAGCAATGGATGTAATCATTTGTTAAAGAAGAATGTGCATATCGGTTTCAGTCAGCAAAGCTTAAAAACCAAAATCTGGCGGCGCGTTGCTGCTGGAGGCGCAAAAGGATGAATGCAAAATGCAAGACTGTTGTGTTCGCGATGCAGACTGCCCCATTTTACGATTGCTCCACATACTGAAACCTTGGCCCGTGGTATCCATCCCGGTCTATGGTTTCCGTCCACATGGCGGCAGGCCGCACCCACAGGCCGTGTTCCCCATACAGCGCCCGGTAGACCACCATTTCTTCCATGGTCTCCGAGTGGCGGGCAACCCCAATCACTTCATAGAAATTCCCCTTAAAATGCCGGTATTTTCCGGGCTTGATTTCCATAAATTACCTCCAAATGGAAGAAAAATACTGTCATTGCGAACCAGCGACCGATGTCACTGGTGTGGCAATCCGCATCCCCCGGAAATGTCCGTGAACCAACATTTTCAAGGAGAACGGATTGCCGCACCAGCGTGCGCTGGTTGCAATGACAGTTCGTTTATCAGCCGGTAGGCACGCTGCCGCGGGTGTTCAGCTCCAGCACCGCGTTGGTGTCGAACAGTCCTGTAAACATACTGGACTTGTGCTGCATATTCTCGCCGGTGACCATCAGACGGTTCTGCCGGACGTAGGTGTCGTTGACCTCCGTGTAGGGCGTGGCGTCGTTGGAGATGAAGTAGCGGAAGCCGCTAGTGTACATCACCTGGAAGGCGTTGCTGCTGGCGCCGTATTCCGTCAGGCGGCTGGCCCGGGCAAACACGAAGGTGTCCACCGGCCCGATGACGTTGACCACCTGAGAAGTCCAGCTCTGCATATCCGCCTGGATCTGGGCGACGCTGAGCTTGCCGTAGGCGTCGTTCTTATAGGTGAAGCAGGCGATGGTGTAGCCCTTGTTCCGCAGGGCGTCGGCAATGGCCTTGGCACCGGCCACCTGCTCGTCATAGTACTGCTGGCTGATGGTGCTGATGTAGGAGGTGTTGCAGCGGTAGCCAAAGACACCCTCGTGGCCGGTGACGGCCAGAATGGCCCGGGCGCCCTGATAGCTGAAGTCGGGGTGCTCGGCGATGAAGTCCTCCAGAATGGGCACGAAGTCGTAGTTGCCCACCAGAGTCTGGCCGGAGGCATCGATGTACTCGGCCTTGATGTCGCCGTTTCCGTCAACCACCAGCTTGTTGGCGAAGCCGTCGCCCTTGGCATCAGCCTTGTGGTCGCCGTCGCTGTCCACCATGTACTCAAAGTAGTTGACCATGGTCTCGGTGAGCATGACGGGCTTCTTGCCATCTGGCAGCAGGATGGACTTGACCATGAACTTCTGATT
>JALFUW010000013.1 GCA_022786995.1 Clostridiales bacterium
GGACTGCGCGGAGGGCTTCGGCATCGCGGTGGTGGAAGCCATGGCCAGCGGCTTGATTTGCGTCTGCGGCGACCGGGGCGCCCTGCCGGAGATCGTGGAGGACGGCGTCAGCGGCATCCTTGTCAGGAATAACGACCCGGCGGCGCTGGCGGAGACTCTGCGGGCCATTTCCCGGGACCCGGATTCGGAAACATACCGGAACCTTCGCGCCGGGGCGGTGAAAGCCGCCCGGAATTATTCCATCGAAGCCTTCGCTGGAAAGCTGGACAGGCTGCTTGAGGAAGTGTAATATGCGCCGCTATCTCACCATTGGGCTGATTTTGAGCCTGCTGCTTACAGGCTGCGCCCTGCCGGGGAAGAAAAAACAGCAGTATCAGGCCACCTATCTGGACGTATTCGACACCGTGACCTGCATCACCGCCCAGTCTGACAGCGAGGACGCCTTCTGGGAGCAGGCCGGGCAGCTTCACGACCGGCTGCTAAATTACCACCGGCTGTTCGACATCTACAACGACTATGAGGGCCTGAATAACCTGAAAACCGTCAACGACCATGCCGGGCTTGGCCCGGTGGAGGTGGACGGGGAGATGATTCGCCTGCTGAAGGACTGCCGGGACTATTATGAACTGACGGACCACGCCGTGAACGTGGCCATGGGCAGCGTCCTTTCCCTGTGGCATGCGGCCAGAACCGCCGGCCTTGCGGACCCGGAACACGCCGTCCTGCCCGACGAAGCCGCCCTGAAGGAAGCCGCCGCCCATACAGACTGGGCCTCGGTGGAGATTGACGAGGAAGCGGGAACGGTGTACCTGTCCGACCCCGCGCTGCGGCTGGACGTGGGCGCGGTAGCCAAGGGCTGGTCTGCCCAGCGCGCGGCGGAAGCGGCTCCGGAGGGCTTCCTCATCAGCGTGGGCGGCAACGTCTGCGCCACCGGCCCCAAGGATGATGACGGAACCCCTTGGGTGGTGGGCATCACCGACCCGGAGGGCGGCTCCGAATACCTGCATACCCTGTACGACACTGACAGCGCCATCGTTACCAGCGGCGACTACCAGCGCTATTATGTGGTGGACGGGGAAACCTACCACCATATCATCGATCCTGAGACCTTGTATCCGGCGAGGCGGTTTCGAAGCGTCACCGTGATCTGTCAGGACTCCGGCCTTGCCGACGCCCTGTCCACGGCGCTGTTCATCCTGCCCCGGGAGGAAGGGGAAAAGCTGGCCAAAAGCTGTGGGGCCGAGGCCATGTGGGTGGATACGGAAGGAAATTGCTTCTACACCCCCGGCTTCGCCGATTGGATTTGCGGGTAGGTGATTGTAGGGCGTTGTTCAGACCCCGCCGGTGCGTGTCAAAAATAGTACACCGTAGGGGGCGATGCCCACATCGCCCCTTCTGTAGATGTTCCGAATTCGCAGAAAGTTTGAAAGCATTGTACACTTTTACCGCGGGCCGATGTGCCTCAATCGGTCCCTACGGTGAGGAAAACGCAGGTTTTTCGACAATCTGGGGCGGTTTTCTGACCCTTCCCTACGGAAGACTCATTACGACATAACAAACCCCGGGGCGGATATTCCGACCCGGGGTTGCTCCTGTTATACAATCCTCGCCCACTCGGTAACCAGCAGACCCGGGACGGCCCAGATCAGCTGATACAGCAGAATGTTTGACGGGGTCAGCAGCTCGGTGCTTCCCAGGTATCCCAACACCAGCATGATGACAAGACCCAGGATGCCGCCGATCAGGTGAATGATCACTCCCAGCTTGGTGGCCTGCCGCAGAGCACGGGCGCCGGTAATGGCATAGGCCGCGCTCACCAGCTCTTCCCGGGTGGTGAGCGCCAGCACCGGCTCGTCGGGGTCGATGGGATGCTGCTGCAGCTTCTGGCAGGTATCCCGATCCGGGAAGGCGATGCGGTTGGTTTTCACATTGAATTTGGCGCGAAGGAAGCTTTCCGTCAGCATGAAGTCGCCGCTGAGCTTCAGGGGCTTGAGCTTGCGGTAGCCGCACAGGGTCACAAGACCGGCAGCGGCGGAACGCATCTTGGCGTAGGAAATGGCATAGACCGCGCACAGCTCTCCGTCAACGGCAGCGTACACCGCTTGATTGACCATAGTGCCCTCGGGAATTTCCACACCCATGTCCTGCAAAAATGCCATAGTGCCCACGAGAACGGGCAGACCGTCCACCTCACCGCCGATGCCGCCGTCACCATAGTTGCGGTAGTGCTGAACGGGATACAGGGCGCCGCTGCGGCTGCCCAGCAGCTGGTCAAATACGGGTACCAGTCCGCCGCCGGCAACGTGAATCACGGAGGCGGTGTAGGAGACAACCTCGTCGGGGTTGCGGCTGCCGTAGAATTTGACGCCGTTGAGCTTGGTGCTGCCCTGGGGGAACAGATCCAGATCAGAAATGGGGAATACGGCCTTGCCGCACAGATCCTTGACACCTTCCCAGCCGCACAGCACCGTGCCCACCATGTGAAGCCGGGCTTCCAGAATAGCCATGGGGCGGGAGATGGAGACGAAGAAGCTGGCAGGCACCGCCACCAGCAATGAGGTGGACAGAATTTGCGCACCCATGCTGATTCCGTGGAGCATTCCCGCGAAGATGGAGATGCCGATGCAGATGAGCAGGCTCAGCACCGCGTAAATGGACTGAACAACCTCAGGGGAGGGCATCTTGCTGTAGGTATCCATGAAGTCGGACACCTCGCCCTCCTTGCGCAGCAGGCCGTCCTTCCCCTCATAGTAGTTTTCGACTCTGACAATACCGTGCAGGCGGACAGCCTTGCGCATGGTATCCATCTGGGCCATTTCGGTGTTGTGCTTTTGGAGTCTGGCCCACAGGGCCATGGTCATTTCCAGACTGAACGCGGCGCAGCAGGGGACACGCAGCTCTTGCAGGCAGAAAACGCTGTCAATGAGACAGGCGGCGAAGGTCAGTGTCAGCAGGGTGTTGACGGTGAAGCGGCCCTTCAGCAGGTCGCCCAGACTGTCCAGCATCAGATTGCAGCCCAGCAGAGCGGAAATCAGCATCGCCAGCACCTGACTGAAAACCACCAGCTTCATGCGATTTTCCGGCACCAGCTCCAGGACGAACAGGGCAGTGATACCGCCGCTGATCAGCACCACCAGAAGATTCAGCAGGATTGCCGCCTGAAGCCTTCCCACACCCATTTCGGACAGCTCATAATACCTGCGTTCCGGGCCGGCAACCAGCTGTTTTTTCAGCTCCTTCAGCCGGGAGCGGGGGGTGAACACGATGGGAGCGGGGATGAATTCCTCCTCCACCTCAAAGGCAGGCTCCGCCGCGGCAGGCTGCGGTGCTTCCGATTCCTCCGGCAGATCGATAACGATGGTCGGCTCGTCTGTAGGAAGCGCTTCGGGGGGAACTTCCTCCACCGGGTCAAATTCCTGCGTATCGGGCAGGGATGGTTCTTCCGTTTCCGCGGTGGGTTCTGCGGCTTCCTCCAAAGCAAACGCTGTGGTTTCTTCCGGGCGTGCTTCCGAGACTTCTTCCGGGATATCCGGCGTTTCATCATCGAACCGCAATTCGGGCATCTGCCCGGCAGGTTCAGCAGGCTCTTCGGCTTCCGGGTGCTCGCCGAATTCTTTCAGAATGTCCTCCAAGTCGAAATCCTGATTATTTTCCAAATCCATATTGGGTATCCTCCTGGTTATAAGCGCTGGCGCACCGCCTCGTAGAGTAGAATGGATGCAGCGGCGGAGGCGTTCAGGGAGCTGATGCGCCCGGCCATGGGAATGTTTACCATCACGTCACAGTTCTTTCGAACGAGAGGGCTCAGCCCAGAACCCTCATTGCCGATGACGATGGCGGCAGGGCCGGTAAGATCCGCCTGATACATGGGGATGGAGCCTTCGGCAGCGGTGCCGAACACCCATACGCCCCTGTCCTTCAGCTCGGCAATGGCGCTGTTGATGTTGGTGACCCGGGCAACCTTCATATACTCCACAGCCCCGGCGGAGGCTTTCGCCACAGTGGCGGTGAGGCCTACGCTGCGGCGCTTGGGAATGATGACGCCATGGGCACCGGCACACTCCGCGGATCTGAGGATCGCGCCCAGATTGTGGGGGTCGGACAGCTCGTCACAGATGACGATAAGGGGCGCCTGACCCCGGGCGGCGGCTTCCTCTAAAATGTCGTCGATGGTCACATATTCATGGGCGGCAGCCAGAGCAATGATGCCCTGATGGGCACGGGTGAAGGACATGGCGTCCAGCTTCCGGCGGTCTACCGGCACAACCACGGCACCGGCTTCCTTTGCCTGAGCGGCAAGGCGCTGCAAGCCCTTGTCGGTGTCGCCGTCGGCGACGAAGACCTTGTCGATGGTGCGGCCGCTTTTCAGAGCCTCGGAGATGGCATTCCGGCCCTCCAGCTGGCCTTCAACTTCCTCATTTTCCTCCTGCTGGGCGAAGCGATCGGCCCGGCGGGGAGGTGCTTTCCGTCCTGCGGGACGGCGGTTTTCATTCATAACAGTATCTCCTGTTCGATCCATAATAATAGACGGTAAAATTATAACAGGTAATATACAATTTCTCAAGCTTAATTTTTTGCCGGAATGGGGAAAACTGGGGATTATGTAACCTATTCACAGAAAATTTACCATCCGTACGGGAATCCTTCATTGCTTAAACCGCGAAAGTATGATATGATGTGCCAAAATAAGGAGGCGAGGGGATTATGGATCTGAATCGCGGAAATAACCCCAATAACGGGAAAAAGCCCGAGGGCGACCGCCCCAAGGGCAGTTACTTTACCCCACTGATGATCGCGCTGATTCTGGTGCTGCTGTTCAGCTGGATCATGAATGCGGTGGAAAAGAGCCAATATACGGAAACCACCATGTCGGACTTTTTTGAGGCCAAGAACGCCGGTCAGCTGGCGGAGGTGGAGCTGCGCTATGACCGCATTCTCTACATGACCAAGGAGGAGGCCGCCAAAGACCCCGCCCAGCAAAAGGCCTGTTACACCGGACTGCCCAGCGGCGGCGATATGCTGGCCCTGGAGAGGGAGCTGATCGCGGAAGGCGTGACAGTCAATAACCAGATCGTGGAGGACAACTCCATGATTATGATGGTTCTGTCCTATGCCATTATGATCGGCGGTATGTTCCTGCTGATGAACCTGCTCACCAAACGCATGGGCGGCGACGGCATGATGGGGGGCTTCGGCAAGTCCAAGGCCAAGGTCTACATGGAAAAGCAGACCGGCGTGACCTTCAAGGACGTGGCCGGACAGGACGAGGCCAAGGAGTCCTTACAGGAGATCATCGATTTTCTTCACAACCCCCAGAAGTACACCGCCATCGGCGCAAAGCTGCCCAAGGGCGCGCTGCTGGTTGGCTCTCCCGGCACCGGCAAGACGCTGCTTGCCAAGGCGGTGGCCGGTGAGGCCGAAGTGCCCTTCTTCTATATCTCCGGCTCTGACTTTGTGGAAATGTTCGTGGGTATGGGCGCCAGCCGGGTTCGTGATCTGTTCCAGCAGGCGGCAAAGGTGGCTCCCTGCATCATCTTCATTGACGAAATCGACGCGGTGGGCCGCTCCCGTGACAACCGCTACGGCTCCAACTCCGAGCAGGAGCAGACCCTGAACCAGCTGCTCAGCGAGATCGACGGCTTTGATTCCTCCAAGGGCATCGTGTGCCTGGCCGCCACCAACCGCCCGGAGATTCTGGACAAGGCCCTGCTGCGGCCCGGCCGGTTTGACCGCCGGATCATCGTGGATCGTCCCAACCTGCAGGGCCGTCTGGACACCCTGAAGGTGCATACCCGGAAAATTCGGCTTTCCGAGGATGTGGATCTGCGGAAAATTGCCCAGGCCACTGCCGGTGCTGTCGGCGCGGATCTTGCCAATCTGGTAAACGAAGCCGCCCTGCGGGCGGTGCGCCACGGCCGTCAGGCGGTGAATCAGGAGGATCTGCTGGTGTCCTTTGAGACCGTCATCGCGGGCACCGAGAAGAAGAACACCGTGCTCACCGACATGGAAAAGCGTTTGGTTGCCTATCACGAGGTGGGCCACGCCCTGATCGCGGCTCTGGAGAAGCATTCCCAGCCCGTATCCAAAATCACCATCGTTCCCCACACCTCCGGCGCCTTGGGCTATACCATGCAGATGCCCGAGGAAGAAAAGTTCCTGTCCACGGCTGACGAGCTGCGCACCGAGCTGCGGACACTGGTTGGCGGACGTGCGGCGGAGCAGGTGGTCTTCGGCATTCAGACCACCGGCGCTTCCAACGATATCCAGCGTGCCACCGCACTGGCCCGGAACATGGTCACCCAGTACGGCATGAGCGAGAAGTTCGGCCTCATGTCCACGGCTTCCGTGCAGAATCAGTATCTGGACGGGCAGGCGTATATGGACTGCTCCCAGGAGACCGCCGCCGAGGTGGATAAGGAAGTCATGCGGATTCTGGATAGCGCCTACACCGACGCCAAGCGGATTCTCACCGAAAACCGGCAGCTGCTGGACGAGATCAGCGAGTTCCTGCTGGTGAAGGAGACCATCACCGGCGACGAGCTGATGGCCTATGTGAACGCCGACAAGGCCGCTCTGCCGGAGCCTGAAAAGGAAGAAGAATAACCCCGGAAAACGGGATTGCAAATTCCTTCCCCATGGGGTATAATGAAGACAGATGGCAGAAAAAGGAGGAATTCCAATGAATAAAAAAGTTTTGAGCGCCCTGCTGGCGGCTGCTGTGGTGCTTTCCCTCTGTGCCTGCGGCAAGAAGGCGGAGACTCCCGCCTCCACGGAGAGTGAGACCCCTGCCCCGACCACTGCGTCCCAGGAGAATACTGGCCGGGAGCTGAGCCTGACGGAGGTCAGCTTCAGCGTCACCACCTGGAGCAGCCCCAACGGCGCCACGGTGAATCTGACCGCCGTTCCGAACGAACACGCCAAGGGCGACAGCGCGGAGTTTGTGGTTCGGCTGGACGCGGATACAGTCGCAAGCGTTCCCTGCGAGTGGAAGGACAATGCCTATGTGGCATCCGCGGAGCTGAACGGCGCGGACGGCTACGGCTATTATGTGATCATTACCGGCAAGGACGGCTCCATCGCCGAGATTCCGGTGAACACCCCGGAGGAGCCAGTGGACGAGGCTCTGGTGAATCTGGCCTCTTACCTGCAGTCCTACTGCACGCTGACGCTGAATGACGCGGCACTGGAGGGCGACGACCTGACGATTCTCAGTGGCTACGCGCTGGTTCAGGCCCCCCGGATCACCGAGAACAGTGACAATGTGGCCTGCGCCCAGGCCAGTCTGGTGCTGACGCTGGATGGTCAGGAAATTGCCAGTGTGCCCCTGACCATGGCGCCCGGCGAGACAGACAGAAGCTATGATTCCACCATCACAGACATGAGCTTCACAATTCCCGGGGATTTATCCGACGGACAGCAGCTGATGCTGCGGCTGGACGCGGTTCTGACCAATGGTCAGACGCTGACGGCTCAGGGCGGCAGCTGGACTGCGCAGAATGGCGCCGTAGCCAATGCCGTGGGATGAGAAAAGGATCGGAAGACTCCACCTCGTTTGAGGTGGAGTTTTTTGCCGTGAAAGGGGTGCTTTTCCGCTGCTGCACCCGAAGAATCCATTCCATTCTGCGCGGCTGCAAATCCGGCTCCACCACCGTGGGAGCATTTTTCACAAATTTCTGCGAACTTCCGTTTTTTTTATGTTGATAGTATAAAAAAGTTGAAATTATCCCATATTTGAGATTGATTTTATGGAAGGTTTGGCATACAATAGAAGCCGAACGGGGTTGGGGAAAGTCTGCTCCGAAAGCATCCGCGCGTGAGGTGAGGCCATGCTCAATATTGTGCTGGTGGAGCCGGAGATTCCACAGAACTGCGGCAACATTGCCCGCACCTGCGCCGCCACCGGCTGCCGGCTGCATCTGATTCGCCCGCTGGGCTTCGACATTTCCGAGAAGGCGGTGCGCAGAGCCGGGCTTGACTACTGGCACATGGTCGAGGTCATCGACTATGAGAATCTTGACGATTTCTTTGCCAGAAATCAGGTGCGCCAGATGTGGTGCCTGTCCACAAAAGCGCCCCGGTGCTACACCGAGGCCAATTACGAGGACGGCTGTTACCTGTTCTTCGGCAAGGAGACAAAGGGCCTGCCGGAAGCGTTTCTGGCGGCGCACTTTGACGAATGCGTCCGAATTCCCATGCGCGAGGACGCCCGGAGTCTGAACCTGAGCAACGCCGTGGCCGTGACGGTTTTCGAGGCCCTGCGGCAGCTTTCTTTCCCTGGTCTCAAGGATTATGGTAAAATGCGGGGATAAGCCCCGATTTGTAAGGAGGAAGTACCATGAACTACAATAAGAAGTCCATTGAGGACATCGACGTAGCCGGCAAGCGGGTGCTGTGCCGCTGTGATTTCAACGTTCCCACCAAGAACGGTGTCATCACCTCTGACAAGCGCATCGTCGCCGCTCTGCCCACCATCCAGTATCTGATCGCCCACAAGGCCAAGGTCATCCTGTGCTCCCACATGGGCAAGCCCAAGGGTGAGTGGAAGCCCGAGCTGAGCCTGAAGGTCGTGGCTGCCCGCCTCAGCGAGCTGCTGGGCCAGGAGGTCATCATGGCTGCCGACGTGGCAGGTGAGGATGCCAAGGCCAAGGCCGCTGCCCTGCAGGAGGGCCAGGTCATGCTGCTGGAGAACACCCGTTACATCAAGGGCGAGACCAAGAACGATCCCGAGCTGAGCAAGCAGCTGGCTTCCCTGGCGGACATCTTCGTCAATGATGCCTTCGGCACCGCCCACCGCGCCCATTCTTCCACCGCCGGTGTGGCTGACTACCTGCCCGCTGTCTGCGGCTATCTGGTGCAGAAGGAAGTCTCCATCATGGGCAAGGCCCTGGCCAACCCCGAGCGTCCCTTCGTGGCCATTCTGGGCGGCGCTAAGGTCTCCGACAAGCTGAACGTCATCAATAATCTGCTGGAGAAGGTGGATACCCTGATCATCGGCGGCGGCATGGCTTATACCTTCCTGGCTGCCAAGGGCTACAGCGTGGGCACCAGCCTGCTGGACTCTGAGAAGATCGACTACTGCAAGGAAATGATGGCCAAGGCCGAGGCTAAGGGCGTCAAGCTCCTGCTGCCCATCGACACCGTTGTGGCCGCTTCCTTCCCCGACCCCATCGACGGCGACATCGCTGTGGAGACTGTCCCCTCCGATGCCATCCCCGCTGACAAGATGGGCTTGGATATCGGCGAGAAGACCCGCGCTCTGTTCGCTGACGCTGCCAAGAGCGCCAAGACCGTGGTCTGGAACGGCCCCATGGGCGTGTTCGAGAACCCCACTCTGGCCAAGGGCACCATTGCCGTTGCCCAGGCTCTGGCGGACAGCAGCGCCATCACCATCGTCGGCGGCGGCGACTCCGCAGCTGCCTGCGAGCAGCTGGGCTTCGCCGACAAGATCACCCACATTTCCACCGGCGGCGGCGCTTCCCTGGAGTTCCTGGAGGGCCTGGAGCTGCCCGGCATCGCCTGCCTGCAGGACAAGTAATTTGTTGCGGAAACAGTAAATCATTGGACGTTACATATTCGTACTGTTAAGATGTATGTCTGAACGCGGGGCGGAGGATGTCCCTCCGCCCCTGTATTCCCAAGCACCGCGCTTTTGCGGCTGGGGAACGGCCCCAGTCGGACCGCGGACGGCTCGTCTGTGGATAAGTTCGTCAAAGCACATCCATATACGGATGTTTGAATAAGGAGAAATAGGAAATGAACAGAAAGTATCGTAAGACCGTCATTGCCGGCAACTGGAAGATGAACAAGACCCCCTCCGAGACCAAGGAATTCATGACCCAGCTGAAGGCCATCATGCCCAAGGGCCGCTGGTGCGACGTGGCTCTGTGTGTGCCCGCTGTCTGCATCCCCGCCGCTGTCCGCGCCATGCGTGAGACCCGGGTGGGCATCGGCGCTGAGAACTGCAACGCCAACCCCTCCGGCGCTTACACCGGCGAGATCGCTACCAATATGCTGACCGATGCCGGCTGCAAGTACGTCATCATCGGCCACTCCGAGCGCCGCGCCATGGGCGAGACCGACGCGGATGTTAATGCCAAGGTTCTGGCCGCTCTGGAAGCCGGTCTAATCCCCATTATGTGCTGCGGTGAGAGCCTGGAGCAGCGGGAGTCCGGCATCACTGCCGAGCACATCACCATGCAGATCAAGCTGGGCCTGGCTGGCGTGCCCGAGGACAAGATCCGCAAGGTCATCATCGCCTACGAGCCCATCTGGGCCATCGGCACCGGCCTGACCGCTACCCCCGAGCAGGCGGAGGAAGTCTGCGAGATGATCCGCACCGTTGTCCGCAAGCTGTACTCCTCCAAGAACGCCCGTGCCATCTCCATCCTGTACGGCGGCTCCATGAACGACAAGAACGCCTTCGAGCTGCTGGCTCAGCCCGACATTGATGGCGGCCTGATCGGCGGCGCTTCCCTGGTGCCCGAGAAGTTCGTCAAGATCATCGAGGCTGCCAACCAGCCCACCGTGTAATTACACATAGCAATTCCGGGCAGCTGCGGATGATCGTGGCTGCCCGACGCTTTTTCAATTGACAATTGATAGTTGACAATTGACAATGATGGAGGTGTATGATGAATACACAATTACTATCTGCCTTGGATGCGAAGACTCCGGCCATCGCTGCTGAGTTGATCCGCAGGGGAGAGCTGGTGGCGATTCCTACGGAGACGGTTTACGGCCTGGGCGCGGACGGGTTGAACGAAGGGGCCGTTGCGAAGATTTTTGAAGCCAAGGGACGGCCCCAGGACAATCCCCTGATTCTGCACATCTGGGACGCAAGTCAGATGGAGCAGTTCTGCCACGATATTCCCGCCAAAGCCTACGACCTGGCGAAAGCCTTCTGGCCCGGCCCGCTGACCATGGTGCTGCCCGCCCGGGAGATTGTGCCCAAGCGCACCACCGGGGGACTGGACACCGTGGCTCTGCGTTGCCCGGAAACCGCCGTGACAAGGGAAATCATCCGCTTGTCCGGGGTGCCCATTGCCGCCCCCTCTGCCAACATTTCCGGCAAGCCCTCCACCACCACGGCTCAGCATGTACTTCACGACCACGACGGAAAAATTGCCGCCGTGGTGGATGGCGGCCCTTGCCGTGTGGGTGTGGAATCCACCATTGTGGACTTAACGGAAGGCAGGCCCCGGCTGCTGCGCCCCGGCGGCATCACCCCGGAGCAGTTGATATCTGTTTTGGGTGACCTTGTGGTGGACAAGGCGGTGACGTCCCAAATTGACAAGGACGCTGTGGTGAAGGCTCCCGGCATGAAGTACCGCCACTATGCCCCTGCTGAGCCGGTGGTGATTGTGGCAGGCGCCCGGGAAAAGGCGGCGGCCTACATTCACCGCCACTTTGCCCCCGGAGACCGGGTGCTGTGCTTTGAGGAGGAGCTGCCTCTGTATGCCGACTGCAATCCCCTCGCTTACGGGCAGGAGGCCGATGCGTCCACCCTGTCCGCGGGTCTGTTTTCCGCCCTGCGGGAGCTGGACGACCCTGCCATTCATCAGGTCTACGCCCGGTGCCCCGTGGGGGGCGGCGTGGCCTATGCGGTGCAGAACCGGCTGAAAAAAGCCGCCGCCTTCCACATTGTGGACGCGGAGGTGGAGGAATGATTCTGGGCATTACCGGCGGCACCGGCTGCGGAAAAACCACCCTGTTGACTTGTATCGGGTCCCAGGGGGGACTGATTCTGGACTGCGATGCCATCTATCATGACTTACTGCGCACCGACCCCGCACTGCTTGGGGCCATCGAAAAACGCTTCCCCGGCACCGTGGAAAACGGCGTATTGCAGCGAAAAAAACTGGGGAAGCTGGTGTTTTCCGACGAAAAGGCCCTGAATGACCTGAACAAAATCACCCACAGCGCGGTGAAAGCGGAAGTGCTCCGACGACTGGCCCATAAGCCTAAGCTCGCCGCCATCGATGCCATCGGCCTGTTTGAAGGCGGGCTTGCGGAATTGTGCGACGTGACCGTGGCTGTCACCGCCCCGGAGGAAGACCGCATTCGGCGGCTCATGATTCGTGACGGCATCGACCGGGACTATGCCAAACACCGCATCGATGCTCAGAAAAGCGCCGAATGGTTTCGGGAACGGTGTGATTTTTGTCTGGAAAATAATGGAACACAGGCCGATTTCCAGGAAACCTGCCTTGCCTTTCTGCGAAAACTTGGTATAATGAAAACAAACTGAAAGGAGTGCTTTTCATGACTGCTGATGAACTCCGGGAGAATCTACTGATGGCTCCCAAGAACGGCTACGCCCGTATTACCCCCGAGGAGCGGGAGGAAATGAACGCCTACTGCCGCCGCTACATGGCCTTTATGGATGCCTGCAAGACCGAGCGGGAGGCCACCGCCTGGGCTGTCCGGGAGGCCCAGAACCGGGGCTACAAGCCCTTTGCCCCCGGCATGGACGTGAAGCCCGGCGACAAAATCTACTACAATAATCGTGACAAATCCATCGCTCTGGCGGTGATTGGCACCGAGTCTCTGGCAAAGGGCGCCAATATCTGCGCCGCCCATGTGGATTCCCCCCGTCTGGACATCAAGCCCAACCCCCTGTACGAGGAGTCCCAGATCGCCTACTTCAAGACCCACTACTACGGCGGTATCAAGAAGTACCAGTGGGTGACGATCCCGCTCGAGCTGCACGGCGTTGTTGCGCTCAAAAACGGCGAGGTCGTCGATGTCACCATCGGCCGTGAGCCGGAGGATCCCCAGTTTGTTATCACGGACCTCTTGCCGCACCTCGGCAAGGATCAGATGAAAAAGACCATGGAGGAAGGCATAACCGGCGAAGGGCTGAATATCCTCATCGGCAGCGTGCCTTATGCAGACTCCGGCAGCGACAGAGTGAAGCTGAGCATAATGAGTATCCTCAACGACC
>JALFUW010000020.1 GCA_022786995.1 Clostridiales bacterium
GGTTCTGACATACCGGCTTTCTGATCGGACTGAAAATCAAAGCTGTGGAAGGTGACGACGATTTCTTTGCCGAAATACCGACCATCTGTTTCCCGGAAGCTAATTTTGTGGGTGAATTCCATACTGCCATCATCGGCTACATAGTCCAAAATCGCAGATTGAAATTCATCATCTCTGGATTGCACCGGTTTACCGTTAGAGGCATAGACCCATTCACCTTCTTCGTTACGGGTAGTACCGTCAAAGAAGGAACCACCCTGGGAGCTGTAAAAGTCCAGACCGCCATCGATGGTGACAGTAGGCCAGGTGAAGGGATATTCATCCTCCGGCAGATCAAAGCCTTCGATCCGGAAGGTCAACTGGGCACCGTAGTTATCCACGATAGTCTGGACAGCAGTGACGGTGATGCCCTGATCGGTGACGGACAAAACCTCGCTGGGATTCTCTTTCCCCTTGGTTTCCTCCAGCATTACGGACAGACCGCTCTTTTGAGCCTGCTCTTTGACATCCTGGGAAGGGTGATAACGGTTTTGGGCGGTCGTTGACCAGCGGGTATAGACTGCCGCTGCCGTCATGGTGCCCATAATCATGGTCGCCGCCAGAAGAAACAGCAGCTTCTTTTTCCCGGAAAACCCAGTATGCTTCTTCTGAAACGTGCAAAATTCAGCTTCTTCGATCAAGTTTGCATCCAGATTCTGGATACCCTTAAGCATATCTTTCCCTGTCATACGCGAATACCCTCCTTTTTCAGGTAAGATGCCAATTTGCTTCTTGTCCGGGACAGCCGCATCATAACGGCGCTCTGGCTGAGTTCATACCGCAGGGCAATCTCGCTGACGCTGTCACCATACCAGTACCGCCGCACGAAAATCATCCGATTTTCCTGTGTCTGCCCGTGCAAAAAGCTACTGACCAGACTGCTGATTTCGCGGCTTTCCACAGTCGCGTCATGCCAGGAACCCGGAATGCACTCCGCCATTTCCTGCGTCAAAGCAACAACCTCTGCGTTTCGTTTGGCGGCATTATTCCAGTCCAGCCTGCCAAAAGCAAAAAAGCGGCAGATTTTTGCTAAGTACGCAAAGAAATGCTCCGGCTTCGTGGGCGGAATCGTGTCCCACGCCTTCAGATAGGTGTCATTCACACACTCCTGTGCATCCTCGTTGTTCCGGACAATATTCGCCGCCATGCCCGTCAGACGTGTCCCGTACTTGTAATCTGTCTGGGCGATGGCATCTTCATTCCGGGTGAAGAACAGCTTTATTATCTGATTGTCATTCAATGACCACACCCCCTGTGTTTTGCTCTTCACCCTAATAGAGGGATTCTTATCTGGAAACCTAACACATTTCTGCAAAAAATTCAATGCCCCTTCGAAAAAGGAACCACCCGGTTTGTGCGGACTTTACAGGGGTATCGGCCTTCCGCCAGATAACCTCGTCACAGGCTGTTCGATATGGAACTTACAAGAGATAACTATCATATCCATGTTCTTCTCCAAAGAACAAAAATAATCCGAACCCTTCTCCTGCTGAGATAAGGTTCGGATTATGAACGCTTGGTACGCCGGAAGGGACTCGTTACACTATGGTGTCGCCGCCGTCCAGCCGTCGGCGATCAACTGCCCGCTGGGCAGTTGAATTTTATTGTTCGAGTCCCCCCAGAAATCAAAAACGGGTCATCCCGAATGGGATAACCCGTTTTTGGTACGCCGGAAGGGACTCGAACCCCCGACCTACTGATTCGTAGTCAGTCACTCTATCCAACTGAGCTACCGGCGCATGTCTCAAGCGACTGAAGTATAATAGCACAATGTTTCCATAAATGCAAGTGTTTTTTTCAAAATACCAAAATATTTTTCTTCCGACGTTCCCCCGTTGACAGGGGGAACGAAAATATTGTAGAATAGCAAAAACATGAGGGAGGCGATATCATGGCGCAATTCTCCGAGCTGCCCGGACTGCTTCTGCCCTGGTATCGGGAAAACCGGCGGGAGCTCCCCTGGCGCTCTGACCGGCAGCCCTACCATATCTGGCTGTCGGAAATCATGCTCCAGCAGACCCGTGTGGAGGCAGTAAAGGGGTATTACACCCGTTTCCTTGAAGCGCTGCCGGATATCCCTGCTCTTGCCCAATGTGACGACGGGCTTCTGCACAAGCTCTGGGAGGGACTGGGCTACTACAGCCGGGTTCGGAATCTGAAAAAGGCCGCTCAGATCATTATGGATCAGCATGGCGGTGTGTTCCCGGAAACCTACGCCGATGTACTGTCCCTGCCGGGTGTCGGCGAATACACCGCCGGAGCCATCTGCTCCATCGCCTTCAATCAGCCCACTCCCGCGGTGGACGGAAACGTGCTTCGGGTGGTATCCCGGCTGACGGATGACCCCTCCCCTATCGATCTGCCTGAGACAAAGCGGCGGGTCAGCAAGCTGCTCGCCGGGATTTATCCAAAGGAAGCCGGGGCGTTTACACAGGCCCTGATGGAGCTGGGTGCCACGCTCTGCGGCCCCAACCGGGCGCCGGACTGCGAACGCTGTCCCTGCCAGCACATCTGCCTTGGATTCCAGATGGGTACGGCGGACACTCTGCCGGTGAAATCTCCGAAAAAGCCCCGGCGGCAGGAAGACCGAACGGTTTTCATCCTCAGCTGCGGCAGCTGCTTCGCGCTGGAAAAACGCCCGGACAGAGGGCTTCTCGCGGGGCTGTGGCAGTTTCCCAACGTGATTGGAAAGCTTGACACGCAAAACGCGCTGGACGTGGTGTCCGCTATGGAGCTTCATCCCAGAGAAATTCTGCGGGAAGTGGAGAAAACGCATATTTTTACCCATATTCAGTGGAATATGAAGGGAATTTATCTGGAAGTTGCCGAAACCGGCGGCGATTTTCAGTGGTTTACAGCAGACGAAATTAACACACAGGCGGCGCTGCCAACGGCGTTCCGCCAGTTTTGGGAGAGATAGAAATGTACGATTACCACATGCATTCCCGGGTATCCTTTGACGGACACGACACCGGCCTTTCCATGGCCCGGGCCGCGGCGGACGCGGGACTGGAAGAAATCTGCTTTACCGACCATATTGACTATGACCCCTTCGGAACCATGGGCAACATGGCCTTCGATACCGCCGAATACAGCGCCGAGTACGATTCACTGGAGGTGCCGGGGGTGAAAATCCGGCGTGGTATGGAATTCGGCATGACCCGGGACAACCTGGAGCAGTTTCGTAAGGATGTAAGCCGCCGCGACTTCGATTTTGTCCTCGGCTCCATTCATTTTGTGGATGGGCTGGATGTGTATATGCCTCCCTTCTGGGAAGGCAAAACCGTATTTCAGGCGGAGCGCCGATGCCTTGAGGAAACGCTGGCCTGCGTGCAGGTGCACACGGACTTTGACGTGCTGGCCCACTTGACCTATATCGGCAAAACCATGGGCAATCCCTGCCCCCGGCCTGTTCCCTTTGATGAGCACAGGGAGCTGATCGACGAGATCCTACACACTCTGGCGGAAAAAGGAAAGGGTCTGGAGCTGAACACCAGCGGTCTGGACCGCTGCGGCGGTTTTCTTCCCACGGCAGATTACTTCCGGCGGTTCAAGGAACTGGGCGGTGAGATCGTCACCGTCGGCTCCGATGCTCACCAGTGCGCCCGGGTGGGACAGTATTCCAGGGAGGCCTGTGAATTGCTCCGGGATATCTTTGGTTATGTGTGCACATTTGAGGGGCGGAAGCCGATTTTTCACAAGTGAGTACTGTTGGCACTGGGTACCGCTCGGTGTCGTTCTCTGGTAAGATAAATTGTACTTTATCTGAGTTTCGTAGGGCGGAGTCATGACTCCGCCGACCAAGTAGGTCTATTGCCTTGCGTACGTCCAACGGATTTGTCTGGACATTTACTCGCCAAATACCATTCAACGCAAATTGCTGATTGTCGATACTGCGTCGGCGGGGTCATGACCCCGCCCTACGATGTAAAACAGCTAAATTCCCCTTTATCTTACGAAGCACTCCCGGTCGAGGGGCCCAAAGGATGTTGGAGGATTGCCGGGGTTCGTGACGCATTGGAAAGCGGCGACTCGCCGCTCTTGCATTTTTCCTATATATATGGTAAAATTCTGATGCAGAAGCAGTTTTATGCGTTCATTTGAGAAAAAGGATGTGCAGATATAGAATGAGAAAACTGAGCCGCGGCGCCTTTGAGGATATGAAGGGTTTCGTCCGGGTGGCGGAAACCCTGCTGGAAATCACCATCCTCACGCTGGCCTACTATATTGCCTGGATGAAGGGCTACGACCTGGAATACTTCGCCTATAAGGGCAAATATGTTCTGATGGGCGTGTATGCCGTGATTCTGTATGCCCTGTTCCTTAACTCCGAATGCACCATGTTCGGGCAGCTCCACCGGGTCGACCTCATTATGGGGCAGATCATCTCCATCTTCCTGACCAACGCCATCACCTACCTGCAGCTGTGCCTGATCGCCAATGGAATGCTGCCGCTGACACCCATTGTGCTGCTGACCGCCGCCGACATTGCCATCGCCATTGCGCTGATTCTGCTCTATACCAGCCTGTACCACCGGCTGTACGCGCCCCACGATATGCTCCTGGTCTACGGACACCGGCGGGGCGTGGAGCTGAAAATCAAAATGGACACCCGGAAGGATAAGTACAACATCAGCGGCCTGATTTCTTGCGACGAAGGCTTCGACAGAATTGTGCAGGAGATCCCAAAATATGATGCCATCATCCTGAACGATGTGCCCGCGCCCCTGCGGAATGATCTGCTGAAATTCTGCTACCGCTTCCGGGTGCGCACCTACGTCTCCCCCAAGCTGACGGACATCATGCTCCGGGGCGCCCGGAATATCACCCTGTTCGATTCCCCGCTGCTATTAGTGAAGGGCACCGGCCTGACCCCCGCGGAGCGGGTGGCAAAACGGACAATGGACATCATCTTCAGCGCCATCGTCCTGCTGATTCTGTCCCCTGTCATGCTGCTCATCGCGGCGGCCATCAAGCTGGAGGACGGCGGCCCTGTGTTCTTCCGGCAGAAGCGCCTGACCCGCAACGGACGGGAATTTGACATTCTCAAGTTCCGCAGCATGGTGGTGGATGCCGAGAAATATGCCGGCGCGGTGCTGGCAACGGACAACGACCCCCGTATCACCCGGGTAGGCCGGATCATCCGCCCCTTCCGCCTGGATGAGCTGCCCCAGCTTCTGAACATTCTCAAAGGCGACATGAGCATCGTCGGCCCCCGGCCCGAGCGGAAGGTCATCGCCGACGAATACTGCAAGGATATTCCCGAATTCGCCTACCGGCTGAAAGTGCGGGGCGGTCTGACCGGCTATGCCCAGATCTACGGCAAGTACAATACCAGTGCCTATGACAAGCTGCGTCTGGATCTCATGTATATCGAGAACTATTCTCTGCTGCTGGATATCAAGCTGATGATTCTGACCATTCGGATTCTTTTCAGCAAGGAGAGCACCGAGGGCGTGGACAAGGCGGCGGAGAATCAGAAGCTGGCGGATGAACTGCTCAAAGAGCTGGATCAGGATAACTGAACATTTTTGCCATCAAGGGCGGGGAAATTGCCCCGCCCTGTTTCATCCCGAAAGGAAGTGCATCGAAATGAAAGAGCGTAAGCGCAGCGGAAACAGCATTCTTCGCATCGTATTTGTGGCGGTTTCCTTTCTGCTGCAGATTTTCTGGCTGCTGGCGCTGACCGTCAAACTCAACGCCTACTCCGGCACCCTGTCTCTGATCACCACTTTCCTAAGCATTTTGGTGGTGCTTCGGCTGAACAGCAAGCACACCAACACCGCCATGAAGATGCCCTGGGTCATGCTGATCCTGATACTGCCGGTAATGGGCCTGAGCCTGTATCTGCTGGTGGAGATGCTGGGCGACCCCGGCGTGGGCAAGCGGCTCCGGGCTGTCCGGGAGGATATGAAGGACGAGATTCCCGCCGGAGCCGATACCGCTCTGCAAAAATTGGAGAAAATCGACCTGCCCGGCGCCAATCAGGCCCGGTATCTGTGGAACTGCACCCGCTGGCCTGTGTACGAGAATACGGACGTACGATTTTATGCCGAGGCCAAGGATGCCTTCATGGCTATGAAGGCTGACCTGGAAAAGGCGGAGAAGTTCATCTTCATGGAGTATTTCATCGTGGAGGACGGCTCCTGCTTCCGGGAGATTGAGGACATCCTGATTCGCAAGCAGGCCCAGGGCGTGGAAATCCGCTTTCTCTATGACGATATCGGCTCCGTGGGCAAAGTCAATATGTTCTTCGCCAAGCGGCTTCGTGAAGAAGGCATCCAGTGCCGTCCCTTCAACCCGGCCCTTCCCCTGCTGAACATCTTCCTGAACCACCGGGATCACCGCAAGATCACTGTCATTGACGGCAAGGTGGGCTTTACCGGCGGCTTCAATCTGGCAGACGAATACTTTGACCGCAAGCACCCTTACGGCAAGTGGAAGGACACGGGTCTGCGTCTGGAGGGCGAGGCCGTGCGCAGTCTTACCGCCGCGTTTCTGGAGCTGTGGAGCGTTCAGAATCACCAGCGGGAGGATTACCGGGCGTATCTGGATGTTGTGCATTCCGTGCCCGCCAGGGGCTTTGTGCAGCCCTTCGCGGACAATCCCCTGGGACAGGAGCGGGCCGCCGAGGAGGTCTATCTGAACCTCACCTCCCAGTCCAACAAGACCCTCTATTTCATGACCCCCTATCTCATCATCACCGACGAAATGCACCGTGCCCTGCGGCTGGCAGCCAAACGGGGCGTGGATGTGCGCATCATCACCCCCGGCATCCCGGACAAAAAGACGGTATACGCCGTGACCCGCTCCTACTACGCTGGGCTGGCGGCTCAGGGGGTTCGGATCTATGAGTATACCCCCGGCTTCTGCCACGCCAAGCAGTGTATCTGCGACGGGCGCATCGCCACGGTGGGCACCTCCAATCTGGACTACCGCAGCCTGTACCACCACTTTGAAAACAACGTGGTGCTCTACGGCTGTGACGCGGTAAAGGATATTGCCGCGGATTTTGAAAGCACCTTCCCCCAGTGCCGGGAGGTCACGGACAGCTACCGGGCCGGGCGGGGCGCGGTTCTGCGGACATGGCAGTACATTCTGCGGCTGTTCGCCCCGCTGATGTAATCAGAAGATCTTCCCTATAAGAGCAAATCGGCCAACTCCATTGGGAGTTGACCGATTTTTTCGGTTCATTTTGTAATGATCAGCACAGCTTTGCGCCGGCGGGGATGGCATCGTCCAGCATGACGAGGTTCAGCTTCTCCTCGCCCTTCTCGGTGTGCACGGCAGACAGGAGCATGCCGTTGCTCTCCCGGCCCATCATCTTCCGGGGCGGCAGGTTGGTGATGGCAACCAGGGTCTTGCCCACCAGATCCTCGGGCTTATAGAACTTGGCGATGCCGGAGAGAATCTGGCGGTCGGTGCCGGTGCCGTCGTCCAGGGTAAACTGCAAGAGCTTATCCGACTTCTTCACATTCTGGCAGGCTTTGACCTTCACGGCCCGGAAATCGGACTTGCAGAAGGTGTCAAAATCCACCTTCTCCTCGGTGTAAGGCTCGATCTCGATGGCGGGCTTGGCGGGCTTGCTCAGCTCCTCCAGCGCGGCCAGCTCCTTCTCCACGTCGATGCGTGGGAACAGAGCGGGGCCAGCAACGGTGGCTACATCCGCGGGCAGAATACCGAAGGTATTGAGGCTCTCCCAGTCCATCCGCGCACCGCCCAGCCGCTTGGCGATTTCCTCGGAGGTGGCGGGCATAAAGGGGGTCAGCAGACCGCCGCAGACGCGGATGGTTTCCAAAAGGTTATAAAGGACTTTCGCCAGACGGGGCTTTCCCTCCTCGGTCTTCGCCAGCACCCAGGGGGCGTTCTCGTCGATATACTTATTTGCCCGGGAAATGACCTTGAACACCAGCGCCAGACCGTTCTGGAAGGCGTACTTCTCCATCTCGGCCTCGTACTGGTCACGAAGGCCGGAAACCATGGCAATCAGCTCCGCGTCCTTTTCCTCGTCCGCCAGCTGCTCCGTGGGAAGCTTCTCTCCAAAATACTTCTGGGCCATGGCAACGGTGCGGGACACCAGATTGCCCAGATCGTTGGCAAGGTCTACGTTGATGGTGTTGATCAGCAGCTCATTGGAGAAGTTGCCGTCGGAGCCGAAGGGGAAGGAGCGCAGCAGGAAGAACCGCAGGGCATCCACGCCGAACCGCTCCGCCAGAATGTAGGGATCCACCACGTTGCCCTTGGACTTAGACATCTTGCCGCCATCCAGCAGCAGCCAGCCGTGACCGAAAACCTTTTTCGGCAGGGGCAGGTCAAGACTCATGAGCATGGCGGGCCAGATGATGGAGTGGAAGCGGACAATCTCCTTGCCGATGAAGTGGACGTCGGCGGGCCAGAAGCTTGACAGATCGTCGTACTTGTCGTTCTCAAAGCCCAGCGCGGTCATGTAGTTAAACAGGGCGTCGATCCAGACGTAGACCACATGGCCCGGGTCAAAGTCCACGGGCACGCCCCAGGTGAAGCTGGTGCGGGACACGCACAGATCTTCCAGGCCCGGCTTGATGAAGTTGTTGACCATCTCGCTGACACGGCTGCGGGGCTCCAGGAAATCGGTGTTTTCCAGCAGATCCTGCACCCGGTCGGCGTACTTACTCAGCCGGAAGAAATAGGCTTCCTCCTCCGCGTCCTGCACCTCTCTGCCGCAGTCGGGGCACTTACCATCAACAAGCTGGCTTTCCGTCCAGAAGGACTCGCAGGGCTTGCAGTACTTGCCCTTGTAGGTGCCCTTGTAGATGTCGCCGTTATCATACATCTTCTTGAAGATTTTCTGAATGGCGGCAACGTGGTAGTCGTCGGTGGTGCGGATGAAGCGGTCATAGGAAATGTTCATCAGCTTCCACAGGTCGAGGACGCCTTTCTCGCCGGTAACGATGTTGTCCACGAACTGCTGGGGAGTGACGCCGGCCTCCTTGGCCTTGTCCTCGATCTTCTGACCGTGCTCGTCGGTGCCGGTGAGGAACATGACGTTGTAGCCCTGCAGCCGCTTGAACCGGGCCATGGTGTCCGTTGCCACGGTGCAGTAGGCATGGCCGATATGCAGCTTGGCGGACGGATAATAAATGGGTGTGGTGATGTAGTAATTGCCCTTGCACTTGTCGCACATAAGTATCTCCTCCTAAAAAAGAATCGCCCCGGGAATCTCCCAAGGGCGACAATTGTTGACGCGGTACCACCTTGATTCGCGCTTGCAAACGCAAGCACCTCTAAACGCCTGTAACGGGACGCCCCGGGGTTCCCTACCTATCGAAAACCCAGCTCCAAGACCATGTTCTTCCGCTTTCCCCGTACGCCCTCTCAGCTTATCTGGCGCTCTCTGTCCGATTCCGCGCGGAATACTCTTCTATTCACAGCTTTTGCCATATCTTCGTCATTATAGCCGCAAAGGGCCGGTTTTGTCAAGCCCTTTCCTCTTTCCGCGTCAGCCACAGGGCAACGGCAACAGCGCTGACGCCGCCCACCAGCTTGCCTACGATCATGGCCCCCAGCATCTGGGGGGCAAATCCGGCAGTATAGCCCAGATGGTCGCCGAACACAAAGGCCGCTGACACAGCAAAGGCGATGTTTACCACCTTGCCCCGCTGGTTCATGTCCTTTACCATGCCGAAGGCGGCAATGGAATTGGCAAGGCTGGCAATCAAACCCGCTGCCGCCGCGTCGTTGATACCCAGTTTCTTTCCAACAGCCATCAGGGGTTTTCGCAGAAGCTTTGTCACCACGAATACCAGCGGGAAAGCCCCCGCCAGGACAATGGCAATGGTACCCACCGTTTCAAAGCCCTCGGAAATAGGGGCCATGCCGGGAATAATGATGAAACCCGTGAGGGCTTCCACAATGGCGGCAGCTAGGCCAACCGTCACCACAATGACCACAGCCTTTCCGAAGACCTCAAAGCCCCGCACCATAGCCCCTTCTGCCCGCCACAGGCCCAGGGCAATCAGGGCAGCGATGATGACGATGGGAATGAGATTGCGCAGCACCATCCCCGCCGGAAAACCGGCCGTCAGGCCGCCAGCGAGAACACCTAACGGGATGGTAACGATGCCGCAGAGGATGCCCTTTGCCATCACAGGCCGGTCTTCTTCCCGCAGAATGCCCATGGCAACAGGAATGGTGAAGACGATGGTGGCTCCCAGCATGGAGCCGGTGAGCACACCGCCCAGCATGGCCGCCCGGTAGTCCGTGGTCATCTCCAGCGCCAGAGAACCGCCGCCCATGTCACAGGCCAGCAGGGTTCCGGCGAACATGGCGGGGTCAGCCCCAAGGAATCCGTATATCGGAACCACCACCGGCTTCAGCAGGGCTGCCAGCACCGGGGCAAAGGATACAATACCCACCATGGCAAGGGCCAGGGAACCCATGGCGAGGATGCCCTCTTCAAATTCCTTACCCAAGCCCCAGCGGTTGCCGAAGATACGGTCAATGGCCCCGAGCAATGCAAAGCCCGCCATGAGGGCAATGACGATTTCATGAAATGACATACCTACCCCTGCTTTTCGTCCACAATTGCCACCACGGCGGCATCCACCGGGGCGTCCATGCAGTACCGGGAAGCCACTGTGCCGGTGGCCAGTAATACCCGATCCCCGGTTCCTGCCCCTACCTGATCCGCCGCCACAATGCGCTGTCCGTCAGAATCCACCACCAAAAATGTCTGCCCCTGCAGGCAGGCCGCTTTTCGGGTGGCCCAGATGGCGCCGACTACTTTTCCAACCTTCATTTCGTTCCCTCCATGATTTCCTTCGCCAGCGGTGTCAGCACCGCGCCGGGAGCAGGCTGCCGCCCGGTACTGCGCAATAACCGGGCTTCCTCCGCTGTCACCAGCTTCTTCCGCCCGCCGTCGGTGAACAGCACACCCCAGTTTTTCAGCTCCCGCTGTGCTGCCGTGAGACTGCCGGACAAGGCCCGGTTTTTGGGTGCTTCCGGCAGACCGGGGGTGTAGAGATAGACAGGCTTTCCCTCGGCTAAGGCGGAGAGCACCCGTTCCTCCCGGAAATGCAGCAATTCCGACAATTTTAGGGAGCCAATGACCACCGCCTCATAGGGCATCTGGGTCACATATTCATAGCCCAATTCCACCGGCGGTTCCAGCCCGATCAGCAGCGCCCGTATCATGGCAGCAGCCTCCCCAGGTCGCCCTTTCGGAAGCCGCAGGCGTTGGCCTCGTCATAGTCGAGGTGGACATAGGACGCAAAATCCGGGCTGACACGAACCGCCACATCCCCATACACGGTTGGTCGCGCGGTAAAGGTCTGCAAACGCACAGTTTGTCCGTTTTTTACCCCGAATTTTTCCGCGTCCTCCGGGGTCAGGTGGACGTGCCGCTGGGCGGCAATCACCCCCTGAGAAAGGGTGACGCTCCCCCGCTCCCCTTCCAGCGTGATACCGGGACTGCCCGCCACGTCCCCGGAGAGCCGTACCGGCGGATCAATACCCAGTATCCGCCCGTCGGTGAGGGAAATCTCCACCTGTCCCTCTTTCCGTTCCGGGCCAAGCACCGCCACATTCCGAAATTCTCCCTTGGGGCCGATGAGCCGCACCCGTTCCTTCGCCAGATACTGTCCCGGCTGGGACAAGGGCCGCTCCGGGGTCAGGCCGTGCCCAAACAAGATTTTGGCCTGTTCCGCCGTGACGTGGACGTGCCGCCCGGAGGCTTCCAGCTCCACAAACAGGCGGGATACCACGGCATCCGCCAGCTGCTGTACATTCTCCACCGTGGACACCCCCTAATGCTCCAGCCGTTCTAAGATTTTCTGGGCCAGCAGCTCCACCAGCTCCGGGCTGTGGAGCTGCTTCTGCTTCGGCTCCTCGGTGCCCCAGGCCACCCTGCGGATATTAATGAGG
Organism: Clostridiales bacterium; assembly: GCA_022786995.1. GTDB lineage: Bacteria > Bacillota > Clostridia > Oscillospirales > Oscillospiraceae > Faecousia. Next base: position 11,941 of record JALFUW010000020.1, read on the forward strand.
TCAAGGGGCGAGATATTGTTGGAGGAGCTGCTGCCGCCTACCGCGCCGCAGCCCAGCGTCAACGCCGGGAACAGCCCCGTGGTGGCCCCGATACCCCCCAGAGCCGCGGGGGTGTTGACCAGGAACCGGGAAACAGGAATTTTCGCGGCGAATTTCCGCACCGTTTCCTCATCCTCAGCGTGGATGGCGAAGGTGTGGCCCGCTCCCTCAAAGTCCAGAATTTCCACACATTTTTTTAAGATTTCATCTTCATTGTCCATGACGTAGAAGGCCAGCACCGGGCAGAGCTTTTCCATGGAATAGGGGTAGCCGATGCCGGCTTCCCGCTCCCGGGCAACCAGAATTTTCGCGTGGTCGGGGACGGAAAAACCCGCCAGCCTTGCCAGGTGCCCGGCGGGTCTTCCCACCACCTCCGGGTTCAGGGCACCGTCGGGCCGAAACAGAATTTTCGACAGCTTCCCCGCTTCCTCGCCTGACAGGAAGTAATAGCCCTGCCGCTTTGCTTCCTCTACCACCTTGGATTCCATGGAGCGCTCCACGATGATGCTCTGCTCGGAAGCACAGACCGTGCCAAAGTCGAAGGTTTTGGAGCGGGCGATGTCCGAAAGGGCCCGGCGAATGTCCGCACTGCGGTGAATATAGGCCGGGCCGTTGCCCGCGCCCACACCGATGGCGGGCTTTCCCGAGGAATAGGCCGCTTTCACCATGCCCGGCCCGCCGGTGGCCAAAATCAACTTTACCTGCTCCGCTCCCATCAGCTCCTGACAGCCCGCCATGGATGGGATACTGAGACAGCCCACGCTGCCCACAGGTGCGCCCGCGCTTTCCGCTGCCTGTGCCACAATCCGGGCCGCCCGCCGGGTGCAGTTCACTGCCTTGGGATGGGGCGAGAAAAGGATGGGATTGCCCGCTTTCAGGGCGATCATGGCCTTATAGCACACGGTGGAGGTGGGGTTGGTGCTGGGCACGATGGCGGCGATGACCCCCACCGGCACGCCGATTTCCCACAGGTGTTCCTCCGCCTTTTTTCGCAGAATTCCCACGGTTTTCATACCCCGGACGGCCTTGGCAACGGTTTCGGAGGCAAAGCGGTTTTTTGTGGTTTTATCCTCCACGTTGCCGAACCCCGTCTCCCGCACCGCCAGTTCTGCAAGGGTATCTGCCTCTGCCGAAAATGCCTTTGCGATGGCTTCCACAATGGTATCCAGCTTCTCCTGTTGGAAATCCGCCAGAATGTGCTGGGCGTTTGCCGCCTGACGCGCAAGCGCCCTTGCTTCCTGCCGGGCGGCTAAATCCTTGTCCAGTTCCATGGTCTCACTCCTTTAGAACAGCAGACTGGAACCGTCTCCTGCCTTCTTTGTCAGTTTTCCATTCTCCACGAAGCCCATCTTTTCCAGCCAGCGCTGGAATTCGGGGATGGCGGTCTTACCCGTCAGCTCCCGCAGGGCCGCCGTCTCCCGGAAGCCGGTGGTCTGGTAGTTGAGCATAATGTCGTCGCCGTGGGGGATGCCCATGAAATAGTTGCAGCCCGCCATGGTCAGTAAACTTGCCAGATTCTCGATGTCGTTCTGGTCAGCCTTCATGTGGTTGGTGTAGCAGCAGTCGCAGCCCATGGAAATGCCAGTGAGCTTGCCCATGAAATGGTCTTCAAGACCCGCTCTCGTGACCTGCCGGGCATCGTACAGGTATTCCGGCCCGATGAAGCCCACCACTGTATTGACTAAGAAGGGCTGGAACCGCTTGGCAAAGCCGTAGCACCGGGCCTCCATGGTCACCTGATCGGTGTTATGGTGGGCATTGGAAGATAGTTCAGATCCCTGCCCGGTCTCAAAGTACATGACGTTGGGGCCTTCCGCCGTGCCCTCCTTCAGCAGCAGCTGTCGGGCTTCTTCCAAGGTTGCGGCGCTGAAGCCAAAGGCCTCGTTGCCCTTCTGGCTGCCGGCAATAGACTGGAAAATCAGATCGCAGGGCGCCCCGGCCCGGACGGCCTTCATCTGAGCCGTGACATGGGCCAGCACACAAATCTGTGTGGGAATCTGCCAGTGCTCCTTGATCTCCTGAAACCGCCTGAGCACCTTGCCCACCTGCTCCGGGCTGTCCGTCACCGGGTTCAGGCCGATGACCGCGTCTCCCGCACCAAAGCTCAGGCCCTCCAAAGTGGAGGCGGTAATCCCCTCCGGGTCGTCGGTGGTGTGGTTGGGCTGAAGTCGGCAGGAAAGCGTTCCCGGCAGGCCGATGGTGGTGTTGCAGTGGGCGGTGATGTGAATTTTATTCGCGGCGTAGATGAGGTCAAGGTTGCCCATGAGCTTGCACACCGCCGCCACCATCTCACTGGTAAGCCCGCGGCTGACCTTGCGGATATCGTCCCCGGTGGTTGCTTCGTCCAGCAGCCACTCCCGAAATTCCGCCACCGTCCAGCCGCGAATTTTGCGGAAAACCGCCTCGTTCACATCGTCCTGAATGATGCGGGTGACCTCGTCCTCCTCATAGGGCACGGCAGGGTTTTCACGCAGATCCCCCAGGGTCACAGCGGACAGCACCACCTTCGCTGCCACCCGCTCCTGGGCAGACTCCGCCGCCAGTCCCGCCAGCTTATCGCCGGTCTTTTCCTCGTTGGCCTTGGCGAGGACTTCCTTCAGGTCCCGGAATGTATAGGTTTTTCCCAACAATGTGGTTTTCAGCTTCATATTGTTCATCCTTTTTTGGTTTTGCCTTCCCCCGAGGGGGGAAGGCGTTATTTCCCGGCCTTTTTCTGAATCATCAACAGATACAGCATACTGCTCATGCGGTTCAGTGCCTGCGGAATATCCTGCCGGGTGAGATTCCCCTCCCGGTCGGAAAAGGCCTCCATCGACGCAAGCTCCGCTTCCCTTGCGGCGCACCGGGCCCGGTTCAACCGAGCCACCGCTAAGCCGTCGGTGAAGGACGGCATGAAATGGGGCTGACCGTAGTATTCCTGCGGGAAATGGCTGCGCTTTCGCTGCTCAGCTTCCGTCAGGCCGCAGAGGGTGTCCCACTTGAGGGTCTCTCCCAGCACCTCACAGCGAATAATCTGTCGGGCCAGTCCCAAAATCTCCCCCACTGGCCTTTCCAGAGTTTTGTCCGCCAGTTGGCAGAGAATGAGCTCTGATTCCAGCGTATCCATTTTCCCACGGAATACAATTCTGGGGTGGGTTTTCGGCACCAGCACGTCCCCATTCAGGTGGGTCATGTGCTCCGGCTTTTCCTCCACATAGCCGCCGCTTAACAGGCAGTAACGCTGGGGCTTGGCCTGCTCCGCCGGGAGAATTTCAATGCGTTCCCGGGAAAGGAAGTCCCGGGCAGAGCTGGTCAACTGGTCGCCCTTGCCGAGATAAAACACCCGCTTTCCGTCCCGGTTGCGGATATTGGCACGAACCGCTTCCTCGTTATAGAGCATTACTTACCGGCGGGAGGGGTGGGATTGCTGCGGCCCTTGGGGAGAATCGCGTCCACCTCCATGTGGGGCCGGGCAATGACGTGGACGGAAATCAGCTCTCCTACCTTTTCCGCCGCCGCCGCTCCGGCATCGGTGGCAGCCTTGACAGCGCCCACGTCGCCGCGAACCATGACGGTGACCAGCCCGCCGCCTACCTGCTCCTTGCCCACAAGCTGCACATTTGCGGATTTCACCATGGCGTCCGCCGCTTCAATGGCCCCCACAAGGCCCTTCGTTTCGATCATGCCAAGAGAATTTGTGTCCATTTTCTTCATCCTTTCCAATTACTCCACCGGCCTTTCCGCCGCTTCCGCCACCGCCGCGGCAAAGGCTCCGCAGGCCGCGTCGCAGGCGCTCTGGGTGCCGCGCAGCAGGCCGCCGCCGAAATTCGTCTCACTTGGCGGGGCGTATAGTTTACATAATTTTACATCTGCCGCTTTCATGGCCGCGTCCATGGCGTACATCCCCTCCAGCGGCGGGGCGATGAGGTAGGCCAGCGCCGACCCCACAGGAACCCCCGCTTCTTTCGCCAGAAACGTACCCACGCTGCTGACAGTGTGCGCAAGATACGGCACTTTATGCGTTTCCTCGAACCCCACCCGCTGTAATTCCGCCAGCGCCGCCTCCATACCGCTGCGTACGGCTCCCGGCGTCTGGGCGGCGAGAATGCCGATGACCTCTCCGGCGTTGGGGGTGGAGGCGCTTCCTGCCCCGGCATAGAAGCTGCGTCCGTAAATCACCTGTACATCCGCTGCTTTGGTGGCTTCATCCAGAGCAATATAGGTGGGGTCGTCGCTGTCGGTGGTGAGCATGGCCAGAGAAGGGTATCCCTCCGGCGCGCCCAACTGCCTGCACAGGGCGGGGGAGGCGTTGGCCAGATATCGCACCGCAAGAACGTTCACAGCAATCATGTGCCTTCCTCCAGATGCAGTCCCACGCCGGATACCTTCCGCTGCAGAATCTTACCGATCAGCTCCGCGATATAGGCGCCGGCCTCCACCGCGGGGGTGCCCTGGGCGTGGATATTGGAAACCACCGTCCGGGCGGATTCCAGCACCCCGGTGTGAGGCTTGTAGGTGATA
>JALFUW010000034.1 GCA_022786995.1 Clostridiales bacterium
ACGGGCTTGCCAAACTGCTTGGCGGTTTCCATGAACTTGATGAACTTCTCAGGCTCAAAGACGGCCTGGGTCTGGAAATACTCGGCACCGGCCTTGACCTTGCGCTCCATCTTCACCAGCTGGGCGTCCACGGAGTCAGAGCAGGGGGACACAACCGCGCCCTTGGCGAACTTGGGAGGCTCGCCCACCAGCGCGTTTCCGCCCAGATCCACGCCGGTCTCCAGCAGGCTCGCGGTGTGCAGCAGGGACACGGAGTCCAGATCGAAAACAGGCTTGGCCTGGGGATGGTCGCCCAGCTTGGTGTGGTCGCCGGTCAGGCACAGGATGTTGTCAATGCCCAGCATGGCGGCGCTCAGCAGGTCAGACTGCAGGGCGATGCGGTTTCGGTCACGGCAGGTCAGCTGGAAGATGGGGTTCAGGCCCGCATCCTTCAGCACCTTACAGGTGGCGAGAGAACCCAACCGCATGACGGAGGACTGGTTATCGGTTACGTTTACAAAGTGGACGCCGGACAGGTACTCCTTCGCCTCTTCCACCATGCCGTCAATATGAATTCCTTTGGGAGGGCCGACTTCGGCAGTAACTACAAATTCACCGTTATCAAACAGTTCCGTAATTCTCATAATTCTATTCGCTCCTAATATTATTCAGATTCTTTGGCGGCCTTGGTAGCCTCATCTGTATTAAAGTCGTGCAGCTGCGTGGGGCATTTCAGAACATCCAGACGGCCCTGAGCCTTCAGACGCTGATAAATCCGCTCCCAGCCGCATTCCATGTCGGGATTGACCTCGCATCTGCCGTCCTTGGTGCCGCCGCAGGGGCCGTTGACCAGACTCTTGGAGCAGGCGGTGATGGGGCAGATGCCGCCGGTCAGGTTCAGGAAGCACTCACCGCACTGACCGCAGTCGTATTCCAGCGGGGTAACGCCCTGGAAGCCGGGCAGTTCAATGGTATCGCAGCAGGCGTAGACAGGCTTGTCCTCCAGCACCTCGGAGAGGGTCTGAACGCCCACACCACAGGAAAACACCAAAACGGCATCCGCCTCGGCAATCTTCGCCATGGGCGCGCGCAGCCGCAGGGCCAGCTCGTCGGGGTTGCACACATAGTCGGTGGTCAGGGTGCCCACAACCTTGCCTTCCTCCGCCAGTTTCTTCTGCAGAGCCTTTGCCTCTTCCTCGGGGAATCCGACCTCTTTACAGCCATGGCAGTTGATGATGAAAACCTTGCCGGAAGCCAGGGAAGCAATCGCTTCTTCAGATTTCAATTTCGTAATCAACATAAGTCTTCTTCATCCCCCTTATTTCTTCTTCAGCAGAGGCGCGATCATGCCCTTGGCGGCGTTGATCTTGGACACCAGAGGAATCTTGGACGAGCAGATGTACTCACAGCACTTGCAGGAGAAGCAGTCCATAACGTTCAGCTTCAGCAGCGTGTCTGTGTCGCCCAGCTGGGCGTACTTGTAGATATCCAGCGGCTGCAGCTCCATGGGGCACACGTCCACGCAGCGGCCGCACTTGATACATTCCTTCTCCTCGGTGTGGTCAGCGGCAATGGCGATGATGCCGTTGGAGCCTTTAATGATGGGTACATTGGTGTCCTTGATGGGAGCGCCCATCATGGGGCCGCCCATCTTCAGCACCACGTCGTCGCCGGTGATGCCGCCGCAGTGATCGATGATCTCCTGCACGTTGGTGCCCAGCTTGACCATGTAGTTGCCGGGGTTGGCGATGAACTCGCCGGTGACGGAAACCACACGCTCCACAAGAGGCATACCCTTCTGGATGGCATCGGAAATGGCCTTGGCGGTGGAGGTGTTGCTCACCACGCAGCCCACGTCGGCGGGCAGCTTGCCGCTGGGAACCTGGCGGCCCATGACCTTCTTAATGAGCATCTTCTCAGCGCCCTCGGGGTACTGGGTTTTGGCGGCGCAGATGCGGATATTGTCGTAGGGAGCCACCTTTTCTTCCATCAGCGCGATGGCGTCGGGCTTGTTGTCCTCGATGAGGATGACACCCTCGGGAGCGCTGACGGCCTTCATCATGGCACGCAGACCGAAGACAATGTCATCGGCGTACTCCAGCATGATACGATGGTCAGCGGTCAGGTAAGGCTCGCACTCGGAACCGTTGATGAGAACGGCGTCGATGGGCTTGCCGGGCTTCAGCTTGACGTAGGTGGGGAAGGTAGCGCCGCCCATGCCCACGATGCCCTTCTCCTTGACGATCTCCACGATCTCGTCGGGAGTCAGCTCCTCCAGAGACTTGTTAGGCACCACAGACTCATGCAGGGTGTTCTTACCGTCGTTCTTGATGACCACGCTCATGACGCCGGGACCCTTGTTGGGATGGGTATGGGGCTCCACGGCGATGACGGTGCCGCTGACGCTGGAATGGACAGGGGCGCTGATAAAGCCCGCCTGCTCACCGATGAGCTGGCCCACCTTCACGGTGTCGCCGGCCTGCACCACAGGATTGGCGGGCGCGCCGATGTGCATGGCCAGAGGGATGATGACGGTATCCGGCTCAGGGAACTTCTGCAGAGCCAGATGCTCGGTGTATTCTTTATTCTCGGTGGGATGGACGCCGCCGTAGAAGCCCTCGTAGCGCTTGGCACGAGCCTCCTCCACATAGGCCTTGATGGTGTCCACATCGTTTACGGAGTAGTCACGCAGCTGGATGGGCTGATCCAGGAATTCGCGGGTCCGTCCCTGCTTCTCCAAACGCTGGTAGATCTTCTCCCAGGCGCAGTCCTTCTTGGGATCGATTTCGCACTTGCCGTCCTTGGCACCGCCGCACTGACCGTTGACCAGACTCTTGGTGCAGTCCACGATGGGGCAGATACCGCCGGTGACGTTCAGATAGCACTGGGCGCAGGCGCCGCAGGTCTTCTTCGTCAAGGCCATGCCATGGTGGCCGATGTAGTTCAGGGAGTTGGTTGCCGTGAAGACAGGGACGTCCTGAATATCCGCCACGGTCTGCACGCCAAGACCGCAGGAGATCACCAGCACATTTTCTGTACCCTCGGGCACAACGTCCGCCAGCTTCTTCGCCGTCTGCACCTTGTTGCAGAGGAAATCCAGCTTAGCAGTGCCGGTGATGGTTTTACCCTGTGCCTGAGCAATGGCGGAAAGTTCGCCGCACTCCGGCTCTTCGGTTGTGTTGAACTCTTTGAAGCACTTGTTGCAGGCAACCACAAAGAAGTTATCCTTCCCTGCGAGCAAGCCTTCCAGTTCTTCTTTGCTCTTTAACACATACTTGGTATAATCCACCAAATATCACCTTCTTATCCTTTTGTTATTCGTTCGCACGCAAACGATTACATCGTGATTATACCATCATACCATACAAATGTCCAGTGTTTTTTAGTCATTTTTTAGGCATTTCTAACCGTATTCTACATTGTTTTCATTTCCAATGTTTTCGAGAGAAAAACACGGTCATCTCCCCAAAAGATGACCGTGTCCGGGATTATTTCAGCGTTGTTTCCATGTGCTTCGGGAGAAGAGAACCAAAATCGGGAAGATCTCCAACCTGCCCGCCAGCATATCGATGATCAAAACCAGCTTGGAAAGACAGCTGTAGGCGGCATAGTTGCAGGTGGGGCCCACCGCTTCCAGGCCGGGGCCGATGTTGTTGAAGCAAGCCAGCACCGCGCTGAAATTTGTTCCCACAGAAAACCCATCCATGGAAATAACCAAAAAACTCAGGAACAAAATAATCACATAGGCAGACAGGTAGGCATTGGCGCTGTCCAGCACCTTCTCATCCATCACCTGATCGTTGACGCGGATGGCTTGCACCCGGCGATGGTGGAGCACCTGATGGATATTCCGGCGCAGACTCTTGAACAGCAGCAGCGCCCGGGCGCATTTCAGGCCGCCGCCGGTAGAACCGGCACAGGCACCGATGACCATAAGGACAAGCAGCAGCGTCTGAGAAAAGGCCGGCCACTGTCCAAAATCCGTCGTTGCGAAGCCGGTGGTGGTCATAATGGAGGACACCTGAAAGGCCGCGTGACGGATGGTTTCTCCCACCGTCGGATAGAATCCCCGCAGATTCAGGGTGATGAGCAATACGCTTCCCAGCAGAATGCCCAAATACAGCCGCAGCTCCTCATCCTTAAAAACACCCTTCACGTTGCCCAGCATCAGTAGATAGTAGCAGCTGAAATTCACGCCGAACAGGGTCATAAACACCGTGGTGACGTTCTGAATATAGGGCGAATATCCGGCAATGGAGTCATTCTTCACGCCAAAGCCGCCGGTACCCGCTGTACCAAATGCGGTGCAGACCGCCTCCAGAAAGGGCATTTTCCCGATCAGCAGGAAAATGACGTTCAGAACCGTCAGGAGTAGGTACAGAATGTACAGAATCACCGCGGTTTTCCGCATTTTGGGAACCAGCTTTCCCACGTTGGGGCCGGGGCTTTCCGCCCGAAGCAGATGCATGGTAAAGCCCTGTCCCTTGCCGCTGCCCGGCGCAAAGGCCAGCAGAAACACCAATACGCCCATGCCGCCCAGCCAGTGGCTGAAGCTGCGCCAATACAGGATTCCCCAGGAAAGGGACTCTACCTCCGGCAAAACGGAGGCGCCGGTGGTGGTATAGCCGGAAACAATCTCAAAAAACGCGTCGATGAATTTGGGAATCTCCCGGGAGAAATAGAACGGAAGGCAGCTGATCAGGCTTAAAACGATCCAGCTGGCACCGACGCAGACAAGACCTTCTCTTGCATAGAAGGCGCTGGGTGCGCTGCGGCAGGTCAGCCGCAGCAGTCCAATCACTACGGCAAAAATGCACAGTGTGATCAGAAAACCAAACACAGCCCTGTCCTCTTTGTAATAGAGGCTAATCATCAAAGCCGGCAGCATAAACGCCGCGCCGATGGTCAGAATCTGGGCGATGAACCGCCCCATCATTTTATAATTCATGGCATTCCTTTACGCAAAAATATCGTTGAGCTGGCGAAGCGGCGTCTGACCGCTGGTGACAACCACAATGGTATCGCCCCGGGTGAAGGAGGAATCTCCGCCGGGGATCTCCGTGCGGGAGCCGTGGGTAATGCTGACCAGCAGCACATTTTCCCTGAGCTTCAGATTTTTCAGCGGCGTATCGCAGAACCGGGTGGTGTCGTCCACCAGAAATTCTACCGCCTCCGCCTGACCGTGGGCAATCCTGTGAACGGATACCGCCGCGCCGGTCTGATTCTGCATGGCACGAACATAGCGGGCAATGTTGTTGCAGCACAGTTCCTTGGGACAGACCACGCTGCCAAGAGCCAGGGCGTCGATCATGGCGTGATTCTCCATGCGGCTGAGCTTGGTGATTACTTGCGGAACACCTCGGCTCTGAGCGTACAGAGACGTGATCATATTCAGTTCATCAATCCCCGTCAGACTTACCAGCGCGTCCATTTGGGACAGGCCCTCGCTTTCCAGCAGCAGATGATCCGTGCTGTCGCCGTGAATCACAGTCACACCTGGCAGCTGTGCAGAAAGCTCCTGACAGCGGGCGTAATCCTTCTCAATGAGCTGGACGGAAATGCCGTGCTTCTCCAGTAGAGACGCCAGGTAGAAGCTGACCCGTCCGCCGCCGCAGAGCATAACCCTGCGGACACGGCGGGTGATAATGCCAAGATTCCGCAAAAGAGCCGTCAGATTCTGGGCAGGCGCGGTTACAAAGATGCGGTCTCCTTCCCGGAGAATGAAGCTACCGTTGGGGGCAATGGCGGTTCCGTTCCGCAGAACCGCGCAAACCAGTACCCGGCAGCCGGCAACACTGTTCATATCGCTCAGCGCCACGTTGCACAGCTTACTGGCGGCATCCACACGCAGCTCCACAATTTCCGTACGCCCCTTGGCAAAGGTATCCCGTTTCAGAAAGCCGGGGTATTGCAGCAGATGGGCAATTTCCTGCGCCGCCTGCTTCTCCGGGTTGATGGTCATGGACAGGCCGAACACGTCCTTCATGGCGTAGATCTGCTCGGTGTATTCCGGGTCACGGATTCTGGCGATGGTGTGCAGCTTTGGATTCAGGCAATGGGCCGTGGTGCAAGACAAAAGGTTAATTTCATCCGCATCCGTTGCCGTGATCAGCAGATCAGCCTCTTTGACGCCGGCTTGCCTTAGTGTATTCATGGAAGCGCAGTTTCCGGAAACCGACATGACATCATATTGCTCCTGAGACTCCTTCAACACATGGGCATTGGTATCAATCAACGTAATGTCATGGTCCTCGGCAGACAGCAGACGGGTCAGTGTTGAGCCGACTTTTCCATTTCCTGCGATTATGATATTCATAGCGACACTCGTTCCCTTTTCCAAATATTGTAATATTATAACATTTTCGGAACAAGAAAACAACCGCTATTTCCAAATATTCAACAAAAAACAGAAAAGCCCACCGCTTTCACGCGGCAGGCTTCTCTGTTTGGAAAGAAGAGAGGTAGAAAAGAGGGTCTGTACGAATGAAAGGAAGCGGCTCACGGCTTCCGCCGCCTTTCATGCTTACAGGATAATCCGGGATTATTGCGGGAATATAAACGATAGCAAAACAAATTGTGTACGGTTCATTAAGAAAACCTTACGGTTTTGTCAATTCTTCCACAATTTGTTGACTTTTGGGGAAAAACTGAGTATTCTGAGAACCAGATAACCGTGCAGTAAAATACAAGGAGGAAGTTGTATGAATGACTATGAACTGGCGCAGCAGTTGAAAGAAGAAACCGTTGCCCACCGCCGCTTTTTCCACCAGAACGCAGAGGTAGGGCTGGACATGCCTAAGGCTGTGGCGTATGTGATGCAGGAGCTGACCAGCGCCGGACTGCAGCCCCAACGCTGCGGTCACGGTGTCACCGCGCAGATTGGTTCCGGCGGAAAGACGCTGCTTCTGCGGGCCGACATGGACGCTCTGCCCATGCCGGAGCTCAGCGGAGAGCCCTTCGCCTGCCCCACTGGCACAGAGGCCCACACCTGCGGTCACGACTTCCACGCCGCCATGCTGCTGACCGCCGCGAAAATGCTGAAGCAGCAGGAAAGCCAATTGAAGGGCACCGTCCGCTTCATGTTCCAGCCTGCCGAGGAGACCTTCGAAGGCAGCCGGGATATGATCGCCCACGGCATTCTGGAGGATGTGGACGCTGCCCTTGCCTTCCATGTCTCCCCCGGAAAAATGCCGGTCGGCCTTGTCATGTACAACAGCACCGGCACCATGATGTTCTCTGTGGACGGATTCAGGCTCACCATTTTCGGGCAGGGCGGGCATGGTGCCTATCCTCACACCGCCATCGATCCCATCAACATCGGCGTTCACATCCATCTGGCCCTCCAGGAATTGATTGCAAGAGAGGCAGACCCTACCCACGCCTGCGTGCTGACCATCGGTCAGTTTAGCGCCGGCTCCGCTGCCAATATCATCCCGGACGAAGCCGTTTTACAGGGAACACTGCGTACCAACAATCTGGAATCACAGGACAAACTGGTTCGGCGTATCAAGGAAGTGGCAGAAAAGACCGCGGCGGTCTACGGCGGAAGGGTATCCATCGAATGGATTTCTCAGGTGCCACCCCTGATCTGTGACCACGATCTGGTGGAATCCGTCATCGGCTATATGAAAGAGCTGCCGATACCGAATCTCACCTTCTACCCCGGCGTCACCGCCAGCGCTTCCGAGGATTTTTCCATTGTGGCCGAGAAGATTCCCAGCGCCTTTATCTACCTGTCTTCAGGCTTTACTGACGAGCGGGGCGCGTATCCCGCTCACAACCCCAAGGCCATGTTCAATGAGGACGTGTGCCCCAACGGCGCCGCCTTCCTGACCCATTGTGCCAAACGCTGGCTGGAAGAACATCAGTAAACAGCAGAAATGGGGCAGCGACTGCTGCCCCTTGCGCTTGTTCAGGATGGTTTCTGCGCCGCGATGTTGCTGCGGGAAAACACGATACGACCCGCCCCATCGGCGGTTTCGCTCAGGAACTCCCCTTTGGGCTCTCCCGCCGGATAGAGTTCTTTCAGCTCGCTCTGACCGTCTGATGAAACGGTGAACAACAGGATTCGATCCCCGCAGAAAACGTACGCGCCGCAGAAGACGTCCCCTGTCCCCTGAATATCCGCCGGGCCTGTGATGATTCCCTCCTGGAACCGATAGAGCTTCCCATCCTCCGCGCCGTACCAGTCGCCGGAAAAATCCGCCGGGTCTATCGCCTTCTGCGCAAGAAGGGCGAATACTGAGATGAAAAGAACTATGACAATCGCAAACGCTATCCACCGCTTCATGGGATCCCTCCGATTTCCTGATCGTGTTGCTATTATACACGCCAGAATCCGAAACCGCAATCCCTCCAGGCGAAAATTTATGTAAACTTATTTTGGCATTTTTTGACAAATCCGATAATGTCAAAAGCCCGGTCACAGACCGGGCTTTCAGCATATTGTTTAATTCTTCAGGCTCTGCAGGGGTGCGGGAATCCGGCCGCCCCGGGCGACAAACAGGTCGCTTCCCTCGTCATGCACCGGCATCACCGGGGCGCTGCCCAGAAGGCCGCCCATTTCCACACGGTCACCCACCACTTTGCCGGGGGCAGGGATAATGCGGACAGCCGTGGTCTTGGAGTTCACCATGCCGATGGCCGCCTCATCCGCGATGATGGCAGAAATGGTGGCGGCAGAAGTATCGCCGGGCACCGCGATCATGTCGAGACCCACGGAGCATACACAGGTCATAGCCTCCAGCTTGTCCAGAACCAGCGTGCCGCACTCTGCCGCGGCGATCATGCCCTCGTCCTCGGACACGGGGATAAACGCGCCGGACAGGCCGCCCACATGATTGGACGCCATGACGCCGCCCTTCTTCACCGCGTCGTTCAGCATGGCAAGGGCAGCGGTGGTGCCATGGGTGCCGCAGACCTCAAGACCCATTTCCTCCAGAATCCGGGCCACGCTGTCGCCAACCGCGGGGGTGGGCGCTAAGCTCAGATCCACGATGCCGAAGGGAACGCCCAGCCGCTTGGACGCTTCCATACCCACCAGCTGACCCATCCGGGTGACCTGGAAGGCAGTCTTCTTGATGGTCTCCGCCACCACGTCAAAGGGCTGACCCTTCACGCTCTGCAAGGCGTGATACACCACGCCGGGGCCGGACACGCCCACATTCAGCACGCACTCCGGCTCACCCACACCGTGGAAAGCGCCAGCCATGAAGGGATTGTCCTCCACCGCATTGGCAAAGACCACCAATTTTGCGCAGCCCAGGCCGTCATTGTCTGCGGTCAGCTCCGCGGTTTTCTTTACGATCCGGCCCATTTCCGCAACGGCGTCCATATTGATGCCTGCCCGGGTGGAGCCAACGTTGACGCTGGCGCAGACCCGTTCCGTGGCCTTCATGGCTTCGGGAATGGAGCGAATCAGCTTCCAGTCGCTGTCGGTACAGCCCTTCTGCACCAGCGCGGAGAATCCGCCGATGAAGTTGACACCGCAGGTTTTGGCTGCGGCATCCAACGTCCGGGCAATCTCCACATAGGAGTCGGTCTGGCAGGCGGCGGCAACCAGCGAAATGGGGGTCACGGAAATTCGCTTGTTTACGATGGGAATACCGAATTCCTTCTCGATCTCCTCGCCCACCTTCACCAGATCCCGGGCTTTGGTTGTGATTTTCTTATAAATCTTTGCGCAGCAGACGCTCAAATCCACATCGCAGCAATCCAAGAGGCTGATGCCCATGGTGATGGTACGGATGTCCAGGTGACGCTTCTCGATCATATCCTGGGTCGCCAGGATCTCGTTATAATTCAGCATGGAATCACCTCAGATGCGGTGCATGGCTTCAAAGATATCCTCCCGCTGAACACGGATGGACAAGCCCATTTCCTTGCCAATGTCGTCCATTTTGGTGACCAGATCGGCAAGGGGAACATTGCACATGGACACTTCCACCACCATCATCATGGTGAAATAGCCCTGCATGACGGTCTGGTTGATATCCAGAACATTGACCTGGAATCCGGCAAGGGCGGTGCACACATTGGCAATGATGCCAACCCGATCCTTGCCCACAACGGTAACAACAGCTTTCATTGTCTTCTCCCCCATTACACTTCGTAGTCAGCAGCCACGCGGCTGTCCAGCAGGTGGAAGAAATGGGTCTTGGCCTCCTGATGCAGGGGGTGGGTTGCATAGGCGGTCAGGGCTTCCTTGCTCTCAAACTCGGAGTACAGGGCATAGTCCATGCCGTTGTAAGCCTGACGGATTTCCATTTTCAGAAGACCAGGGATTTTGCCAACCAGCGGCTCCAGAACGGAGGCGACAATCTTAACCGCTTCCGCCTTATCGACGCCTTCCTTAAATGTATACAGAACAATGTGCTTAACCATCGGTTATTTCCTCCTGTTGTTTTTTCTTATTTTCTCTCCAACGCATGACAGTATTGAATAGGGCTGCCACAAGCCATAAAGCCGCGATAACAAAGTCAAACTGATTTCCGTCCCGGAAACCGTAGAACGTCCACAAGGCGGTGCAAAGGAGTTCAATGACGATCAGAAACGTATACATTTCGCTCACATCCTTCGTATGTATAACGCAAAAAAGTCACTGTAAAAAAACCGGGGCTACGCGCGCAGCCCCGGTTGAATTATGCAGCCTTACTCAGCGTCCTCGGCGCCGTCCTCCAGCAGAGCGCGGATGGACAGGGAGATGCGCTTGTTCTCGGCATCCACATCGGTGATCTTGACCTTCACATCCTGACCCTCGGACAGAACATCCTCGGGCTTGCCGATGCGGCGGTCAGCGATCTGGGAAATGTGGATCAGGCCGTCCACACCGGGCAGAATCTCAGCGAAGGCACCGAAGGTCATCAGCTTGACAATCTTGGCGTCCACCACGTCGCCCACGGCGTAGTTGGTCATGAACTGGTTCCAGGGGTTCATCTCAGCGGTCTTGTAGCCCAGAGAAATCTTGTGCTTCTCGGGGTCAAAGGAGATGACGTACACATCGATCTCGTCGCCAACCTTTACAACGTCAGCGGGGGTCTTGATGCGGTTCCAGCTCAGCTCGGAGACGTGAACCATGCCGTCCACACCGCCGATGTCCACGAAAGCGCCGTAGGAAGTCAGGGACTTCACGGTTCCGTGGTACTTCTTGCCGACCTCGATTTCGCTCCAGATCTTCTCCTGCGCAGCCTTGCGGGCCTCGGAGGAAACGGCACGGATGGAGCCGATGACACGGCGGCGGGCACGATTGACCTCGGTGATCTTCATCTGCACGGTCTTGCCCACCATGCCGGTCATGTCGCCGCCCTTGGCGATGCCGGACTGGGAAGCGGGAATAAAGACCCGGATGCCCTTCACGTTGGCCACCAGGCCGCCCTTGTTCTCCTCGGTAATGGTGCCTTCCACAGTGGTCTTGTCCTCCACCCAGGCAGCCATGTCGTCCCAGACCTTCAGGCCGTCCAGCTTCTTCTTGGACAGCTGCACAGTGCCCTCCTGATCGTTGACGCGGACAACAAACACCTCGATCTCGTCGCCAACCTTCAGAACGTCCTCGGGCTTGACGGAAGGATCGGTGCTGACTTCGTCATAAGGGATGTAGCCGGCGTGCTTGGTGCCCAGATCCACCTGAACCTCGGTGTTACCGATACCGGTAACGGTGCCAACGACCTTATCTCCTGTATTTAAAGTCTTGATGGACTGCTCGAGAAGCTCGGCAAAGTTCTCCTCCTGCACAGCCTCAACATTGGTAATTTCGCTCATAGTCTTGTTGACCTCCTTTATAATCCACGCCGGTGTCGACGCACCGGCAGTGATTCCAACATCAGTAACACCGGCAAAGTCCTCCGCTTTCAGCTCGGCGGCGTTGTCCACCAGAAAGACTTTATCGCAGTGCTCTCGGCAAATCATAGCGAGACGGCCTGTGTTGGAACTTTTGGGGTCTCCGACAACGACCATTGCGTGGCTTACTTCACTCAACTCTGCTGCTTCGCTTTGCCTATACTCAGTTGCTCTACATATTGTATCAAAAATTTTCAAGTTAGTAAACTGTTTTTTTGCAATTTCACAGCACGTTTTCCACAAAGATTCTGTGCTTGTCGTCTGCGAAACTATGCAAATTGCCGATTCTTTCAGCTCCTCATGAGATTTTGCCCAGTTTTCCAGATCAGCAGGCCCGGCAAACACCCGGCAGTCCGAGCACCAGCCGGAAATGCCCTCCACTTCGGGATGGGTTGGGGTTCCGATGATGATGGGAAGTCTTCCCTCCTCCTCAGCGCGGCTGACGATGGTGTGAATCCGCTTGACAAAGGGGCAGGTTGCGTCAATAATCTCAACATTCTGCGCTTCCAGCCGCTCATACACAGCTCGGCTCACGCCATGGGAGCGGATGATCACCGTCTCTCCCGGCAGGGCTTCCTCCGGGGTGTCAATGACCCGGACACCCATCTTTTCGAACTGCGTCACCACATGGCGGTTGTGGATAATGGGGCCGAGGGTCGCCACCTTCTTTCCCGCCTGGGCGGCCTGTTCCACCAGCTCCACCGCCCGGCTGACGCCAAAGCAGAAACCGGCGCTCTTAGCAACACGGACACTCACTCAGCCACCTTCTTCGCGATAATCTCCTTCATAGCGGCAATGACCTCGTCAATGCCCATGTCGGAGGTGTCCAGCTTGACGGAATCCCGGGTCATTTTCAGGGGTGCCACCTCCCGGTGGGTATCCTGATAGTCACGCTGCTCAATTTCTTTCAGGATCCGATCGAAATCGGCCTTCTGTCCCTTTTCCAGCAGTTCTTTGGTGCGGCGGCGGGCACGAACCTCCGGGGATGCCGTAAGGAAGAACTTCACTGTAGCCTTGGGCAGCACTACGGAGCCGATATCCCGTCCGTCCATGATGACATCATGCTGCTGGGCTACCTCCCGCTGCATGTCGAGAAGCATATCCCGGACGATGGCGTGGGCAGAAACGATACTGGCCTTCTGGGAGATTTCCTGAGTCCGTATATCCTTCGTCACGTCCATGCCGTTCATGATCATGTGCTGGGCACCCTCATCGTCATATTCAATGCGGATGGTCAGCTCATCGATGTAGCGGGTGATGCCGTCGATATCCTTTGGCGAAACACCCCACAGGTCAAAAAAGTAGGCTACAGTGCGGTAGATCGCGCCGGTATCCACATAATGATAGCCCATTTCAGCTGCCAGACGGCGGGCGATGGTGCTCTTGCCCGCGCCGGCGGGGCCGTCAATGGCGATGGAAATTTTCTTTGCCATAATCATACCTTCCTTATTATCCGTTTCTCAGCTTTGCGAGAGCCGCGGCCTCCCGGGCCAACACCTCCTGGGCGGTCATGCCCAGCAATCTGCCCGTTTCCTCCGGGCTGGCAGGCTTGCCGCCCTCAAGGCCAAAGCGCAGGTTCAAAAGCTTCGCGTCGGTTTCCTCCAGCCCGGCCAGCAAATCGCCGATCCGCTGCCGCATCTGAAACAGGGCGGTATCCTCCACCGACTGTTCTTCTTCTTTATCTTCTTCCTCCGCTTCCGGGCGGATGGCCTTATCCAGCATCCGGGCGTTGTTCATCATCCTTTGGACAGTCTGGGCTTCCTCCACAGTCATATGAAGCTCTTCCGCAATTTCCTCAAGGGTTGGATTGCGACCCAGCTCGCCAAGCAATCGCTCGTCTACCTGCCGGTAATCCTCCATGGCCCGGCGCATTTTCTGGCCGATGCCGCTGCTGTGGGCCTGTAAAATCACCGCCCGGGCCAGATAGAATCGAATCCAGCGATCCCGGTGGGCAGCGTACTCCCCTTCCCGGTAGCAGCCAATGGCCTGCCACAGGCCCAGGCTTCCCTCCTGAATCAGATCCATCAGCAGAACGCCATAGCCCACATACTCCTGCGCAAGTTCGATAACCCGGCTCAGGCCCAGATTGGTAAGCTTTTCCGCGGCGTCGCCCTTCTGAGCCAGAAGCTGTTCGTCGCCGCAGACAGGAACCGCCGCCACTTCCTCCAGATACAGCCGCAGAGGGTCATTGGGCTCCAAAGCCTTGGGGTCGAGACCTTCCTGAACCAGCTGGGCTTCCTGCTTCAGCCGCACCGCCGTATCCCCGGTTCCGCCGTTTTTCGGCAGATCAGACACATCCAGCTTCACACAGGCCGTTTCCAGCTCCTGCAAAGCATCCTCCAGTATCTGACCGTCCTCCCCTTCCAGCAGGGTCAGAATCTGGGAGGCGGATACGGTGTCGCCCATGGTCAGGGACATCCGAAAAGCTTCCCAGGGATCCGGCTCAAAGGAAAATTCCAGATCATTCATTCAAAAAGTCCTCCAATCCAAGACTTTCTCCGTCTTTTTGCAGTTTATCCATGGCCTGGCGTTCAATCTGCCGCACCCGTTCCTTGGAGATGCCCAGTTTTCTGCCAATATCCTCCAGGGAATAGCACACGCCGTCCTCCATGCCGAAATGGAGCCGCAAAATCTTCTGCTGGCGGTCATTCAGCCGGGACAACAGGCTGTGCATGGTCTTTTCCAACTCCTGCCGCACCAGCTCCTCATAGGGCTGTGGGGACAAGGTGTCCTCCACCAGAGAACCCAGTACGCCGTCATCTCCCTCGCCGGTGGGTACGTCCAGGGAGCACACATCCGGCGCAAGGCGCATCAGCTCCTTTACCTTTTCCTCCGGCAGGCCAACCCTGCGGGCGATCTGGGCAGGGGTGGGTTCCTCGCCTGTCTCCTGAATCAGCGCGTTTTTTGCCGCCTGCACCGCCCGCATTTTCTCGGCGGTGTGCAGAGGCACCCGGATGGGGCAGCCGTGGTTCATGAGACACCGGGTGACGCCCTGCCGGATCCATTTGGTGGCGTAGGTGGAAAAGCGGTAGTCCAGGGTATAGTCAAATTTCCGGGCAGCCGCCAGCAGGCCGATGCTGCCCTCCTGAATAAGATCCATCAGCGCCACGCCCCGCCCGGCGTACTCCCGGGCGATGCTGACCACCAGCCGCAGATTGGAACCCACCATCTGGCGGATTGCGTCCTCATCTCCGGCGGCGCAGCGGCGGGCCAGTTCCTTCTCTTCCTCGGCGGTCAGCCGGGGAAAGGTGCGAACCTCCCGCAGAAACTGCCGCATATCGTCCTCGCCGGCACTGATGGGCAGGTCTGTTTCTGTATCCAAAAGCTCTGTCATGGCTTTATTCCTTTGCTCTTTTGCATTTTTTCCCGCAGAAGCATAATGTCCTCTTCTGTCTTTGTTTGGGATTTCTGGTATTCTTCGCGGATGGTGCGGGCGCAGTCGGCAAGGCCCTGATGGTTCACAGGCCCGGTAAGCCGCTGGGTGATGCCCGCGAGACAGGCCATTTCCTCCGGGGTAAAATCCGTCAAGCCGGACAGGGAGACTTCCAGCCCCTGACGGTAACGGCTTAGCAACTGAGAAAACGCCCTTCCCATGAATTCGCTGGAAAACATCTCCGGCTTTAGTTCCGGGATTTCCCCGAACAGAGCAGGCTCTTTCAAGATTTGCGCCAGCACCACTTCCTCCGCCCGGGCGGACTTTACATTGTCATAGTGCAGCTTTTTGTCCGTCGGCTGTAAATTGCGCACAGGAGACAGGTCGATCTTCTCCTGCTTTTTCTTCTCCTGATAGGTGCGCCGCTTAAAAGCCCGGCCCACTTCCAGCTTCATGGCCTCCATGCTGATGCCCGCGGCTTCCGCCACCCGGTTACCGTAGACCTCCCGCTGGACAGAGCTGCTCAGGCTGCTGATGAGTTCCGCGGATTCCTGCAAATATTTGACCTTCTGGTCATCGTCCCGCAAGTCGTATTTTTTCAAAATGGCATTCAGCTGGTATTCCACCCGGTTGGAGGATTCCTCTAAAAGGAGCTTAAAGCGGTCGGCGCCAAACTTTTTCAGGAATTCATCCGGGTCCTTGGCGTCCCGCATTTTCAGCACCTTCACCTGCAAACCGGTCTTTTCCAGAATTGGGATGGCCCGCTGGGTGGCGTTCTGGCCCGCCTCGTCGCCGTCGTAAATGAGCACCACCTGTTCGGTGTAACGGGAGAGCAGATTGGCTCCGTCCTCGGTCAGAGCGGTGCCCAGGGAGGCAACGGCGCAGTCAAAGCCAAACTGGTGCAGGGCGATGGCATCCATGTAGCCCTCCACCAGGATCAAGTAGCCAAGCTTGCTCTTTTTCGCCAGATTCAGGGCAAACAGGTTCTTTCGCTTGTTAAAAATCAGGGTTTCCGGGGAGTTTAAGTACTTAGCGGCGGACTTGTCCTGATTGTTCATAATCCGCCCGCCGAAGCCGATGACGTTGCCCCGCACATCAATGATGGGGAACATCAGCCGGTCGCGGAAACGGTCAAATAGATTACCGTTCTTCCGGGAAACGGTGACAAGGCCGGAATCCCGCAGCTCCTGATCGGTATAGCCCTTGGTTCTCAGCCAGTCCACCAGTGACGTCCAGCTGTCCGGGGCATAACCGATGCCAAATTTCGTCAGGATGGACTTTGGCATACCCCGTCCGGCGGCGTATTGCAGGGCATTGGCGCCAACCGGGGCATAGAGCTGGCTGTGGTAGAACCGGGCCGCTTCCTTGTGCAGCGCCCACAGCCGCTCCTGCTGACGGTAGCGGGACTGGTACTGCTCATCCTCCGGCACCTCCATGCCTGCCCGTTTTGCCAGGGCGCGAACCGCGTCCGGGTAGCTTAAGCCCTCAATTTCCATTTCAAAATTGATGACGCTGCCGCCCTTGTGGCAGCCAAAGCAATAGTAGATACCCTTGTCGGGGGCGACGGAGAAGGAAGCGGTTTTCTCCCCGTGGAAGGGGCAAAGGCCAAACAGGTTGGAGCCGGACCGCTTCAGGTTCACATACTGCCCAACCACGTCTTCGATTGGATTCCGGGCGGTCAGCTCGTCTAAAAATGCCGGTGGAAACGCCATATTCCCCCTCCTCTCTGATGTCGTAACACATGCCATAGGTAATCGAATTGACAATTAAAATCATGATCTGCCTGCTGAGTCAACCCAATCAGCGCCGTATATTATATCACACTATCCCCGGACGTTCCAGCCCATGGGAATGAAAATCTCCGTATATTTGTCAACAGCGTAGTTGTCAGTCATGCCCGCGATGTAGTCACAGACCGTGCGCTCCATGCCGTCAAAGGACAGCTGGGGCTGAAAATCTTCCGGCAGAGCCTCCGGGTGCGCGATATAGTATTCAAAGAGCCGGGCCAGCATGGCTTTTGCTTTGCTCTCCTCCCCTTTTGCCACGGGATTGCGGTAAACCCGCTCAAACATAAAGCTGCGCAGGTCTTTCAGGGCTTTCTCAACCTGGGGTGTCAGGCAGATAGCGCCGGCTTCCCGGGAGGTGCGGATAATGTCGGTAACCAACGTGTTAATCCGGCTGCTGTGGGTATACCCCAGAAGCTCTGTGATCTCCCGGGGCAAATCTTCATTGGTCAGGATTCCCGCCCGGATGGCATCGTCGATGTCGTGATTGACGTAGGCAATTTGATCGCTGCGGCGGACAATCTGTCCTTCCAGCGTTTCCGGCCAGGTTTCTCCCGTGTGTCCTACGATGCCCATGCGGACTTCATAGCTCAGGTTCAAGCCCATGCCGTCCTTTTCCAGCACGTCCACCACCCGCAGACTTTGCTCATTATGTCGGAATGGCGTTCCCATGCACTGGGAAAGCGCCGCTTCTCCGGCGTGACCGAAGGGGGTATGACCCAGATCATGGCCCATGGCGATGGCTTCCGACAGGTCTTCATTCAGGCCCAGCGCCCGGGTGATGGTGCCCGCGATGCGGGAGACTTCAAGAGTATGGGTCATGCGGGTGCGGTAATGATCGCCCTCAGGCTGCAAAAACACCTGAGTCTTGTGCATCAGACGGCGGAACGCCTTGCTGTGAACAATGCGGTCGATATCCCGCTGATAGCAGGTACGCACGTCCTCCTCCCGGGGCTCTTCGTACCGGGGGCGGCCCCGGCTTTTGTCCGCAAAGGCAGCCAGGGGATTCAGCCGCTTGTGCTCCAAATGCTCCAGTTCTTCTTTTACCGTCATAGTAACACCCCGCAATGCAATTGAAAATTGATAATTGACAGTTGACAATTTCAAATTATAGTATCGTGTTGCCTTTCAATTATCCCAGCAGGGGATTCCATCATTGTCAATTGTTCACTGTCAATTGTCAATTCTTATACTGGAAATGCCCTATACTCCTGACCGACCTCCATGCCCTCTACGGTGCCGGAGGTCATATCCGTGAGTCTATCCAGAAATTTCTGGGTCTGGGCCTCGGGAAACAGCAGCTCCAGCTCCACCTCGGCACCGAAATCCGTATTGCGGATGATGCCGCCGAAGGCCTCCACTTCCAGCTTGACCCGCTCGTAAAAATTGTAGGGACAGGGCACATACAGAACCGTCCACACCCGCTTCATGGATTTGCCCGCCGCGTCCACGGCAATTTTCGCGCCCTTGGTATAAGCCCGCACCAGCCCCCCGGCGCCCAGCAGGATCCCGCCGAAATACCGGGTGACCACGCAGACTACATTATATAAATTTTCCCGCTGCAAAACCTGCAGCATGGGCATTCCCGCCGTGCCGCCGGGCTCGCCGTCATCGGAAAACCGCACCGCGCCGTCCCGGAGGATGTAAGCCCAGCAGTTGTGGGTAGCGTCATAATGCTGCTTCTTCATTTCCTGAATCCGGGCCAGCGCTTCCTCCTCGGTTTCTACGGGCCAGATTCTGCCGATAAAGCGGGACTTTTTTTCGATGAATTCCGCTTCCCCAAATTGGGTCGGGACAAGGTATTCGTCCAAGGGTTCAGCACTCCTTCACAACGTACTCCCGGAGCCGTCCGTAAAGAATGGCGTCCAGAACCGTCTCCACTTCGATGCCCTCGTCGGTATACTCCACCTTTTTCACCTGGGCGTTATCATGGAGAGTCTCCACCATACCGCCCTTGGAATAGGGAAAACGCAGAAGCACATGATGTCGGGAATGGCCCAGAGCTTCCTCGATGGCTTTCAAAAGGCCATCCATATTCTTGCCCTTCTTGGCGGAGATGGCGACGCAGTCCTTGCCCATGGGAATGTCTTCAGAGTACACAAGATCCGCCTTGTTGTAGCACCGCAAAACGGGGGTATCCGGCTTTGCCAGTTTGGCAATCAGCTTGTCCACCACTGCCACATGGGCTTCCAGATCCGGGTCGGACACATCGATGACGTGCAGCAGAAGATCGGCGTATTCCAGCTCCTCCAGGGTCGCGTGGAAGGCGTTCACCAGATGGTGGGGAAGCTTGGCGATGAAGCCAACGGTATCAGATAGAATGACGTCTAAATTGTCGGAAACCGTCAGCTGCCGGGAGGTGGTATCCAGCGTGTCAAACAGCCGGTTATTGGCGGGGATTCCCGCGTTTGTCAACTGATTCAGGAGTGTAGATTTACCTGCGTTGGTGTAGCCCACGATGGCAACCACGGGAATGGAGTTCTTCATCCGCCGCTCCCGCTGGACGGCACGCACCTTGCGCACCTGCTCCAGCTCGTCCTCCAGCCGGGCGATTCGTTCCCGGATGTGACGCCGGTCGGTTTCCAGCTTGGTTTCGCCGGGGCCCCGGGTGCCGATGCCGCCGCCTTGGCGGGACAGGCTCACGCCCATACCGGAAAGCCGTGGTAACAGATACTTATACTGAGCCAGCTCCACCTGCAAGCGTCCTTCTTTCGTCTTGGCCCGCTGGGCGAAAATGTCCAGAATCAGGGCGCTGCGGTCCAGTACCGTCACGCCGATGATCTCCTCCAGCGCCCGGATATTGCCGGGAGACAGCTCGTTGTCGAAAATCACCATGGTGGACGCGGTGGCTTCCACCAGCATCCGCACCTCCTGAGCCTTGCCCTCGCCGATAAAGCTGTGGGAATCGGGGGTATGGCGGTTCTGCAGCACCTTGCCGGTGCAGAAGCCGCCGGCGGTTTCCAGCAGATCCTCCAGTTCTTCCAGAGATTCGGCAGTAGCCGTCTGCTCCGCCGTAAAGCAGTCAGCGTTCAGGCCAACCAGCACCGCCCGCTCCTGTACCTTCTCGTCAAAATTCGATTCCATAGAACCTCCAATGATATATTATTCGTTAGTATACCACACAAAGCACCGGGCGGACAACTGTTTTTCTCGGAAAAAACAAAAAATCCGCACCACGACGATCCGTAGTGCGGAATTTTCTGCTCTTACTTCAGGCCAAAACGCTTGTTGAAGCGATCAACACGTCCACCGGTGTCAACCAGCTTCTGCTTGCCGGTATAGAAAGGGTGGCACTTGGAGCAGATCTCAACACGAATGTCCTTCTTGGTAGAACCAGTGGTAAAGACATTGCCGCAGGCACAGCGGATGGTGGTCTGTTCGTACTTGGGATGGATACCTTCCTTCATTTCGTTCACCTCTTTCGTATCAGTTAAAGGGCATAAATGCCCTAAGCAATCTTCAATCGCCCGGATATCATATCACAATGATTCAAAGAATGCAAGTATTTTTTTCGTTTTTTTGAAAATTCCTGTCAGAATGCCCAGTTGCCGTTACGGAACACAGGAACCACCCGGCCATCGGCGCAAATCGCGTCAATATTCATGCTGTCGCAGCCGATCATGAAATCCTCGTGATTCATGGAATCGTTGACGCCCAGCGCCCGGCACTCCTCCAGCGTCCGATTCTGGAAATCGGAGATGGTGTCCGCAAAGCCGAAGCCCAGCGCCAGATGGCAGGCGGCATTCTCGTCAAACAGGGTGCTGTAGAACAGCAGACCGCTTTCTGCGATGGGACTTTTCTGGGGAACCAAAGCGCACTCGCCGAGGTAGGCCGCCCCCTCGTCCATGGAGATCATGGAATTCAGCAGTTCTTCCCCCTTCTCGGCTTTGGCTTCCACGGCCTTACCGTTTTCAAAGCGGATGGAGAAATTTTCGATCAGCTGGCCCTGATAGCTCAGGGGTTTGGTTGCGTAGACGATGCCCTCAGCACAGCCCTTTTTCGGGGAGATGAAGCACTCCTCGGAGGGGATGTTGGGGTTGAAGGCAATGCCCTGAAGGCTAACCTCCCGCCCGCCGCACCAGCGGGCTTCGGGAATCATGCCAACGGTCAGATCGGTGCCGTTTTCGGCGGTGTAGTGCAGGCTCTGGATATGCAGGCTGTTGAGGTAGTCACACCGGGCTTTCAGATCGGCATTGTGGGCTTCCCATGCGGCGATGGGGTCGTCGGTGACCCGGGCAGTAAAGAGAATGGCCTCCCACAGCTTTTCCACGGCGGTGCTGGTACGCATTCCGGGGAAGACCTTCTTCGCCCACGCTTCTCCGGGCACGGCGGCAATGCACCACTGATCCCGGTTTTCCCGGCGGTCCCGGTAGGGCTTGATGATGGGATAGCGCATCTGGCGGGCTTCCGCTTCCTTCTCCATGTTCACGCCCTTCAGGCCGTCCGGGTCGTCAGATTCCAGATAGATCCGGCAAGGAAGCGCCTCACAGAAATGCTCCTGCCGCGCCTTTTGCCACTCCTCCACGGTGCCAAGGGTTTTGAGACTCTGATAACGGATGGCCAGCTTTTCCAGCGGCTGGTACGACCACTCCACAATGACCTTTTTTGCCTTGGCCTTGTAGGCTTCCTCAACCACCATCTGAACAAATTCCGGCTGGTCGAGGCCGGCATAAATCATGACCTCCTGCCCTTTCTGAACGTTCACGCCGCAGCGGACAATCAGCCGGGCGTATTCCCGCAAAACAGTCTTTTTCATTGGTATGGCTCCTTTAATCAAGTTTTCGTTATGGTAGCAGATTTTTAAGAAAAGGTCAATACTGTTGCATTCTTCCTTTTGTGCGTGTATAATGCAGGTATCGTTTATTATTTGAAATGGGAGAAGTGCTTATGCTGACAAGGGAACAATTACAGCAAAAAATAGCGGACGGTGTGCGGATTCTGGACGGTGCCACCGGCTCCAACCTGCGCAACGCCGGCATGCCCAAGGGCTGCTGCGCGGAGGAATGGATCCTTGCCAACCCGGAGCCGTTGGTCTCTTTACAGCGTGCCTACGCTGAAGCAGGCTCACAGATTATTTACGCCCCCACCTTTCAGGCCCAGCCCATCGCCCTGAAGGCGGTAGGTCTGGATGATCAGACCGAACGCATCAACGAAGCGTTGGTGGCCCTGTCCCGGTCTGCCGCTCCCGGCTGTCTGATCGCCGGTGATATCACCACCCTGGCAACCTTCTGCGACAGCTGGGATGCCGAGTCCTTTGATCTGTTGGTGGAAAACTATCGCCGCCAGATCCGGGGGCTGATTGACGGCGGCGCGGATCTGCTGATCGGCGAGACACTGCTCTATCAGCAGGAAGCGGAGGCCATTCTGTGCGCCGCGGAGTTGGAGGGTGCCGGCGCTGCCATGTACAGCTTTACCATGCAGTCCGATGGCTCCCTGCTGTCCGGCGCGGACGCGGGAAAGGCTCTGAAAGCACTGGAGGATTCCGGCGCGGCTGCCGTGGGCTTCAACTGCGTGGCCGCGGATATGATGACCCCCTACCTTGTCGCCAAGCTGCGTCGAAGCGTGAAAGTTCCTCTGATCTGCAAGCCCAACGCGGGCATTCCCACCATCGGAGATGATGGGATTGCCGTCTACTCCCAGACCCCGGCGGAATTTGCCGACGTGATGCGCCAGTGCGCAGACAACGGCGCGACCCTGCTGGGCGGCTGCTGCGGCACCGCGCCGGAATACATCGCCGCCCTTCGCACGCTCTGAGACTGATAAAAAAGCAGGCTGATACCTGCTTTTTTTATTGCCATTTTTCCCGATATTTAGTATACTATGTGTGTATGAAAACACGAACACACCTTTATGTCAGCCGCAAAAACGTGCTGACCTGGCTGATGGCGCTTTGCATGGCAGCTTCGGCAGTGGCCCGCATTGCTCTCTCCGGTTTGAAAGGGCCCGGAGACGCGACTTTCCTGTGGAGCCAAATTCTCCTGCCAATCGCGGCTACCTCGCTGTACGCGCTGATCGCCCTTCTGGACGGTGAAAAGCTGTTCTACAAGACTGCCATCCCCGTATGGATGATGGCGATTTACTCCGGGCTCTGGATTTCCGGCAATGTCGATAACCGCATGATGGTGTGGCTTTTCTGGGTGGCGCTGATCTTCTTTGCCTTCCTCTATACCGATGTCACCGCCGGACACCACGGGGTGCTGTTTCTGCTGCCTGTGGTCTGCGTTCCCATGGTGATTCTGCTGTACTTCTACCGGGGGAGTCTCCTGAAAGGGGATATTCTGGGTATGAAGGACTGCCTTGCGGATTTTCTGGCCCTGACCGGCGTTCTTTTCATCTGCTTCGCCGTGCGCATCCATCCCGCCGGAGAATATCACCGCACCTGGGGTGACCGGGTGGATGGCCGGAGAATCCGTTCCCTGCCCGCCATGGCACAGGTCTCCCCTTACATCATGGTCACCCGGAACACCTCCTCCAATTTATTTGAGGATTCCTTCGAAATCAGTCAGATCGACCGTTATATCCGTCAGAAGCGGCGGGAGGGCCTGACAAATTTCGGCATCACCCATGTTTTGCTTGCCTGCTATGTCCGGGCGCTGTGCCGCTACCCCGGCCTGAACCGCTTCATTTCCGGGCAAAAGGTCTACTCCCGTGGGGATGATATCCAGTACTGCATGACCATCAAGAAGGAAATGACCTCCTCCTCCCCCGATACCGTCATCAAGGTGCATCTGAATCCCAGGGACACCTCCGCCGACGTGTACCGTAAACTGCAGGACGCGGTGGATACCGTAAAGAATTCCCCGCTGGACAGCAACTTCGACAACACCGCCGCTGCCTTTACCATGATTCCCGGTGTGCTGCTGAAGTTTGCCGTGTGGGGGTTGAAAACCATGGACTATTTTGGCCTCTTGCCCGGCTTTCTGCTGGAGGTCAGTCCCTTCCACGGCAGTCTGTTCTTCACCTCCATGGGCAGTCTCGGCATTCCGCCCATTTTCCACCACCTGTACGACTTTGGCAATCTGCCTGTTTTCGGCGCCTTCGGTATGAAGCGCCGGGCTACCGAGGTGCTGGAGGACGGCACCGTTGTCCAGAAAAAATATGTGGATGTAAAATTTACGCTGGACGAGCGAATCGTTGACGGCTTCTACTACGCCGCCTTCTTCAAGCACTATAAGCGGCTTCTGATGCACCCCGAGGTTCTGGACAATCCCCCGGAGGAAGTGCTCTGCGACATTGACTGACATGAAAGAACAGATATTGCGGCTTGTTTCCCCGGAATACCCGTGGAAAGATCGGTTTCTCTTTCTGCCGGAGACAGATTCCACCAACGACTGCTTAAAAAAGCTGGCTGCCGATGGAGCGCCCCATGGAACCGTGGTTCTGTCCGACCACCAGACGGTTGGACACGGGCGGCGGGGCCGGAGCTTCCTGTCGCCCCCCAGCGTCGGCCTGTATCTGAGCATTCTGCTGCGCCCGGCGTGTCCCCCAACCCGGCTGATGCACCTGACCTGCGCGGCGGGTGTTGCCATGTGCGACGCCGTGGAAAAGAGCGTCGGATTCCGGCCCGGAATCAAGTGGACGAATGATCTTGTGTCCGGCAGGCGAAAGCTGGGCGGTATCCTCACAGAGCTGCGGCTGAATGCAAAAGGACTCGTGGACTACGCCATCGTGGGCATCGGCATCAATTGCTGCCAGCGTCTTCAGGACTTCCCGCCGGAAATCCGTGAGGTGGCCGGTTCCCTTACCATGGTGACGGGACAGGAAATTGACCGATTCCGTGTAGCGGCGGCGGAACTGGATGCGTTGTACGATATGAGCATCAGGCTTCTGACTGAACAAGATGACCTGATTTCTCAATACCGAAAGGACTGCATCACCATCGGGCAGGAAATTTCTCTGGTGCGGGGGGAAAAAGTCCGCCACGGCAAGGCCCTGGATGTGGATGATGCGGGTGCGCTGGTGGTGCTGTTCCCGGATGGGCACACCGAAGCCATCAATTCCGGGGAGGTCAGTGTCCGGGGAATGTACGGCTATGTATAATGACGTCGAATTTACAAATAATTCTAAATTGTTTATTGCTTTTTCCTTTTGCTCTGGTTATAATAAACACAACATTCCATTACGGAGGTAATGCCATATGAAAACCGTGAACACCATTGTGAAGATCCTGTCCGCTCTGGCCGCTGTCGCCGGCGCTGTCTACATCATTGCCACCTACGGCGAGCATATTACCGCATGGGCAAAGAAGACCCTTGCAAGCCTTCCCCAGTGCCCCTGCTGCAAGGACGATGCCGCCGACGATGAGACGCCCGCCGAAAAGACTGACGTGGAGGCCGCTCCTGCTGAGGAAGAGCCTGCCGCTGTGGAGGTTCCTGTGGAAGCGCCTGTCGCTCCCGCCCAAGAGCCTGTGGTGGCCCCTCATGAGCCTGTAGCCGAGGAAGCCGATTTCGCCGAATAATTCTCGCTAAAAATCCCGGAATGGTTCAGCCATTCCGGGTTTTACTTTAGGGCAACACCACATAATGGGGCAAGGAGATTCGGCGAGAGATTTTGACCCAAGCGAAAGTATGGAAAATGCGGGAATACTGGATGTATTTCCCATTTTTCATACTGCACGATTGGGTCAAAAGATCTGCCGAAGCCCGCTATCCCCATTGTGCGGTGTTGCCTTAGAAACTGGTGAGAATCTCCACAAGCATCTTTACGCACAGCTCCATATCCTCAACCGGGATATACTCAAAGCGTCCATGGTAGTTTTCGCCGCCGGTGCACAGGTTGGGGCACGGCAGGCCCTCGTAGCTTAAGCGAGCGCCGTCGGTGCCGCCGCGGATGGGCACCTCTCTGGGCTTCATGCCCACGGCTGCCATGGCCTCTTTTGCCCGCTCCACCACATACATGACCGGCTCAATGCACTTTTTCATGTTATAGTAGCTGTCACGAATATCGAGTTTCACTGCGCCTTCCCCATATTTCCGATTCAGGAACTCAGCGGCATTTGCCATGACCGCTTTCTTCTCCTCAAATCTGGTCATATCGTGATCCCGGATGATATAGCGCAGACGGGTTTTCTCCACCTCACCCTTCATGTCCATGAGGTGGAAGAAGCCTTCATACCCTTCCGTAACCTCCGGGCGCTGGTGGATGGGCAGCAGACTCTGAAACTCCATGGCGATATACTGGGAGTTCACCATAGCATTCTTGGCAGAGCCGGGATGGATGTTCCGCCCACGGAATACAACCTCTGCTCCGGCGGCGTTGAAATTCTCGTACTCAATTTCCCCCACAGGGCCGCCGTCGGCGGTGTAGGCATAATCCGCACCGAAGCCCTTCACATCGAAGTGGTCGGCACCGCGTCCGATTTCTTCGTCGGGTGTAAAGCCGATTTTCAGGGTTGCGTGTCTTCCGCCCCGTTTCAGAATCTCAGCGGCGGCGGTCATGATCTCCGCCACACCGGCCTTGTCGTCCGCTCCCAAAAGGGTGGTGCCGTCGGTGACGATCAGATGCTTGCCAACGTGGTTTTTTAGATTGGGATAGTCACTTTCCCGCAGGAAAATGCCCTTTTCTTCATTCAGGCAGATGTCCTCGCCGGTATATTCCACAATTCTCGCCTTTACATTGGCGCCGGAAGCGTCCGGGGTGGTGTCCATGTGGGCAATCAGGCCGATGGTGGGAAGGGACGGGTCGCCGGGGATGGTGCCATAGACATAGCCAAATTCATCCATCCGGGCATCTCCAATGCCGAGGGCCAGCATTTCCTCCACCAGCGCCGCGCCCAACAGCTTCTGTTTCCCGGTGGAGGGGCAGGTGGTGGATTCTTCATCAGACTGGGTGTCAAAGGACACATATCGAAGAAAACGCTCAACAACCGTGCTCATGGGAATCATCCTTTCGTTTCTTTTCCAGAAATAAGCCTATCAGAAATAGGATTGCCGCGGGAATTCCAAAGCATACCCCGTTGACCAGAATCGTTACAGAAAAAGGAGCGGAATTCAAGGCTTCGGAATACCGCCGCCACTCCAGCAGAATCTGGACAGCACAGGCCACTTGTACAATTCCCGACGCCAAATACCAGAGGTTCCATTGTTTCATGCTCGTTACCTCTTTACAAAAGAAGCCGCCGCATAGCGCGGCGGCTCCCGTTTGAAATAAAATTACTTGGCAGCCTTGACCAGCTCGGCGGTATCCTGAGCGATCATCAGCTCCTCGTTGGTGGGGATGACCCAGACGGTGACCTTGGAATCGTCGGTGGAGATGATGGCCTCCTTGCCGCGAACGGTGTTCTTCTCGGGGTCAATCTTCACGCCCAGATATTCCAGACCCTCGCAGATGCGGGCGCGCATGGAGCCGGAGTTCTCGCCAACACCGGCGGTGAACACCAGGCAATCCAGACCACCCAGAGCGGCGGAGTAAGAACCGATATACTTGCGAACCTCGTAGGCGAACTTGTCCAGAGCCAGCTGGCAGTCGGCGTTACCCTTCTCAGCCTCGCCCTCGATGTCACGGAAGTCGGAGGACACGCCGGACAGAGCCAGCACGCCGGACTTCTTGTTGAGCATATTCAGGCACTCGTCAGCGCTCATGCCATACTTGTTCATGATGAACTGCACCACAGCAGCGTCCAGATCGCCGGAACGGGTGCCCATGGGAACACCGGCCAGAGGGGTCAGGCCCATGGAGGTATCCTGGCACTTGCCGTCCTTAACCGCGGACATGGAGGAGCCGTTGCCCAGATGGCAGTTGACCAGCTTAATGTCCTTGGTGCCCATCAGCTCGATCGCACGCTTGGTGACATACTTGTGGGAGGTGCCGTGGAAGCCGTAGCGGCGGATGGAGTCATTCTTGTAGTACTCGGTGGGGATGGCGTAGCGGTAAGCCACAGGGGGCATGGTCATATGGAACGCGGTGTCGAACACGGCAACCTGAGGCGTGGTGGGCATGACAGCCTGGCAGGCGCGGATGCCCATCAGGTTGGCGGGGTTGTGCAGGGGGCCAAGAGGAATGCACTTCTCGATGGCGGCGATGACCTCGTCGTTGATAATGCAGGAGTCGAAGAACTCCATGCCGCCGTGCAGAACGCGGTGGCCCACGGCATCGATCTCGTCGGTGGACTTGATCACGCCGTCAACGGGGTCAACCAGAATGGCCAGAACCGCCTGAATGGCCTCGGAGTGGGTGGGCATGGGGATGTCCTTGACAACCTTCTTACCGTTCGCGTTGTGGGTCAGGCGGCCGTCGATGTAGATACGCTCGCACAGGCCCTTGGCGGACACTACGCCGGTATCGGGATCCATCAGCTGGTACTTGAGGGAAGAAGAACCGGCATTGATAATCAGAATGTTCATGGGAATCTGCCTCCTAAAATTTTTATTTCCTTGTTGGGGACTTTATGATATGATAACCATAGCTGGGTATATTATATTGCATTTTTTCGGATTTCTCAACCCCTGAAACGGAAAAATTTCACGAAGGAGGAAAAATTTCCATGAATGTGGGCATCGTCTGCGAATATAACCCCTTTCACCGGGGACACAAAAAGCAAATAGAGGTAATTCGGGAGAAATTCGGGGCGGAAACCGGTATTATCTGCGCCATGAGCGGCAATTATGTCCAGAGAGGACACCCCGCCATATTTGATAAAACCCTTCGCACGGAGGCCGCTCTGCGATGCGGCGCCGATCTGGTGGTGGAACTGCCGGTGACAACCGCCCTTTCCTCAGCGGAAGGCTTCGCCTCCGGCAGCGTCGCGGTGCTGTCCAAACTCTGTGGTGGGCTGTGCTTCGGTGCCGAAACTGCCAACAGCGATCTTCTGCAAACCACTGCCCAGGCGCTGCTCAGTGAAGAATTCCCGCCCCTGCTGCGTCGGGAGCTGGACAGGGGCTGCTCCTTCCCTGCCGCCCGGCAGGCCGCGCTGGAAGCCATGGGGCTTTCCGGGAGCCTTCTGGAATCTCCCAACAATATTCTGGCCGTGGAATACTGCAAAGCCATCATTCGGCAGTCTTCTCCTATGAAGCCCCTGCCCATTGCCCGGGAGGGCAGCTATCACGCGGAGGAAGCCGATTTGGAAAACCCTTCCGCCACAGCTCTGCGGCTGCGGCTTGAAAAGGGACTGGATATTTCTGCCTATCTCCCGGAAGCTGCCGGAAGGGTTTTCGCGGCAGCACCGATTCACACACTGGCAGCCGGGCAGCGGGCGGTTCTGGGAAAACTGCGCACCATGACGGAAGCGGAATTCGAAGTTTTGCCCTTTGGGTCGGAGGGCCTGTGGCGCAAGCTCATGGGTGAAAGCCGAACGCAGGCAACACTGGAAGATATCGCCGCCGCCGTCAAATCCAAACGCTACACCCGCAGCCGGATTGACCGCATGATTCTGTGCGCCTTTCTCGGCATCACCGCCGAAATAATGAATATGGATATTCCCTATGTCCGGGTGCTGGGCTTCAATGACCGGGGCCGGGAAATCTTAAGCGGCGTAAAAAAGAGCGGTTTTTTCATCAATGCCGGACAGGCGGCTGACCACCCGATTTGGGAACTGGAGAATCGGTGGGAGGATTTATACGGCCTGTTTCAGGCAGGCACCCCTGGACTGCCTGGTGCGGCAAAAAACAGGCGGGTGGTTTATATTCCCATTGTTCACAAATCCGATATAGACTTTTGAAACAATTGCTGTTAAAATGAACCCAGACTACATTTGGAGGTCACGGCATGAAAAACCTTCGCAGACAATTTGAGCTTTTCTGCTACAAAAACCGAACCAAGGGCATCCCCAACCTGATGCTCTACATCGTCCTGGGAACCGCTGTGGTTTACGTTATGAGCACCATCGCAGAAAATCATTTTTTGTACTATCTTCTGTGCTTTGACCGAACGGCGATTCTCCATGGGCAGATCTGGCGGCTGATCACCTATCCCCTGACCTACAGCGCGGGGAATCTGCTGCTGACCGCCGTTGTGCTATTTTGCTACTATTCCCTGGGACGAGCCATGGAGAATATCTGGGGTACATTGCGCTTTAACCTCTATTATCTGTCCGGCGTGGTGATGATGGACGTTTACTGCATGATTTTCGGCGGCGCGGCGGATGTGTCCTACCTGAATATGAGCTTGTTCCTGGCCTACGCCACCCTGTTCCCCGACGCCACCTTCCTGCTGTTTTTCATTATTCCCGTCAAGGGCTGGATTTTCGCCCTGATCGATCTGGTGCTGGTGCTGGTGGGTCTTCTCACCTACCCCTTCCCCTACAATCTGTTCTCCGTCATCTCCCTTGCCAACTATTTCCTGTTCTTCGGCAAGGATGTGCTGAATGTGATTCCCATGGCCTGGCGGGCCAATGCCGCCCGGCTGTTCCGAAAGAAACCCCCGGTACAGAAAAAGGCCAAGGTCATTCGCTTTGACGCCGGTTCCTACGAGGCAAGTCAAGCCACGGTAAAAGCCCCCTATACCCACAAGTGCACCGTCTGCGGACGGACGGATGTGAGTAATCCCGAGCTGGAATTCCGCTACTGTTCAAAGTGCAGGGGCTACTACTGCTACTGCCAGGAGCACATCAACAATCACACCCACATTCAGTAACCACACGCCCGGCACGGAAAAGCCCGTGCCGGGTGTTCTCTTTCCCCGGGCGGTGCATAGGATGTTCCATACATCTACATTTGAGGTGGTACTATGGAACTGACTGCAAATCACATTACGCTCCGGGGCTCTCTATTGTCCATGCCCCTGTATTCCCACGAAAACCACGGACGGCGGTTTTTCCGCTTCTATCTTGAGGTGCCAAGGCTATCCGGGGCGGTGGACGTGCTGCCGGTGATCGCCCGGGAGGATGTGCTGAGCGCCATGGAGCTGTCCGATGGGGAGATGCTCACCGTCACCGGGCAGGTGCGCTCCCACAATGTCCGGGAGGACAGCCGGCGGCGGCTGCTGATTTTCGTATTCGCGAACCTCATCGTCTGCGAGGACGGCGAACCGCTGAACGACGTGGTTCTGGAAGGGCCGCTGTGCCGGGAGCCTACTTACCGAAAGACCCCGCTGGGCCGGGAAATCTGCGACGTGATGCTGGCGGTGCCCCGGGCCTTCCGGCGGGCGGATTACCTGCCCTGTATCTTGTGGGGCAGAACCGCGTTGGAGTGCGCCCAGTTCCATACCCGGGATATCCTTCGGATCACCGGGCGGCTGCAAAGCAGAACCTACACCAAGGTTCTGGAAAGCGGCAGCGAGGAGCGCACCGCCTACGAAATCTCTGCTCTCACCGCTCAGCGGGTGGAATTGGAGGCATAAAAAACGATGGGCTTACGGCTGCCAGCAAAGCGGCAGATTGCAATTTGCAGCAATCCATATGCCACTGTAGGGGCGGCCATTGTGCCGCCCGAAAGGTTCCGATATTTTGCGCTTTACCGTCAAAACGGAGTGCGTACCACGCCCAACGCTGCGGGCGGCCATTGGCCGCCCCTACGGTAATGTTTGGCAGATTCCATATTTTTACAGAGCTTATGGTCGAGGGGCCCAAAGGATGTAGGATGACCGCCCAGCGTCCGTAACGCATTGTCAGCGGCGACTCGCCGCTGGTCGAGGGGCCCAAAGGATGTTGGTTGACCGCCCAGCGTTCGTGACGCATTGTCTGCGGCGACTCGCCGCCAAATTCCTATTTATCAAGCGGCTGAGTATAACCGATCAGCCAAAAAAACGATTGTCTTTCTTCCTGATTCGTGGTATAAGTAGAAAAAACGAAAAGGAAATACGGCTATGAAAGAAAAAGTTAACGCCATCATTGAACTGTTGAAGCAGCGCTATCCAAACGCCCTGTGTGCCCTGCACTATGATAAGGACTACGAGCTGATGATTGCCGTGCGGCTGTCCGCCCAGTGCACCGACGCACGGGTGAACCTGGTGACCCCCGGGCTGTTCGCGGCCTATCCCACGCTGGAAGCCATGGCGGGGGCTGATATCGCTCATGTGGAGGAACTGGTACACTCCTGCGGTTTCTATAAGCACAAGGCAAGGGACATCGTTCTGGGCTGCCAGATGCTGCTCAGTGACTACGGCGGAAAGGTTCCCGGTACCATGGAGGAGCTTCTCAAAATTCCCGGTGTGGGCCGAAAAACCGCCAATCTGCTGCTGGGTGATCTGTATGCCGTGCCGGGCAGCGTGGTCTGTGACACCCACTGCATCCGTATCTGCGGACGGCTGGGGCTTTCCCATGGCAAGGAGCCAGAAAAGGTGGAGGCCCAGCTGCGGGCCATTCTGCCGCCGGAGGAAAGCAGCGATTTCTGTCACCGCATCGTTCTGTTTGGCCGGGACTGCTGCACCGCCCGGAACCCGGACTGCGGCAACTGCCCCTTAAGCCTGTACTGCCGGGAATATAACCCGGAAGCGTAACGGTCATAACCCCTCCCCTGTCCGCATAGGCTGTGGACAAGGGAGGGATTTTTGTTGCGCAGAAAGCTTCCGATTTTCTATTCCGCCCTGCTGCTGACCGGGGTCAACCTGCTGCTGCGGCTGGCGGGCACTTCCTTTCAGGTCTATCTCTCCGGGCGAATCGGCCCAGCCGGAATTGGACTGCTGCAGCTGGTTGTGTCGGTTGGCTCCTTCGCTATGATCATAGGCATCGCCGGTGCGCGCACAGCTGCCATGTATCTGACCGCCGGGGAGCTGGGAAAGAATCGCCCGGAAAACGTGACGCGGGTTTTGTCTGCCTGCTTTCTGTACAGCATTCTTTGCAGCGGCGGGGCAGCCCTATTTCTATATCTTATGGCCCCTCAGCTGGCGGAGCATTGGATCGGCAGCCCGGACACTGTCCCGGCCCTGCGGCTGCTGGCTGCCTTTTTGCCCGCC
The DNA here is from genome assembly GCA_022786995.1 of Clostridiales bacterium. GTDB lineage: Bacteria > Bacillota > Clostridia > Oscillospirales > Oscillospiraceae > Faecousia. Next base: position 32,800 of record JALFUW010000034.1, read on the forward strand.
ACCTGCCTGTGCGCCGTGATGACCGGGTACTTTACCGCGGAAAACCGAGTCGGCACCCTGGCGGCGGTGGAGGTCTGTGAGCAGCTGTGCTCTATGGGACTGACACTGCTGGCGCTGAAATACTGGGCAGGGCACGATGCCGGACGGGCCTGCCAGTGCGTCATATTCGGCAGCTTTTCCAGCGGCTGCCTGACACTGTGTACGCTGGTGGTTCTGAGAAACCGTGAGCATCCCCAAACCGGCGCTCCTTTCCCCATCGGAAGGCGGCTAATTCAAACTGCCGTTCCGCTGGGGTTGGCAGATGTACTGAAATCCGGCATCAGCACCATTGAAAATCTGATGGTTCCCAAACGCCTTGCCCGCAACAAGACAATCACGAATCCGCTTTCCAGCTTTGGCACCGTCTGCGGCATGGTATTCCCCATTCTCATGTTTCCGGCCTGCATTCTGTTCGGTCTGACGGAATTGTTAATTCCCGAACTGGCCCGGTGCGCCGCCGCAGGCAGCAGGAAACGCATTTCCTATCTGACCCGCAGAAGTCTGAAAATCACCATGCTTTATGGGGTAACCATTGCCGGGCTGATGTATCTATTGTCAGACACGTTATGTCTGCGATTTTACGGCAGCGGCGAGGCAGGGCGGTATCTGCGGCTGTACGCGCCTCTGATTCCCATGCTGTATTGCGATTGCGTCACCGACGCCATGACAAAAGGGTTGGGCCAGCAGAAGGTCTGCGTCCGCTACAACATCCTCACCTCCGCAATGGATGTGGTATTTCTCTATCTTCTGCTTCCAAAGTATGGGATGGAAGGGTATTTTTTCAGTTTTCTGATCACACATCTCGTAAATTTCATTCTGAGTCTGGGTCGACTTCTGCGCATCACCGGGGAGCGTCTGCCCGCGCATATCCCGATGCTGGCCCTGTCAGCGGCGCTGGCGGCGCTTTTAGGCGCGGGACAGCTGAATACCGTTTCCGCCCAATGCGTCGTCTACCTGATCCTTCTTTTCTGCCTGTTTACCCTGTTTCGGGTTTGCGGGAAGGCGGATTTTAACTGGTTTGTCGTCTGTATCAGGCCATCCAAAAGCGTATCCTGAATCAAAGCTTCCCCAAAAAGGAAAGCCGCCAGTTTTCTTTTCGAAAGCTGGCGGCCTCTGACTATTTCCATTGGTTGACACACTCGCGCACGATACGCTCCATCTCGTCCATGTGTCTGAGCATATCCTTTGCCAGCGCGATCTGGCAGCGAGTGCGGATCAGGTTGTGGTCGGGGCTTTTGATGTTGAAGTACAGGTCTCCATCCAGGTAGTCCGCAAGGAACCGGGTGGCCAGCTCCGCCGTCAGGACGAAGCAGCTCATGGCAAGGGTATCCACCTCCGTATCCGTCATGGTTTTTGCGGTCATGGACAGGAACCCTTCCGCAAAGGCACGGAACACCTCCAGATTCACCCCGGCCTTCTCGGGCTGCGGGCAGTCCTCCTCCACGAAGTTGGCAGCGAAACGGATGGCATCGCCAAAATCATGGCCGATGAGGCCGGGCATGACGGTATCCAGATCGATGACAATCATCGCCTCGTGCTTTTCCGGGGAGAACAGGACGTTATTGATCTTCGTATCGTTGTGGGTCACCCGCAGGGGAAGCTTCCCGGCGTTATACAGGTCGGTCAGGCAGCAGGCCCGATCCTGCACAGAAATCAGATAGTCGATTTCCTCCCGCACCTGACAGGCCCGCCCGGCTTTGTCCTCCCCCACGGAACGCAGGAAATCCTCGTAACGCTTACGGGTATTGTGGAAGCCCGGAATGGTTTCCGTCAGCTCGGAAATGTCAAAATCCGCCAGATCCATCTGAAATTCGCCAAAGGCCTTACCGGCATTGCGCACCACGCTCATATCCGTCACGGAATTGAAGGTAACGGAGGGAACGTAGTTCGTCATCCGCCAGAAGTTGTCACCGTCAACGAGGTAGGTCTTTCGGTCGGCGGTGTGGTGGAAGTGCAGCGCAAGCTGCCCCGGCTTTTTCGCCCGGATGTGCTCCGTGACCTTGTCGATGTTGTCCATCAGACCGATGGGATTGCGGAAGGCGTAGGTATTGACGTTCTGCACCAGAAAGGATTTTGGATTTCCGTCGGGCAGGCGGAAATTAACCTTGTAAGTACGGTTCACGTTGCCCATCTGAATGGTCTCGTAACCAAGATAGTCGTATTCAATGCGGAAGGCTCTGGAAACCTCCAGCAGCTTCTCATACAGATCCATATGGTTCTCCTCTCTACCGCAATTGACAATTGACAATTGAGAATTGACAATTTCGGTATCCCCTTCGGGGATTATCATAAAATCGTTCTACAGGAGTTTGTTTCTTTTCCCGTAAGGACTCCCAAACTGTCAATTGTCAACTGTCAATTGTCAATTTTTCTCGGGGAACAGCTTCTCAATAGCTGCCCGGGCAGCGTCCTGCTCGGCACGTTTTTTGCTGCTGCCGCTGCCAAAACCCACCACGACTCCGTTCAGAGACACTTCCACATCAAAACGCTTGTCGTGGTCGGGGCCGGACTGGCCCACCAGCTCATAGGAAAGGGTCTGGTTCTTCTTCTGCTGAACCATTTCCTGCAGCTGGGTCTTATAGTCGGCGTTGTGCAGCTTCGTCACCGGCACCTCCACAAAGATGAAGGTTCGCACGATTTGCAGCGCCGCCTCCCTGCCGCCGTCCAGGAAGGAAGCAGCGATCACGGATTCCATGGCATCGGCCAGAATGGAGCTGCGGGTTCTGCCGCCGCCCTGCTCCTCGCCGTGACCGAGGAGCAGATGCTGCCCCAAACCGATGCGCTCTGCCGCCGCCGCCAGGGTCTGCTCGCAGACCATGTCCGCCCGCATCCGGGTCAGTTCTCCCTCCGGGCGGTTGGGGAAATTGCGGAACAGATACTCCGCTACCAGCATGCCCAGCACGCTGTCCCCTAAAAACTCCAGCCGCTCGTTGCTGAGCAGACTGTTGTGCCAGCGCTCGTTGGCGTAGGAGGAATGGGTCAGGGCATTCTGCAAAAGAGAAATGTTATGAAATTTGTAGCCGATCACTGCTTCCAGATCCTTAAGCATCGGCTTCACTTCCCTTCAGGGCCGCCAGGGTCTGCTCCAGCTGCGCGGTGAAGTTTCCTTCCGCCGCCGTCATGGCCTGCTTTACCGCGTTGCGGAAGGCCAGAGCGTCAGAGGAGCCGTGGGCCTTGATGACAGGCTTTTTAATGCCTAGGAACTGCGTTCCGCCGATCTCCCGGTAGTCAAGGAGCTTCGTCAGATCCTTTACGCCGGAGCGGCACAGAAGATAGCCCAGCTTGGAGCCCAGATTCTTCTTGAACATCCGCTTGAGCATGCTTCCCATAAACATGGCGGTGCCCTCAATGGATTTGATCAGAATATTTCCGTTAAAGCCATCGCAAACCACCACATCCACCGCGCCCAGAGGCACGTCCCGGGCTTCCACGTTGCCGGTGAAGTTGATGAGACCCTTGTCCGCCGCATCCTTCAGAAGGGCGTAGGCATCCTTTTGCAGCTGGGTGCCCTTAGAGTCCTCGGAGCCGATGTTCAGCAGGCCCACTCTGGGGTTCTCCACGCCCAGCGTGTATTTGGAATAAGCGGAAGCCACCAGACCGAATTGCAGCAAAAATTCCGGGGTGCACTCGGCGTTGGCGCCGCAGTCGCAGACGATGACCTTGTGGCCTGCCTTGGTGGGCATAGCGGGGGCCATGGACGCCCGGCGGATGCCCCGCACCCGCTTGACAAGCAAGGTCGCCCCGGTCAGCAGCGCCCCGGTGGAACCGGCGGAAACAAAGGCGTCGCCCTTACCGTCGGCCAGCATTTTGAGGCCGATCACCATAGAGGAATTCTTCCGCTTATGGAGCACCGTACCGGGATCGTCGTGCATGTCCACCACGTCATCGGCATGGGCAATCTCAATGCCCTCGGGCAGCGTATTCAGGCCGTTCTTTTTAAGAACCTCCAGAATTTCCTCTCCACGGCCAACCAGAATAATATCCACGCCGTAAGCCTTTACTGCGTCCAGCGCGCCCAGTACAGGAGCCTCCGGCGCGTTGTCGCCGCCCATGGCGTCCAGAATGATCTTCATATGTACACCTCTTTCTTCAAATGCCCGCTTCCTTCAAGCCGTCGATCACCGACAGGGCCCGCTGGGAAATGGCAAGGTTCTTTTCCGCTTTTTTCCGAATTCGCTGCTCCAGAGGAGCGATGATGCTGAAATTGATATTCATTGGCTGAAAATTTTCTACACTCTCGTCGCTGATATACAGACCCAGCGCACCGATGGCGGTGGTCTTAGGGAATTCCGGCAGAGGTCTTCCCTGCACCTTCGCCGCCATGGCCACCGCCGCTAAGTAGCCGGAGGCGGTGGACTCCACATACCCCTCCACGCCGGTCATCTGCCCGGCAAAGGCCACCAGGGGATTGCGGCGGTCGGCGTAGTACTTGTCCAGCAGCTTGGGGCTTTGCAGGAAGGTGTTCTGGTGCATGACCCCATAGCGGACAAATTCCGCGTTTTGAAGCGCCGGGATCATGGAAAATACCCTTTTCTGCTCACCGAATTTCAGATGAGTCTGGAAACCCACCAGATTGAAGACGCTACCCGCGGCGTTATCCTGCCGCAGCTGCACCACGGCGTAGGGCTCCTTCCCTGTCCGGGGGTCAGTCAGGCCAACGGGCTTCAGGGGGCCGTAGCGCAGAGTGTCGAAGCCCCGGCGGGCCATGACCTCCACCGGCATACAGCCTTCAAATACGTTTTTATCCTCAAAGCCGTGAACCTCCGCTTCCTCGGCGGTAGTCAGGGCGTTCCAGAAGGCCTCGTACTCCTCCCGGTTCATGGCGCAGTTGACATAATCCGGCGTACCCCGGTCATACCGGGACTGCCACCAGGCAAGGTTCATGTCGATGGACTCCGCCGTCACCAGCGGCGCGGCGGCATCGAAAAAGTGGAGATACCCGGTTTCGCCGAAGTATTCGCCAATCGCTTTGCTCAGCGCGTCAGAGGTCAGCGGGCCGGTGGCAATAATCACAGGCCCTTCGGGAATTTCGGTGACTTCTTCCTCAATCACCGTGATTTTTGGGTGGGAGCGGATCTTTTCCGTGACCATTTTCGCGAAACCGCCGCGGTCAACCGCAAGGCAGCCCCCCGCTTCCACCCGGGTCGCCTCCGCGCAGGACAGGATCAGACTGTCTAAGCGCCGCAGTTCTTCCTTGAGAAGCCCCACCGCGTTTTCCAGCCGGTCACCCCGCAGGGAGTTGGAGCACACCAGCTCGGCAAAATCCGGGCTGTGGTGGGCGGGGGTCATCTTTTTGGGCTTCATTTCGTACAGAAGCACGTCGATATCCCGGTTTGCCAGCTGCCAAGCAGCCTCACACCCGGCAAGGCCCGCGCCGATGACCTTCACCTGCATATTCAGGCCTCCTTTTTGGTGGTTTTTTTCGTGGTGGTTTTTTTCGTGGTAGTCTTTTTCGTGGTGGTCTTCTTTGCGGCAGTCTTTTTTGCAGCCGTCTTCTTTGCGGCAGTCTTTTTTGCAGCCGTCTTTTGCTTCTTCTCCGCTTCCTCCGGCTGTTCCGCCGTTTCCGTAGCTTCCGCCGTCTTTTTCCTATAGTAACCCCGCTGGTCTTCCGGCAGGAATTTGGAGCAGTTCTCGTTGATGCAGAAGGGCTTGTTGCGGCCCTTGCCCGCCTTCTTGAACAGGGTCTGTCCGCACTCGGGACAGTCCTCAGCGGTGGGCACGTCCCAGGTCATGAAGCCGCACTCCGCGCCCTTTTCGCAGGCGTAATAGGCGTAGCCCTTCTTGGACTTTCGTTTCAGCATGCCGCTGCCGCACTTGGGGCACCGGCCGGGCATATGCTCAACCAAGGGCTTGGTATTGCGGCACTCCGGGAAGCCGGGGCAGGCCAGGAAACGACCAAACCGGCCGGTTTTGATGACCATTTTCCGTCCGCACAGCTCGCAGACTTCATCGGTCTCCTCCTCCGGCACCTTCAGCCGAACACCCTCCAGGGCTGTTTCCGCATCCTTCAGCTCCTTGCTGAAGCCGTCATAGAACTCTGCCAGAAGGGACTGCCACTGCTGCTTGCCCTCCTCCACGGCGTCCAGCCGGGACTCCATGTTGGCGGTGAACTCCACATCGATGATGTCATTAAACCGCTCCAGCATCAGGCCCGTGACAATCTCGCCCAAGGGGGTAGGCGCAAGGCGCTTGTCCTGCTTGATGACGTACTCCCGATCCTGAATGGTGGACACGGTGGCGGCATAGGTGGAGGGTCGGCCCACGCCCTTTTCCTCCATGGCCTTGACCAGCGTCGCCTCGGTATACCGGGCGGGGGGCTGGGTAAAGTGCTGAGCCTTCTCGTTTTTGACAGAAACCGCCTTGTCCCCTGCTGTCAAGTCCGGCAGCGGGGAGCCAACGGCCTCGCCGTCGTCGTCCCGTCCTTCCTCGTAAACGGCAATAAAGCCGGGGAAGCGCATGCTCTGATGGCTGGCCCGGAACACATGGCCCGCGCACTCGGTATCAATGGAAACCGTGTCAAACACGGCGTTTGCCATCTGGGTGGCAAGAAATCGGCTCCAAATGAGCTTATAGAGCTTATACTGATCCGTGGTCAGGCTGCTTTTCACCCGCTCCGGCTCCAGCTCCACATGGGAGGGGCGGATGGCCTCGTGGGCATCCTGTGCCCCGGACTTGGTCTTGAAGACGTGGTGGCTGCCGTAATAATAGGCCTTGCCGTAGCGGGCGCAAATAAAGTCGGCGGCGGCATCCATGGCTTCGTCGGAAAGCCGCAGGGAGTCGGTACGCATATAGGTAATCAAACCGGTCAGACCCTGCTCTCCGATTTCAATGCCTTCATACAGCTGCTGGGCAATTGCCATGGTTCTGCGGGGTACAAAGCTCAGTTTGCGGCTGGCTTCCTGCTGCAGGGTGGAGGTGATAAAGGGCGGCGCCGGATTTTTGCGCTTTTTGCCCCGCTTTACCTTGCCCACGGTAAAGGGCCTGCCGGTGACTGCCTCCACAATGGCATTGGTCTGTTCCTCGGTTTTCAGTTCCATTTTGCCGCTGGTATCGCCGTAAAAATTCGCGGTAAACACACCGTCCTGAACGGCAAGCTCTGCCTCCAGAGACCAGTATTCCTCCGGGATAAACGCCCGGATCTCCTTTTCCCGATCCACGACCATACGGGTTGCCACCGACTGGACACGTCCGGCAGACAGACCCCGCTTGACCTTCCGCCAAAGGAATGGGGACAGCTCATAGCCCACAATCCGATCCAAAATCCGTCGTGCCTGCTGGGCATCCACCAGATCCAAATCAATATCCCGTGGATGAGCAATACCTTCCTGTACCGCATGCTTGGTGATTTCGTTAAAAGTCACACGCTTGGTGTAGGAATCGCCTAA
>JALFUW010000049.1 GCA_022786995.1 Clostridiales bacterium
ATTGCGGGCCTGCTCATCTACTCAACCGGCACAATGGACCTGATGACGGCCCTGATGTGCTGCGTGCCCGGCGGCATCAGCGATATCCCGATGATCGCCGCTGATATGGGCGCGGACCCCTCCATCGTGGTGACCATGCAGTTCATCCGCCTCGTGCTGGGCATCGGTGTGTTTCCGCTGCTGATCCGGCTGGTGGCCGGCGGGGGCGGGGAAAAGACGGAAGCGGTCAAAAAGAAATCCAAAAAGAGCTTTCAGATTCCATATGTCGCGCTCACCTTTGCCGTCGCCGCGGTATGCGGCCTGATCGGCAAGATTTCTCCCATGCCCTCCGGTACGATGGGCTTTGCGACGCTGGGCAGCATCGTGTTCGCCTGCGCGTTCCCCGGCAAGGCGCAGATGCCGCGCTTCCTCAGGAAGTGCGCGCAGCTGCTCTCCGGCGCGTATGTCGGCGCGTGCATCGGCGCCGAGCAGATCCGGACGCTGATGCACCTCGGCGTGCCGGTCGTCATCCTGGTGACCGCCTACATGATCGTCTGCTTCGGCGTGGGCACGCTGCTGTGGAAGACGGGCTGCTTTGACCATACGGAGGGCTTGCTCGCCGCCACGCCTGCGGGGGCGAGCGATATGGCGCTCATCAGCGCCGATCTGGGCGTAAACAGCGCCAAGCTGTGCGTCCTGCAGGTGCTGCGGCTGGTGACCGTGGTGCTGGTTTTCCCCTCCATTCTGAGCTTCGTGGTGCACCTGCTTGCATGAGAAAGCGGCCTGCATCGCTGAAGAAATGCTGTTCATCCTCCGGCCTCCCGGTCCGAGGTTGATGCTTTGCACAGAGACTTCATAACAAAGGCAGGGAACAATATGCAGATTGAAAAGAACGCCGTGGCCGGCACGCTCGAATCGAGCGACGCGATGGTCACCGTCGAGCCGGGCACAAACGGCATCGAGCTGGATATTTCCTCCAGCGTCATGAATCAGTACGGCCGACAGATCAAGGCGACCGTGCTGGAAACCCTGGGCCGCCTGGGCGTGACCGAGGGCCGCGTGACGGTGGTGGACAAGGGCGCGCTGGACTGCACGCTCAAGGCGCGCGTGGAGTGCGCTGTCTTCCGCAGCTGCGACAAGAGCGCGGCGGGCATTCCGTGGGGAGGTGTCGTCAAGTGATCAGAAGACCTAAGCCGGAGCGCTTCCGCCTGCGCCGCACCATGATGTTCATGAACGCGCAGAAGCCGGGCCTCATCAAGGACGCGTACATCTACGGCTGCGACTCCATCATGCTGGATCTCGAGGACGCTGTCGCCGAGAACCAGAAGGACGCCGCCCGCTTCTCCCTGTACCATGCGCTGACGACGATTGACTACGGCAGCACCGAGGTCATCGTGCGCATCAACGGCCTGGACACCCCGCACTGGCAGGAGGACATCCGCGTGTGCGTTGCCGGCGGCGCGGACGGCATCCGCATCGCCAAGTGCGAAAGCGCGCAGGACGTGAAGACCGTCGAGGCGGCTGTGCTGGCGGCTGAGAAGGAATTCGGCGTGGAGGAGGGCCGCACGCTGCTCATGGCCGCGCTGGAGAGCCCCAAGGGTATCCTCAACGCCTATGAAATCTGCTCGGCATCGGACCGCATGTTCGGCGTCGCCATCTCCGGCGGCGACTTCCGCAAGTGCATGCAGACCAGCTTCCAGCGCAGCGGCGTGGACATGCTGGTTGCCCGGGGTCAGATGCTGATTGCCGCGAGAGCTGCCGGCATCCAGTGCTTCGACACCGTGTTTACGGACCTTGACGACGAGGAAGGCTTTAAGGCCGAGGTGCTCCAGAACAAGGCCATGGGCTTTGACGGCAAGAGCCTGATTAACCCCAAGCAGATTCGCCTGGTACACGAGGTCTTCGCGCCCACCGAGAAGGAAGTCCGGCAGGCCGAGGCCGTTGTCCGGGCCTTCGTGGAGCAGTCCGCCGCCGGTGTGGGCGTGTTCACCGTCAACGGCAAAATGATCGATGTGGCCTTCATCCCCGGTGCCCAGCGGACACTGCGGCTGGCAAAGGCCTGCGGAATGTATGAGGGGGATCTGGTATGATTAACGCGGTAGGCAGAGATATTCCCGAGGAGCTGCTGGTAAACGGAAAAGAGGTTTATCAGGGCAAATACTACATGGACGGCAAGTACATGCAGAAGGCCGCCCCCAAAACCCGCCGGTACGAAAAGCCCGCCGAGAGCAAGATTGTGGAGACCATTGTGGACGCTCTCAAGCAGTGCGGCGCGAAGGACGGCATGACCTTCTCCTTCCACCACCACCTGAGAAACGGCGACTTCGTTGCCAATATGGTCATGCAGGCAGCGGTTGAGGAGCTGGGTCTGAAGGATCTGACCATCGCCGCCACCTCTCTGGGCGAAGCCCACGACCCCATTGCCGACTATATCGAGCAGGGTAAGGTCACCGGCATCCAGACCTCCGGCATCCGCGGACGGGTGGGTGACGTGGTCTCCCACGGCGCACTGAAGACCCCCGCCATCATCCGCTCTCACGGCGGACGTCCCCGTGCCATCGAGGCCGGTGAGGTTCACATTGACATCGCCTTCGTCGCCGCTCCCACCTCCGACTGCGTGGGCAACTGCCGTGGTATCGGCGGAAAGTCCAACTGCGGCTCTCTGGGCTACGCCATGACCGATGCCAAGTACGCCGACCACGTTGTTGTGGTCACCGACTGCCTGGTGGATTTCCCCAACTTCCCCGCCTCCGTGGAAGCCATCGACGTGGACGCGGTTGTGGTGGTGGACTCCATCGGCAACCCCAAGAAAATCGCCTCCGCCGCCGCCCGGATCAGCCAGAATCCCCGGGATCTGATGATGGCGGAAAATGTCGCAAAAGTGATTGCTTCTACCCCCTATTTCAAAGAGGGCTTCTCCTTCCAGACAGGTGTTGGCGGTCCCTCCCTTGCCGCCAACCTGTTCCTGGAAAAGTACATGGACGAGCGTGGCATCAAGATGGGCTGGGCCATCGGCGGCATCTGCGGCCCCATGGTGGAGCTGCTGAAAAAGGGCAAGGTGGGCAAGGTCATCGACGTGCAGGACTTTGACCTGGACGCGGTCAACTCCATCAACCAGACCCCCGGCCACTACGAAATGTCCGCCTCCCAGTACGCCAACCCCGCCAACAAGGGCGCCTTCGTCAACAAGCTGGACTTTGTGGTGCTGGCGGCGCTGGAAATCGACACCGGCTTCAACGTCAACGTCCTCACCGGCTCTGACGGCGTTCTGCGCGGTGCTCCCGGTGGACACCCGGACACTGCGGCAGGCTCCAAGGTCTGCATCATCGTCACCCCCCTGACCCGTGGCAGAATGGCCACCGTCTGCGAGAAGGTCGTCACTGTCACCACTCCCGGCGACTGTGTGGATGTGCTGGTTACCGACTACGGCATCGCCGTCAACCCCCTGCGGCCTGACCTCATTGAGTGCCTGGACAAGGCAGGCATCCCCCATGTCACCATCGAGAGCCTGAAGGAAAAGGCTTACTCCCTGGTGGGTCGCCCCGATGATCTGGAATGGGAGGACAAAGTCGTGGCGGTTCTGGAAGCCCGGGACGGCACCATTCTGGACGTGGTCAGAAAGATTAAGCCCTTGGAACTGTAAGATGAATCCCTGTCATTCCGAGCCAGCGCGCACGCTGGCGTGGGAATCCGTTCCCCAGAAACCACTGGGAATCGGATCGTTTTGGGGGACACGGATTGCCACACCAGTGACATCGGTCACTGGTTCGCAATGACAGATAGTACCATCCTTAACCGGGAAGGAAACCCGGAGGAAATATATGGATAGAGCGGCTGGCATCCATACTATAATAAGTATTCAATTTTGTCACCGCCGACCGCTCTCTCCACAAAAACAAACCATCAAATAAAGAAAGAGGTATCACCACATGAGCAACACCGTAGTTGGCATTCTCGGTATTGTGACCATTGTAGCCATCGTCGTTACTCTGTTCAAGAGTAAGACCCAGCCCGCCATCGCCTTTATCGTGTTCCCCGCGATTCTGGGTCTGGTGCTGGTTCTGGGCGGCCGGTTCTCCTTTGACGATCTGGCAGCCATGATCAAGGCGGGTTTCAATTCCACAGCCCCCACCGCAGCCCTGTTCGTATTCTCCGTCCTGTACTTCGGCATCATGACCGATGCCGGTATGTTCGACACCATCATCGGCAAGCTGATGAAGCTCATCGGCAACAACGTCATCGGCGTGTGCGTCATGACCTGCCTGATTGCCACCATCGGCCATCTGGACGGCGGCGGCGCTTCCACCTTCTGCATCGTTGTCCCCGCCATGCTGCCCGTGTTCAAGAAGATGAACATGAAGCCCACTTCCCTGCTGCGCATCGCCGTGCTGGCCATGGGTGTTCTGAACCTGATGCCCTGGGCCGGCCCCACCATGCGTGCCGCCACCGTGCTGGGCATCGAAGCCGGTGAGCTGTGGTCCACCCTGATCCCCATTCAGATCTTCGGCCTGATTCTGGCCTTCGGCGTTGCCGTCATCACCGGCATCATTGAGAAGAAGAACGGCGCGGGACTGAAAGACGGCGAAACCCTGGAGGTCAGCACTGCCACCGCTGAAACCAGCGAGCTGGCCCGTCCCAAGCTGTTCCTGTTCAACATTCTGCTGACCGTTGCCGTCATCGCCATGCTGATCTGGGACGTGTTCCCCAGCTATGTGCCCTTCATGCTGGGCGTTTCCATCGCTCTGTTTGTGAACTACGGCGCTTCCGCCAAGATGCACAAGAAGATCATCAACCTCCACGCAGGCCCCGCCCTCATGATGTGCTCCACCCTGATGGGCGCTGCCGTCCTCATGGGCGTGCTGACCACCAGCTTCAACTACAAGCTCGATGACGCCGGCAACATCATCGGTCTGGTTGCCGCCTCCGCCAAGAGCACCGCCGCCACCGACGTGCCCAGCGTGGTTCGCTGCCTGGCCGGTCTCGTCACCGCCATTCTGCCCGCTGCCATCGGTCAGCAGCTGCCTCTGGTCATCGGCATCCTGTCCGTGCCTCTGGCTCTGGCCTTCGATACCGACTCCTACTTCTACGGCATGCTGCCCGTCATCATCGCCATCGGCGAGGGCTTCGGCGTTGCCGCTCTGCCCATCGCGGTTGCCATGGTTGTCTGCCGCAACTGCGCTACCTTCATCAGCCCCATGGTTCCCGCCACCCTGCTGGGCACCGGCCTGGCGGATGTGGACATCAAGGATCACATCAAGACCAACTTCCTGTGGGTGTGGGTGTTCTCCATCTGCTGCATGATCTTCGCCATTGTGCTGGGCATCCTGCCTCTGTAAATTTGCTACCTTCCTCCTTACTTTTACCCCGGTGCCGCCCATGGGCACCGGGGGTTTTCTAGCCCGCAAGGCGGGCGGCTAATGCGTGCGCAGGCTGCCAATCATCGTTACACCATTGGGCATAGCTCGGTGCCGTTCCGGCGTACCATCATGAGATTCTGAATACGCTCGGTTTTGGTATAAAACTTGAAAAATCGCGAACAACATGGTATTCTATCCGTAGGGCGGAGTCATGACTCCGCCGACCCGGCTGGACAATCACCGGGTGAAAATCGACGCACCAGGTACTTTCTCGAAAGGACGGTGCCCATGCGAAACAATCGGTGCATCGGCGGAGTCATGACTCCGCCCTACGGATACCTGTACAATTTTTGAAGGTGATTTTACGGATAAAAAAAGAAATCCGCTGCAATTGTTTCTGGAATTCGCCAAATTCGGCTGCTTTACCTTTGGCGGCGGCTGGAGCATCATCGCCCAGATGCAGCAGCAGTATGTGGAAAAACAAAAGGAGATAACGTCCCAGGAGCTGCTTGACCTTGCCAGCGTGGCCAAGAGCCTGCCCGGCACCATGATCGGCAACGTGGCCATGCTCTACGGCTACCGGGTGGGCGGGCTTGCCGGGGGCTTTGCCGCCGTGTTCGGTATGATCCTGCCGCCGTTCGCGGTGATTCTGGTCATCAGTTATTTTTACGCCGCTTTCCGCGCGAACCCATGGGTAAACGCTGCCATGGAGGGAATGCAGGCGGCGGTGGTGCCCATCATTTTCGGCGCCGCTGTCAATCTGGTGAGGGGCAGTATGCCCTATCCACCCTGCGTGCTGCTGATGCTCATTTCCGTGGCTGCCTACCTGTTCACGGGCATCAATCCTATTATTCTGGTGATTTTGGGCGTGGTGCTGGGACTGGTCATTGGAAGCTACTACGAAAGGAGGAACCTCCATGATCCTTCTTAAGCTTTTCTGGAGCTTTCTGCTCATTGGCTTCGGCAGCTTCGGCGGCCTTTCCATGATTCCCCAGATCTCCAATGAGGTACTGAGCCACGGCTGGATGACCGCCGAACAGGTGACGGACATTGTAGCCATCGCGGAAATGACCCCCGGCCCCCTGGGCCTGAACTGCGCGTCCTTCGCGGGGATGCAGGCAGCGGGGATCCCCGGTGCCATCGCCGCGAATCTGGGGGTGCTGATGCCCTCCATTTCCCTGTGCGCCGCCGCTGCCATTTTTTTCCATAAATTCCGCAACAGCCGGGCAATGCAGTGGATTTTGGTAGGCGTTCGGCCCATCTGTCTGGGCATGGTGGTGGGTGTAATTCTGTCGCTGAGCGCCAGCAACTACTGGTCCGGCACGGGGCTGAACCTGACGGCAATCGCCATTGGGGCGGTGGATCTGTTCCTGCTGCTGAAGTGTAAATCCGGCGTGCCCACGGTGCTGCTGTTCAGCGCCGCGGCGGGACTGGTGCTCTACGGCTTTTTGGGACTGCCTGCGTAATCCCGGCTTCCCCTCTGGGGGAGCTGTCAGCGCATGCTGACTGAGGGGATGCACGTAAAACCCCTCAGACAAAAATCGGAGATTTATGACAGCTCCCCTGCAAGGGGAGCCAAGAAGGAGGAAACGGTATGACTGAACAGGAAATGATTGATCTGGCACTGGCGGAGAACTTTGCCGGGGCCGTGGTGGTGGATACCAAGGATATTGTGTTCGACCCCATTTTCCGGCCCTGCTGCGAGGAGAACCTCTGTGGGCAGTACGGCGTCAACTACACCTGTCCCCCGGACTGCGGCTCCACGGAGGAAATGGAGCGGAAAATCCGCGCCCATAAGAAGGCGCTGGTGCTGCAAACCATCTGGGAGATTCCCGACGTCACCGACAACACCGCCATCAAGCCCGCAAAGAAGGCCCACAACGCCGCCCAGCTGCGGCTGATGAAGAAGTTCCGGGAGAGCGGTGTTCCCGGCTTCCTGGTGGGAGCCAGCGGCTGTGCCCTGTGCTCTCCCTGTCACCTGAAAAACGGGGAGCCCTGCGCGCATCCCGATGACCGCTACTCCTGCATGTCGGCCTACTGCGTTTTCGTGCAGAAATTGGCGGAGCGCTGCGGTCTGGAATACGACTGCGGCCCCGGACTGCTTGCCTTCTTTGGAATGTACGTATTTGATTGATCATTTCGCCTACAGCAAAAGGGGCCGTCTCGTTGAGACGGCCCCTTTATTTGCGAACTACAGCGAGGAATAGCCAAAGCTGTTGACCAGCGCGTCCACCTTTTTGCCCGCCTTGCAGTAGGGGCAATCGTGGTAGTCATAGCTTTCGTAGTCGGGCAGATCGGCCACGGAGTAGATGGACTTCACAGGGTAGCCGGCTACTTCGTCCACGGCCCGGTAGATGGCGGCTACGCCGGCTACCTTGCCGCCATAGTACTGGATGGCTTCGATGGAGCGCTTGGCGGTAAAGCCGGTGGTGACGGAGGCCATCAGCACCAGAACGTGCTTGCCCCGGATCATGGGCCGGTTGTTGTCACGGAAAATGATCTGGGAGTTGGCGTTGTATTCCGGCTCCAGAACGTAGATGGTCTCGTGGGCGTTGATGGTGCGGAAGCCGGACTTGGTCAGCTCCTCGGCGATGCAGGTGCCGAGAACCGCCGTGCCGTCCAGACACAGGATTGTATCCACGGGGGTATCGTTGACAAAGCTGGACACCAGCTGATAGGCGCTGTCCCGGGCTTCGCTAAGACGGGTCTTCTGGTAGGTGATGTCCACATAGTAGTTGATATGGGAGTGGTTGGTCACGAAATGACCCTTGGCGATCCGCAGGGGGGCATTGCCGTGCTTCATAGGCAGTTTTACAAGCTGGATCATAATTGTTTCCTCCGATTTTATGGATTATCAAAAGAAAAAAGGCGTTTTTTGTGCCCGGCGCAAGCGTTTTTTGCCGGGCTCCAAAAACGCTTTTTTTGATTATAACCTGATGAAGAAAAAAACGCAAGGGCGATCTGCCTAATTAACCACCAAAAATTAACGCCCTGATTTAGATAAATTGCGCAAACACAGGGCCTTTTCTTGTCGCCGGAACTGGCTGCCGATGATTTTGCAGATTTTGCCGGTGCGAATCATCCAGTGCACCTTGCCAAAGCTGGCCCACATCACGGCGTCGGTTTCTCCCGGCAGCAGCACAATGTCTTTCAGGCTTACGCTGCGGCGCAGGCAATAGTGGTCATAGAACATATTGCGGTCGCAGTCCGTATCCAGGTACTCAAATTCCTCCGGGTTTGCCCGGATGCCGGTCTCCTCAAACAGCTCCCGGGCCACGGCCTGACGGCTGGTTTCGCCGGCCTTCACCGCGCCGCCGGAATTCTCCCAGGTGCCGGCGAAGCTCTTGCCCTTGGCCCGGCGGGTCAGCAGCAGGTGTCCCGCGCCGTCGTAGACCCACACGCAGACCACCACGCCGTATTCCCCGGGCTTCCAGGCGCTTCCCCGGCGATGCACTCTGCCGGTGAGGTTGCGGTTTTCGTCATAGATGTCGTTCCATTCCACCGGCGGCCCTTCCTCTCCTCAAGATACCACCAGAATAGCACAGCCGGGCGCAAAAGGCAACCGAATTTGCGGCAATTTCCCAAATATGTGACGGGCAAAGCAGCTTTGCTCCGTTTTCTGATTTCCGGCGGTTGACAGCCAAACTTTCCATCTGCTATGATATCGAAAATCGGACGCAAAGGAGACTGAATTTATGCCGAAAAGTACGCGGATTGCGGACACAACGGTGGCCGAACGCATTGAGATTGTCCGGGCGTGGATCCCGGAGGACGAAGCAATGGGCGGCTGCGACATCGATCTGTGGGAATTCTTCGACGACTACATTAAGGGAAAAAAGGAAATTGCCGAGTGTAACGCGGCTTTTGCCGAAGCGTTGGGGCTTTGAGGAAAGAGGGGAGTATTTATGGACCTTCGGGGATTGCACTATTTCTCGGTGGTTGCCGAGGAGTTGAATTTCACCCGTGCTGCCCAGCGGCTGTGCATGAGCCAGCCGCCGCTGAGCAATCAGATTAAGGCCCTGGAGGAGGAACTGGGCACGCCCCTGTTTCTCCGGGGCGGCAGGACGCTGCAATTGACGGAGGCGGGAAAGGTTCTCTACCGCCGGGCATCACAGCTGCTGGATCTGGCGGAGCGAACCCAGGAGGAGGTCAGCTCTCTGGCAATGGGCCTGTCCGGAACGCTGTGTCTGGGCAGTGTGGCTGGTCTGGCGCCCTTCCTTGCCGCCCGGTGGCTGGCGGGCTTCCGGGAGGAGTATCCGCTGGTGCGCTTTGAGATTGTCAACGGCAGCAGCGACGACATCATCGACCAGATTCAGCGGGGCTATATCGAGCTGGGGCTGATCGCCGCGCCCTATGACGATGAGCATTTGGAGGGCATCCCGGTGGGAGACGAGCCCTGGTGCGCCATCATGTCGCGGAGGAATCCGCTGGCGGCGGAGCCGGAGAAGCCTCTGCCCCTGAAGGAGCTGGCAGGACAGCCTCTGATTGTGCCCCACCGCCGCTCCCGGGTGGACGAAATCCGCAGCTGGTTCCAGCAGGCCGGGGCGGAGCCGACCATCATCGGCGAGCACTCCAATTATGTGGATGTGCTGGCCATGGCCAGCGCCGATGTGGGCATCAGCATCTTCCCCCAGACCGCCCCGGAGACCATGCCTGGTATTGTCTGCCGCCGGATCGTGGAGCCATCCCATCAGGCCCGGTATCTGCTGGTGCGCAAGCGAAATACCTCCATCTCCGAGCTGTCTCAGGCATTCCTGGACTTCGTCACCGACGATTTGCAGGAACAATCCGGGAAAACGCTGGATCGGTAAGTGTGCGCCGGCGGTAGACTTCCGAAAGGCGTGTCCTTGCGAATCAACGCTGCTTCCTCGCAATGACATTCTTTTACTTTCCCCTTGCAATGATCCGGGGACTTTGCTATACTGGAATCAGAAGGAAACCCACCAAGATGACAGTAAAGGAGAATGATTATGGGTCTTATTCGTGCGGGACTGAATGCCGCCGGTGGCGTGCTGGCGGATCAATGGAAGGAGTTTTTCACCTGTGACGCGATGTCCGAGGGGGTTCTGGCCCTGAAGGGCAAAAAGTCCGGCGGCCGCCGCAGCGTCAACAACAAGGGAAGCGACAACATCATCACCACCGGCTCCGTGATTCTGGTGGCCGACGGTCAGTGCATGATGATCGTGGATCAGGGAAAAATCGTGGATTTCTGCGCAGAGCCCGGTGAATATGTGTTTGAACACGGCGGCGAGCCCAGCCTGTTTTATGGCGCGTTTGACGGCGAGAAGGCGCAGGCGCTGCTCAAGGCGACGTTTGAGCGTCTCTCCTTTGGCGGCCAGGCGGGCAGGGATCAGCGGGTGTACTTCTTCAATACCCGGGAAATCCTGGGCAACAAGTACGGCACGCCCAGCGCCGTTCCCTTCCGCGTCGTGGATACCAATATCGGGTTGGATGTGGATATTTCCATCCGCTGCTTTGGCGAATACAGCTATC
>JALFUW010000086.1 GCA_022786995.1 Clostridiales bacterium
AGAATTGAAGTTTTTAATATGAAGATCATAATGAGACGAGATTCTATGATTTTCTATCTCGAAAATCATAGAATCGACAACGCCGTCAGGCGGTGTCTTCTCAATAAAATTAAATAATTTTATTGAGAAATAGTATCAGAACATATTATCGTCAGGAGTGCCTTCGATGTGGTCCAGCTGCTTTGCCCTCATTGGAAAGAATGGACATATTCCGACTGTTCGGTTACAATTAATGCGGAATGAGACAAATCTTGATTCAGAAATATTTTTCAAAAATTTTTGTAGCGATTGGAAACAAATGCGATTCTGGTGCCCATATATTATGGGGGGAATCTATTGCACGAGGTGATGAATATGGAAAAGAGCAACTCTTATAGCTTTTATGTAGTGCTGGCGGATGGGATCATGGAGATTCCGCAGGAAAGCAATCTGTCCTGGATAATGCTGTTTTATGCGCTTCCGAAGGAACTGGTTGAGAAGCGTCCGGCGTATCTGGAGCTTCCACGGAACATTCACCAACTGTTGCATTCCGAGGAGTATCGCAAGGAGATTTATGAGCAGAGAACCATTGGAAACCATGCCCGATGTGATGGATGCCAAGCAGCTTCCACAGCTTGTCTTACTTTTTGCGGCGTTACTTCCCCTGCGGTGTCCGATTGCAGTGTTTTCAGATATTGCACCGCAGCCAGGCCAAGGAGCTTTATCGTATTTCCGTTATCATCCAGATAGCTGACATAGGAAAAGGTGGTGGGGATGTAGGCCATCACCAGTGACAGCACCAGCGAAAAGGTAAGGGGTCAAAGCATATTTTCAATGGGCAGCACCTGTAATCACTTACGGATGCTGCCCATTTTTTGTTTTGCCAGTATTGTAAAATATCACCGTCGGTAGTATGATATAGGCTATAGTCCACAAAACGGATAAAAACACTATGTGCGATACACCGAAAAACCACGTATCAAAGGGAACAGGGGAAAGTCATCCTTGACAAATCGCGTACCATCAGCCATCACTGACATTGTTGATGGTGGCTTTTTTGCGTTTCGGGAATTTGTTTTGCCGTTTCACTCTGGTGCCGGTTTTGCTTTGGTGATTCATGGCATCCTCATACAGCTCAATAAATTCCTTTTCCCGGAGTGTCAGAGGTGCTTGCGCATCCCGCTTTTGAATCAAATGCTGGTACAGCTTTATCTGGAGAGACGGGAAGTACAAGAGCTCTTTGTGCTCCATCTTCAAATCCCTGACAATCCTGGACAGGAAATCATTTCCGGTGAGATTGTGCATTTCGTTTGGGCAGTCGCAGAGGATATTCAGAAACTGCCCTCTGTACAAAAGCCGGTGAGAGAACCCATCAGCCGAGGGAAGTCCAGTTCGCTCAGATCCGTCACATCCACCTCCAGCACCGGGCCGTTGGCCTGAAAGCGGGTATATCCCCGGGCCGCGATATCGTCCAGAAACTGCTCATAGCTTTTTCTTGTGGGGTTTTCCTGGGGGGCTCCCGGCGGCTCCGGGTAGCAGTCGTTGACCACATGGCCCCGGTGCCGGGTGTCGGATAGATCCCGGGCGGCAAACCGCCGGTAGATGACCTCCGGGTCACCTGTGAGGCGAACCGTCACGGCGGTATAGTGATGGGTTTCCAGCAGTGCCATAATCCCGGGAATGGAAGCGTCCTCAAAATTATTTTCCAGAATAAACGGTTTTCCCGCTTTCATCAGCTGGGCCGCGGCGTAGTACAGAATGTGCATGGCCGCTGTGCCCAGCTGAACCTTTTCTGCCCGGCTGTGAAAGCCCAGATCGTCAAACAGCACCTCCTTGATGGAGTCCTTGGACAGCATTGGAATTCCCAGAGACTCCGAAATCCTGACGGCGATGGTGCTCTTGCCGCTGGCGGGCATACCGGCAACCAGAATGCAGTACATGGCGTTTCCTCCTAAAAACGAAATGAAAGACTGTCCTGATACTCCGAGGGTGTTTTCCCGGTGATTTTCTTGAAGGTGTTGGAAAAATAGCCAATGTCCCGGTAGCCCACCTGTTCCGCCACCTCGTAGACCTTCACCCGGCAGTCCTTCAGCAGCTCCGCCGCCTTGTGGATGCGGTAGCGGGTCAGATATCCCAGAAGCGTGCTGCCGGTTTCCTTCTTGAAGGTGTGGCTCAGATGACCCTCGCTGATGTTCAGGCTCTGGGCCACGGAGCTGACGCTGATATCCGGCTCCTGATAGTGGTTCTTGATGTACTGGATTGCTTCGGAGACATAGCGGTTGCCGCTGCCGGTTTTCGGCTCCGGCAGCACTGTCTGCTTCGGTGCCAGCTTTGCCTGCACCCGCTGCACCGCCTTTTCCAGATCACCGTCATGGAAGGGCTTGAGCAGATAGTCCACCGCTTCCAGACGCAGGGCGGTCTGAACGTAGGAAAAGCTGTCGTAGGCGGTCAAGATGATGACATGCGTGGTTTTTCCTGCCTGTCGGAGCCGTTCCAGCATTTCGATGCCGTCCATCTGGGGCATTTTCAGGTCGGTGATGATGAGGTCCGGGTCGCATTTTTCTGCCTTCTCCAACCCCTCCGCGCCGTTGGCGGCTTCGCCAACCACCACGCAGTCCAGGGCTGCCCAGTCCACCGTCAGCACGATGCCCTTGCGAATCAGTTCTTCGTCCTCCACGATGAGTACTTTCAGCATTCTTCTTCCTCCCTTCGGCGCAGGGGCAGCCGCGCCCGGACTCTCGCGCCGCTGCCGGCGGGGTTGTTGTCCAGATACAGGCCGTAGCGCTCCCCGTAGTGCTTTTTCAGAATGGTGTCCACGTTGTATAGTCCCAGATGGTGTCCGCTGGGCGCGGACTCCCGGCGGTAAGGATGGCCGATCATATCCGGCGGCAGGCCGTGACCGTTGTCCGTGACGGTAATGAGCAGGTCTTCCCCCTCTTGCGCTGCCTCCACGAGGATGACGCTGTCGGAAATCCCTTCCAGGCCGTGGAGAATGGCGTTCTCCACAATGGGCTGCAAAATCATTTTGGGAACCATGCAGGTTTCCAGCTTCTCCGGCAGGCTGACCAGAAAGCTGAACTGGTCGGACAGCCGGATTTTTTGTATTTCCACATACCGGTTCAGCACCTCCACCTCCCGGCTCAGAGGCACAAATTCCTCGGCAGAGATACAAAACCGCAGAATATCCGCCAGATTCGTGGACATTAGGGCCACCTGGGGGACATGGTTAATCTTACTGATCCACTTCATGGTGTCCAGGGTGTTGCACAGGAAATGGGGATTCAGCTGAGCCTGCAGCATCCGTACCTGGGCCTGATTCAGCTCCCGCTGATTTTCCACCAGCTCCTGCCGGTTGGCCTTCAGGGCCAGAACCATGTGATTAAAGCCTGCTGCCAGCTGACCCAGCTCATCCTCCCCGTCCCGGGAGACGTGGACGTCCAGATCGTCCTGCTCCAGCCGGGAGAAGGCCTTCAGCAGCCGCCCGATGGGCTGGGAGATCCGGCGGCTCAGAGGCAGGCAGAGCACCGCGGAAATCACAATGCCCATCAGAACACAGATAAAGCTGACGGCGTGGAGCAGCTTCATGGTGCTCTGAGTAAACATCTGGGGCTGACGCAGTACCAGATACAGGCCGGTGGGCGGATGCTCCTGAATTAGTAGGCGGTATTCCTCCGTCTCCGCGCCGGGATTGCCGTTCCGCAGCAGTTGGCCACGCAGGGAATCCGCCAGCTCCTCCTTCATGCCGCTCTGGCTGGCGTAGACCGGGTGCCAGTACCGATTTAGAATCAGAACCTCGTTGGAACTGCCGTATTTCCCGACGAAGAGCTTTTGAAAATTCTCCTCGGACAGTTCCATCACCAGATAGCCCAGCGGTTCTCCCTGAGGATTTTTCAGCAGCGCCGCGCCCTGCAGCAGGGTTTTGCCGCCGTCCATGGGCGCCTGATACACCGCCTGCCCGCCGGCATTTTTCGCCGCGAACAGGACGCCCCACCGGGTGGAAAGAGTGGTGCCTGCTGTAACGCTGCCGGTGGAATAGCGCAGACTGCCCCGCAGATCATACAAAGAGTAATCCGCCAGATCCCGGCTGCCCTCAGTGGCCAGGAACAGGGCGGTATTGATTTGGGTGTCCTCCCGGCTGGTAACGGCCCGGGGCAGCAGGCGGCTTTCTTCCAACGCTCGGGCTGCCCCCGGCAGGGCGTCGCTGATCCGATCCAGGGCGGTCATCAGGTGGGCGGTCTGGGTCTGGGCGTCGGTGTCCAGCTGCTTCGTCATCTGAATCCGGGAAATTTGGGACAGCATGGTGGAGCAGATAATCATGGGCACCAGGGAGGCGATCAGGAAAGAAAGCAGCAACCGGTTTCGAAAGGAACGGCTCTGAGGTCGAGTCATGACGGCACCTCCCCAAGCAGGAAGGACCATTCCGACAGCAGCCGCTCCCGGTTCTGGCTGGCCCATTCTACATCGTAGGACACCATGTTCAGGGTGGACAGCGGAGGCAGGGAGGGGTCCGCGGGAATGTCCGCCCGGACCGTCCGGCGGCAGAACCGCTGACCCACCATGGACTGTACATCGGTGCTGACGGTGAAATCCAGAAACAGTCTGGCGTTGTCCCCGTGGGGCGCGCCCTTCACCAGCGCACTGCCGTCGGGGACACAGGAAGTGCCGTCGGACGGGTAGACCAAAGCGATGTCCTCCCCGGCGGCGATATGTTGGAGGGCAGTCTCCTCCAGCGTGATGCCCACCAAGGCGCTTCCGTCAGCGACTGCGGTCAGCACCGCGCCGGAGCTGTCCAGCTGCTTTCCATCCAGCGCAGTGCACAGCCGAGTCAGGCTATCCTCCATCCCACCGCCCGTCTGAAGCCGGGTCACCAGCGCCGTATAGGAGGAACCGGATATCTGGGGGTCGGCAAAGGCGATTTTTCCCCGAAAAGCCGGGGATTCCAGATCCTTCCAGCTCGTTAAGGACTCCGGGGCCACCAGTTTGGTATTGTACACCAGCACCACGGGCAGGGCGGAAAAAGGCGTCCAGCAGCCGGACTCCGCCTGAAACTGCTCGGAGATACCGGCGGCCTCCCGACAGATATAGGGGCTGAAGCAGTCCTGATAGGACTCGAGGCTCTCCACACCGCCGCCGAACATCACGTCCGCCTTTGGCGCGTCCGCTTCCTGCTGGATGCGCTGGAGCAGCTCATTGGTGCCGCCGCTGACCACGTCCACCCAGATGCCTGTGCGCTCCTCAAATTCCCGGATAATGGGAGTGTAGACCTCCTCTTTATGGGAGGTGTAGACCACCAGCCGCTGAGCCTCTCCGGGGGTACAGGGAAGCGGCTCCGGCTGCTTTGCGGTGCAGCCTGCCAGCAGGGGAAGGAGCAGGACCAGAATCAGAATTTGTTTTTTCATAGGCATATCTCCGCTATGCTTTGAATGAAGTGACTAAATTATAGCACATCGGCGTTCTGATTTCATCATATTTTACAATGAAAGCAGAAATGTGCAAAAAATATCAGGTTTGTCCCGTTTCTTTTTGTGCGATTCGCCATTACACTATAAGCACAGGCAGGGAACAAGACCTGCCGCCCACAAAATTTGAGGAGGAACTGAAATGAAACGTATCGTAGCAATGCTTCTGGTTCTGTGTATGGCTCTGGGTCTCGCGGCCTGCGGCCAGAAGGCCCCCGAGGCCACGGCAGCTCCCGCCGCCCCCGCCGCTCCCGCGGACACCGCAGCCCCCGCTGCTCCTGCGGAACCCGTTGCGGAGGAAAACCTGACGGAAACCCAGAAAATCATCAAGGAAGCTCAGACCATGACCCTCGAGGAGTTGGCCAAAAAGGCCATCGAGGAGTCCAACGGCAAGATGTTCTACGGCGTGGGCAACTCCAGCCGCGGCAAGAGCGCCCTGCCTCTGTTCATCGCCTACTTACAGACCATCGACCCCAGCTACAACATGGAGTTCGAGTGGCAGCAGCCCAAGAACAACAAGATCTTCGATCAGCTCACCGCTGACTCCCTGAAGGACACCGGCACCTTCGCCATGACCCTGATTCAGGACGGCAACCAAATCGAGAGCAAGATGGTTCAGACCGGTATTCTGGACACCTTCATCCCCAAGGACTGGGCCGAAGCCAACGGCACCACTGCCGAAGAGTACAAGGGCTTCCTGGCTCTGCAGACCCTGAACAAGGTCTTCATGTACAACAACACCGGCAGCAAGACTTATGACAACTGCTGGGACTTCGTCGCCGAGGGCGAGCATGGTCTGTACATGGACATCGACTCCGAGATCGTCGGCAAGAACTTCCTGTATATGCTCACCGAGGACACCTACGCCGGCTGGCTGAAAGAAGCTTACAACGCCCTGCCCGCCGAGGAGCAGGCCTACTTCCAGCCCACTATAAAGGCCATGGAGTCCGAGGCCGCTGATCTGGGCCTTGGCCCCGACGGTGCCTACGCGCTGGCTTGGATCAAGCTGTGGGTAGAGAGCTACAACGCCCAGACCGATGACGGCCCCATCTGCAACACTCTGGTCGATAAGAGTGCTACCGATCAGTTTGGCCTGCTGGTTTACTCCAAGCTCCGCTCCGTTGAGGAATCCAACTCTGTCTCCGTGAACAACGTCAACGTTGCCGCTTACACCGACGGCTATCAGGGTATTGGCGGCTACGGCTACTGCCACTACCTGTTCGTCACCGACAACAGCCCCCTGCCTTGGACTGCCTGTGCCTTCATCGCCTACATGACCTGCACCGAGGACGGCTTCTCCGCCTGGGGCAAGGACATGGGCGGCTACTCCTCCAACCCCAAGGTTGCTGAGGCTACCGAAAACACCCGTCACCATCAGACCGGCGGTTACGTGGACGGCGTCAGCGTCTACGAGGCCAAGAACGACCGGGGTTACGACTGGTGGACCACCGACGGCAAGCTGGTTCTGGAAGATCCCGAGTACTGCGCTTCCGTTGCCTTCACCGTAGGCAGCTGGATCGAAATGCTGACCAAGTACAGCGCAGGCTAAATTCCAGAGAAATTTCAGTCAAGTAACAAAGACGGCGCCTCTGGATCTGCCCAACAATCGATCCGGAGGCGCTTCCCTTTCCCAAAAGGAGGTTCCATGAAAACAACCGCCAGCCGCCCCGCCAGCCGCCTCACCATCGGGCTGAATAAGACGAAAACCTTCTTTTCCAAGCCCTATAACGTGATCCTGTTACTGATGGGCATTGTCTTTACCGTTACCACCGTCGCCCCCATTTTGGCCATCATTCAGGACACCCTGAAAATTCACCCCGGCACCATCGATGCCCACCTGACCGGGCAGGTGTCCGGCTATACCCTCGTCAACTACATCGACCTCTTTACCAGCCGGATGGCAAAAACCAACCTGTGGACGCCCCTGCTGAACACCCTCCTGCTGGCAGTGGGCACCTGTATCGTGTCCATTCTATTCGGCGGCATTGTGGCTTTCCTCGTCACCCGCACCAACATGGCATGGCGCAAGTACATCAGTTCCATCTTCATTTTCCCCTATATCATGCCACAGTGGACGCTGGCCGTGGTGTGGCAGAACCTTTTTAACTCCAACGCCGTCACCGGCACCTCCAACGGTCTTCTCGCAGCCCTGTTCGGCATCGAGATGCCCATGTGGTGGTGCAAGGGTCTGTTCCCCAGTATGGTGGTGCTGGGCCTGCACTACGCCCCCTTTGCCTACATTCTTATCGGCGGCATTTTCCGCAACATGGACGCGAACCTTGAGGAAGCCGCCACCATTCTGGACACCCCCAAGTGGAAGATCATGACCCGCATCACCCTGCCCATGGTCAAGCCCGCCATTCTGTCCACCATTCTGCTGGTCTTCGGCAGTGCCATGGGTTCCTACCCCGTGCCCCATTATCTGGGCCTCAGCACCCTGTCCACCAAGTACGTCTCCATGAACTCCAAGTACACCGGCGAAGCTAGCATCCTTGCCATCATCATGATGATCTTCGGCGTGGCCATCATGATGCTGAATCAGCTGTCTCTCACCAGCCGGAAGAACTACACCACCGTCACCGGCAAATCCGGTCAGATCTCCAAGATCAATCTGGGTAAATCTGGCAAGTACATCATCGCCCTGATTCTGGTGATCCTGACCTTCTTCACCAGCATTTTTCCCATCGTCTCCTTCGCCTTCGAGACGTTCCTGCCCAACCCCGGCGACTACTCCTTCCTGTACACCGGCGATACCAGCAACCTGACCACCAAGTGGTGGGTCACCAGCGAAAACGTCACCGAGAACGGTATGTACGGCCAGAAGGGCATCCTCCACAACGAGACCATCTGGCACGCCTTCCGGGGCACCATCTACGTCAGCGTGTGCTGCGCCCTGCTGGCGGGCACCATCGGCACGCTGGTTGGCTACGCGGTGTCCAAGAACCGGCGAAGTAAATGGGCGAATTATGTCAACTCAATGGCCTTCCTGCCATACCTGATGCCCTCGCTGGCAGTCGGCGCGGCCTTCTTCATTCTGTTCTCCACGGAGAAGCTGAACCTGTTTAACACCTACACCCTGCTGATCATCGTGGGCACCATCAAGTACATCCCCTTCGCCAGCCGCAGTTCCCTGAACTCCATGCTGCAGCTGTCCGGCGAGATCGAGGAAGCCGCCATCATTCAGGACATCCCATGGATCAAGCGCATGACCCGCATCATCATCCCCATCCAAAAATCCTCCATCATCAGCGGCTACCTGCTACCCTTCATGACCTGCCTGCGGGAGTTGAGCCTGTTCATGCTGCTGTGCGTACAGGGCTTCATCCTGTCCACCACGCTGGATTACTTCGATGAAATGGGCCTGTATGCCTTCTCCAGCGGCATCAACCTGATCCTCATCATCACCATTCTGGTGTGCAACACCCTTGTCAACAAAGTCACCGGCGCAAGCCTGGATAAAGGAATCGGAGGTTAAATCATGCCTGAAATCAGATTAGAGCATATCACCAAGCGCTGGGGCAAGTTCTATGGTGTGGACGACCTGAATCTGGTCATTGAAAATAACGCGTTTGTCACCCTGCTGGGCCCCTCCGGCTGCGGCAAGACCACCACCCTGCGGATGATCGCGGGGCTGGAGACACCCACTAGCGGACGCATCACCATCGGCGACACGGTGGTATTCGACAGTGAGCTGGGCATCAACATCCCCGCCAACAAGCGGAAGGTAGGCTTCCTCTTCCAGAACTATGCCCTGTGGCCCAACATGACCGTCTACCAGAATATTTCCTTCGGCCTGTCAAACATCAAGGAGGAAATGCCAAAGATCAGCTTTGAGGCGAAAAACGCCGCCCGTCTGGCCCAGATCCTCAAAAATCCTCAGGATGTGGTAAAGACTCTTGAGGAATGCCGGGATAAAAACGGCAAGCTGGACGAAAAGAAGGCAATCATCAAGCTGATCGATACCTACACCATCTCCCAGTACACTGCCAAAAAGCTGTTCGGCTATCATTTGGAGCAGGGTAAGGACGTGTCCGCCGAGGTAAAGGCTCTGGAAGAAAAGGTGGAAGCCGCCCGAAAGGCTCAGCCTTTCAACGAGAACTTTGAGCTTCTCAAGGACGGCAAGGTGGAAACCGCTGTGCGCAAGCTGACCAAAGAAGAGATCGACCTGTCCGTGCGCCGGGTGTCCCGCATCGTCAAAATCAGTATGTTCATGGACCGCTATCCCGCGGAGCTGTCCGGCGGTCAGCAGCAGCGTGTGGCAATTGCCCGGACCCTGGCTCCTGAACCCAGCGTGCTGTTCATGGACGAGCCGCTTTCCAATCTGGATGCCAAACTGCGTCTGGAAATGCGCTATGAATTGCAGCGGCTCCATGTGGAGACTGGCTCCACCTTCGTCTACGTCACCCACGATCAGATGGAGGCCATGACCCTGGCAACGCAGATCTGCCTGATGAACAACGGTGTCCTTCAGCAGTATGCCGCGCCGCTGGAAGTTTACAATCACCCTGCCAATCTTTTTGCGGCAGACTTCGTTGGCAACCCCTCTATCAATTTCGTGGAGGCCAAGGGCTGGCAGGGGCCTGAGGGCAGCATTGAGCTGACGCTGCTGGACGGACACAAGGCAGTTTTCACCCCCGAGCAGCCATTGCAGCTGCCCCAGTGGTTCCACCGGCGGGACGAGGAGCTGGAAGCCCAGGCGCAGGCTCTGAAGGCCCGTGCGGGAGAGAGCGGCTACGTGGAAAAGAGCAACAAGGACGAGACCTTCCGCTACCACATCGCCAGAGTCAACGACGAGGACGACGGCATCCACGAGGAGCCGGTGCTCACCAACGAGGATCTGGTGCTGGGTATCCGCCCGGAGTTCCTGTCCATCACCGGCGGCGGAAATGTGGAGTGCGAGATTTACGGTGCCATGCCCACCGGCATGGAATCCACCGTCAAGGTGCGCATCGGAGAGTATTTGCTCACCGGCGTGGTCTTCGGCAGCACCCTGTTTACCATCGGAAGCAAACACCTGCTGGATATCACCGGCAGCAGCGTGATGCTCTTTGACCGGTCAAGCGGCCGGCGCATCACCTCCGGCACCCTGAAGCTGCTGTGATCCGGGGACTGTTATTCGATCTGGATGGAGTGCTGGTCAACACCAACCCCCTCCACGCCCGGGCGTGGCAGGAGCTTGCCGAAGAATTGGGAATTCCCTTCACTCCGGCAGACCAAGAGGCCTTTCTGGGCATCAGCCGGGCACAGTGCCTGGAAATTCTGCTGAAAAAGGGAAACCGCTCCCTTTCGGAATCGGAAAAAGAGAGGCTGTGCACCCGGAAAAATGACCGCTACCGGGAGATGATTGGCACTTTGACCCCGGCGGCGCTGCTGCCGGGCGTGTCGGAATTCTTACGCGCTGCCCGGGCCGAGGGATACCGGACAGCTCTTGGCAGTGTCAGCAAAAATGCGGAGTTTGTCCTGAAAAAGCTGGAAATTACGGCGTTTTTTGACGCCGTCATCGACGGCACGAGAATTGTAAACGGCAAGCCCAACCCGGAGGTGTTCCTCAAAGGAGCGGAGGCTCTGGGACTCCCACCTGAGCAGTGCCTGGTTTTCGAGGACTCAGCCGCAGGTATCGAGGCCGCCCACCGGGGCGGAATGAAAGCCATCGGCATCGGAACGGCCCGGCTGCTCCCGTCGGCAGAGCTGACCATCCCAGGCTTCTCCGGCGTAATGCCGGACGCGCTTCTGGCGCAGTTGCTATAACACTTTTATCAGATTGATACCGTGTATCGGGGAACCTCTGAACAGTTCTGTTTCGGCTGGACAGCGACTCTTTAGTCCCAGCTGTGCAGCTCAAAAAATGGGAAAAATATTCGCATTTTCATACTGACTTTCATTCGTGAGGATGGAAATATTACTGTGAAAGCTCCGCATTCACAGTAATATTTCAAACAAATGCCAGCACCTCGCCCCTTGCGGGGCAACCTGTGCTGATGCATATAAATTCCAATACGCCAAAGTCTTTCATAAATGGTAGCGCACTGCGAAAGCGCATGGGAATTTAATATGAAGATCATAAAGCGACGGGTATCCATGATTTTTCATTCCGAAAATTACGGATGCCAGATTGGAACAGGAGCATGCCGAAACCTATGCCCAGTTCAAATCCATCCGGGAGGATTCTCAGCAGCTTTGGAAAATTAAGGCAACACCGCATAATGGGGCAAGGAGATTCGGCGTGAGATTTTGACCCAAGCGAAAGTATGGAAAATGCGGAAATACTGGATGTATTTCCCATTTTTCATACTGCACGATTGGGGCAAAAGATCCGCCGAAGCCCGCAGCTCCCATTGTGCGGTGTTGCCTTAAATTCTATGTGGACTCTGCCCGCAAGAATTTTGAACAGGCGCAGCAGCACACATCTCCAAAACAGGAACAGGGAATCTGATTCCTTTATTCTGTCAGAAAAGGGACAAAGCATAATTTCAATGGGCAGCATCTGTAATCTAACAGGTGCTGCCCATTTTTTATTTTGCTGATATTGCAAAAACTGCCTTTGGTAGTATGAGATAGGCAATAGCACACAAGAAGAATAAAAGCACTTTGTGCGACACGCCGAAAAACCACGCATCAAAGGACACAGGGAAGAATTATCCTTGACAAATCCCGTGCCAGTGGGCACACTGGCGTGGGAATCCGTTCTCCATCAAAAATGCCGGTCATCGGCATCGGGTTGGGATTTGGATTGCCACACCAGTCTGCGGACTGGTTCGCAATGACATGCAATTATTCGTTCTTTTCCTCCGTCAGGGCTTCCAGATACTTTTCTAAGTAAACCTTCTGCACGGCGGCGATGATGCAGGTGTACAGGAGGCGTTTCCCATCAGAACTGGTCTCCGGGAACATATCCGCCGTGTCCGTCAGCTCAAAGGTGAACAGCAAAAGACTTTCAAATTCCCGGACAAAATAGTCGTAGGCCCTTTGCAGGGCGTAGGACTGCCGCTGAAGCCGCAAAAAAGCGTCCAGCGCGTCCAGAGACAGCACGCTCTTACAAATGGCAATGAAGATCAGATAGGCGATCTGATCCCGGCTGTACTGCTTTTTCACCGGGCTGGCGATCAAACCTTTTTTCACATAGTTGCTGATCATGGAGCCGGTGAGGGCCATGTCTCCCAGAGGGGAAACACAGCCGCTGATATATTTCGCGGCCTGTTCCAGATACAGGCCCACGTCGGGAATCTCGTGGTACCGGGGCAGATGAAGGTCCCGGAGAGATTCCGCGATGCGCTGTTTGGTTTCCTGATTCATGTTTATCACCTTGGGACATTATACCGAAAAGCGCCGGGAATGTCAATACGAAAAAACTTAACATAAGATTTCCTTGACAATGTCTCAAGATGTTGATACAATGATTACAAGTTATTGAAAAACCGATGAAAGAGAGATGTCATCATGCATTTTCGAATTGTAACAGACTCTTCCTCCAATGTGCTGTCCCGCCCCGGCGAGGACTATGGCTGCGTGCCCCTGAAAATTGTGGCGGGGCAGGAGTATGTGGACGTTCCCGGCCTGAACATCACTCAGATGGTGGAAGATCTGAAGGTGTACAAGGGAAAAACCGGCTCCTCCTGCCCCAACGTGGGCGAGTGGCTGGAGGCCTTCGGCGATGCCGAGTTCGTGTTCGGCATCACCATCACCAAGCACCTGTCCGGCAGCTATAACGCCGCCCGTCAGGCGGCGGACACCTATATGGAGGAGCATCCCGGCCGCCGTGTGTACCTGTTCGACTCCCTGTCCGCCGGCCCGGAGCTGATGATGATTGCCGACAAAATCCGCCAGTGCGAGGCCGAGGGGGACGATTTTGACACCACCATCGCCAAGGTTCTGAATTACCACAACCACACCCATACCATTTTCTGCCTGGAATCCATGAACAATCTGGCCCACAACGGCAGGGTGCCCCTGACCGCTGCCAAGCTGGCGGGAATGCTGGGCATCCGGGTCATCGGAGAGGCCCACGGCGGTCAGATCGTGGCCATCCACAAGCCCCGTGGGGCGAAAAAAGCGCTGCACGCCATGGTGCAGACTGTGAAGGAGCGGGGCTTCCGGGACGGCGGCCTGATCCGCATTGCCCACTGCTTTGCTGAGGATGTGTCGCAGGAATTCATGGCTCTCATCCGGGAGGAATTCCCCCACGCCCGCTTTATTCTGGAACCCGCCAGCGCCCTGTGCAGCTACTACGCCGAGGTGGGCGGCTATATCGTGGGCTTCGAGGGTGCCTTCAACACCCATAACGACAACACCAAATATTGATACCAGTAGGGGCGGGTCATTGACCCGCCCGTTGGCTTTTTGGCAGGGAGGAGAATTATGTCCCAACGGGAAGAAAACTTTGAGAAAATGCTGGCCTTTGTCCGGCAGAAATACGCCGATACGGTGGCGAAAATGGAAGAACTGAAGGCGGCGGACAAGACAAAATCCGCAACCTTCCGGCAGCTCATGGGCGATAAGCTCATGTATCAGAACATGTTGATGCTTTATAAGCTGTATGGTCTGATTGAAGAATAGAACAGCAAAAAGCAGGACGGGTTCCGAAACCCGCCCTGCAAAGCTTATTTCTCCAGGATTACCGCGCAGTCGGTTTCCGCCAGCGCGTTTTTGATATAGGCGGCGGCATCGGCGGGGGTGAGCTTCACCTGCTCGCCGGTAGCCATATTTTTCACGGAGCACACGCCCTCGGCGATTTCGTCCTCGCCCAGAAGCACGGCGAAGGGAACCTCCAGCTTGTTGGCGTAGGCCATTTTCTGCTTGAACTTCTTCTGCTCGCCGTACAGCTGCACCCGCAGGCCGGCGGAGCGGATGGTTTCGGCTACCGCAATGGCGGCGGCGGGATTGTCCGTCATGGGCAGCACCAGTGCATCGGCAGGCGCGCTGGGCAGGGCGGGATTCAGCAGGCCCTGTTCGTCCAGAACGTAGAAAAGACGGGTCAGGCCGATGGAGATGCCCACGCCGGGCAGGGGCTTGTCGATGTAGTAGCCCGCCAGATTGTCGTAGCGGCCGCCGGAGCAGACGGAGCCGATCTCCGGGTGGTCAAGCAGGGTAGTCTCATAGACGGTGCCGGTGTAGTAGTCCAGGCCCCGGGCGATGGTCAGATCCACGGCGAAATTCGCTTCCGGCACGCCGAAAGCGGACAGATTTAAGGTGACGGCCTTCAGCTCGGCAAGGCCCTGATCGAACATCTCATTGCGCCCGGCGTAACCCTCCAGTGCGGCAAGCACCTCGGCATTGGTGCCGGTGATGGCGATGAATTTAAGAATCTCGTCCGCCTGTTCGTCTGTCAGACCGCAGTCCTCCAGCAGAATGACCTTGACCTTGTCCGCACCGATCTTGTCCAGCTTGTCCACGGTGCGCATAATGTCGCCGCTTTTTTCGCTGAGACCCAGCATGGCGTAGAAGCCGTTCAGAATTTTGCGGTTATTGACCCGAATCTGGAACCGGCTCAGGCCGAAGCCCCGGAAGACCTTGTAGATGATGGCGGGAATTTCCGCCTCATTCAGAATGTCCAGCTTGCCGTCGCCGATGATGTCGATGTCCGCCTGATAGAATTCCCGGAACCGGCCCCGCTGAGCACGCTCCCCCCGGTAGACCTTGCTGATCTGGAACCGCCGGAAGGGGAAGGCCAGCTCGTTATAATGGAGCGCCACATATTTTGCCAACGGTACCGTCAGGTCGAACCGTAGGGCCAGGTCGCTGTCGCCCTTGGTGAAGCGGTAGATCTGCTTCTCGGTCTCGCCGCCGCCCTTTGCCAGCAGAATCTGGGCATCCTCGATGACGGGGGTGTCCAGAGGGGCAAAGCCATAGGAAGCGTAGGTGGTGCGCAGAATTTCCGCCATTTTCTCAAAACGCAGCTGCTTGCCGGGCAGCAGCTCCATAAAGCCGGACAACGTCCGGGGCTTGATAATATCCATATTGCGTTGTTCCTTTCTGTATCGAATAGAGTGGAGAGTACAGAGTGGAGAGTGGAGAAACCGTTCCCCAAAACTCTTCACTCTTCACTCTCCACACTTCACGCTTAAAATCTGTTTTTACTGTGCAGCATTTCCCGCCAATCCAGATCGCCCCGCTGCAGGCCCATAATGAGCATTTCGGCGGAGGCCAGGTTGGTGGCGATGGGCACATTCTGCTTGTCACAGTGCCGGATGGTCTCGATCATCTGGCTGTCGTCCCAGGGCTCGGTGGTGTTGGGGTCTGTGAACAGCAGAACCAGATCGATCTCGTTGTAGGCAATCCGGGCGTTGATCTGCTGGTGGCCGCCCTGCTTGTGGGACAGGAGCAGGGTGATGGGCAGGCCGGTGTTGTCGGCGATGAGTCTGCCGGTGGTGGCGGTGGCGAAGAGGTTGTGCTTTGCCAGCACGCTCTTGTAGGCGGTGCAGAACTGAACCATCAGTTCCTTCTTCTTGTCGTGAGCGAGAAATGCGATGTTCACAGCTGTCACTCCTTCTTTATATGTCAAAGCGTTGATTTTCTTATCGTAAGGCAATCGGTTCGTGGAAGCCCTGAATCCGTCGGGCAATCCGGCGGCAGGCCTTGGCGGCGGGGCAGCGGGGGGAATATTGCAGCAGGGGCCGTCCAAAGGAGGCCGCCAGCGTTACACAGGGGTCTTCCGGCACGATGCCCGCCAGCGGCAGACCGGCGCTGTCCATCACGTCGTCGATGGTGGTGCGCAGGGTGCTGAGCATCTCCCGATCCACCCGGTTGACGATGAGCCGCACATCCAGCTTGCCCTGCAGCTCCAGAAGCTCGCCCACCCGGGCGGCGTCCCGGACAGAGGCAGGGCCGAAGCCAGTAACCAGCAGGAAGCGGTCGGCGGCGGAGGAAACCAGCCGGAAGCCGGCATCTACGCCTGCCGGAGCGTCCAGCAGAATCAGGTCGAATTCCCGCCGGGCCTGCCGAAGCATGGCGCGGAAGGATTCGATGTCAATCCTTTCCACGGGGCAGTTCATAGGGGCGGTGAGGAAACACAGGTCGGGATACTTCGGGTGCCGGGCGGCGCTGCTCAGGGGATAATTGCCGCCGGCCACATCCAGAAAGGACAGGGCGGCACCTTCCGTCAGCCCCAGAGAAATGTCCAGATTCCGCAGACCCACGTCGCAGTCTACGGACAGGACTTTCCTTCCGGCCTCGGCAAGAGCGCAGGCCAGCCCCGCGCAGACGGAGGTTTTTCCGGTTCCGCCCTTGCCGGACAGCACAGCCAACACTTCCCCCAAGCCTGATCTCCTCCATCCCATAGTTTATCCCCATTATACAGAGAATTCGCACAAAATGCAAGGGGAAAAATACCGTTTTTGAAAAGTTTTTCATCAAAATAAACAAAAGTTATGCCGTTCATAGGCGTTTCACAACGAAAAGGGCCGCTTCCTCCCGGTATTCGGGGCAGGGGGACAAAATTTGCGGGGCAGCCGCAAAAAAGGGTTGCACCCCAGAAGAAACTGAGCTATAATTAAATGGTAAAAAACGGGCGTATGCCCGATAAAACGGAGGAATGATTCCCATGTTCAATGCTATGATCGAAACTTTGAAGGCGAATCCCCGCAAGATCGTATTTACCGAGGGCCACGACGCCCGTATTCTGGAGGCAACCTCCCGTCTGGTGGAGGGCGGCTTCCTGACCCCCATCCTCATCGGCAACGTGGACGAGGTCAAGGCCAATGCTGCCAAGGGCGGCTTCAACATTGAGGGCGTCGAGATCATCGATCCCCTGACCTATGACGGCATGGATGCCATGGTCGAGAAGATGGTGGAGCTGCGCAAGGGCAAGATGTCTGCTGAGGACTGCCGCAAGGCTCTGTCCAAGGGTAACTACTTCGGCACCATGCTGGTGAAGATGGGCTACGCCGACTCCCTGCTGGGCGGCGCTACCTACTCCACCGCCGACACCGTCCGTCCCGCTCTGCAGCTGGTGAAGACCAAGAAGGGCGCCCATCTGGTGTCCTCCTGCTTCATTCTGGTACGGGGCGACGAGAAGCTGGCCATGGGCGACTGCGCCATCAACCTGAGCTACGAGGATTCCGTTGACAAGGACGGCAACGTGACCCTGACCGCCGCTCAGAAGCTGGCTGAGGTTGCCATCGAGACCGCCAAGACCGCCAAGGTCTTCGGCATCGACCCCAAGGTTGCCATGCTGAGCTTCTCCACCAACGGCTCCGGCAAGGGCGGCACCGTGAAGCTGAGCCATGACGCCACCGCCGTTGCCAAGGAAATGGCTCCCGATCTGGCCATTGACGGCGAGATGCAGTTCGACGCGGCTGTGGCTCCCGAGGTCGGTCAGCTGAAGTTCCCCGGCTCTCCTGTGGCCGGCTACGCCAACACCTTCATCTTCCCCACCATCGAGGCCGGCAACATCGGCTACAAGATTGCCCAGCGTCTGGGCGGCTTCGAGGCCTACGGCCCCATCCTGCAGGGTCTGGCCGCTCCCATCAACGACCTGTCCCGTGGCTGCAACGCCGACGAGGTCTACAAGATGGCCATCATCACCGCCGCTCTGGTTTGAGTCGGCAGGGCGATTATTACATCAGTCAATCATGAACAGGCCGTCTCACCCGGGACGGCCTGTTTCAGTGAAAATAAGGAATATTGTTCTTTGAGTTGACAGTGAATAGTTGACAGTTGACAGTTGTGGTATCCCTTCGGGATGGATAAAAAAGAAATCAAATACCAGGCCTGTGATGTTCTGTTGAAGAAAATCGTCATATTTGATTTTATTGTATTGTCCTGCAGGGACTCGTTAACTGTCCACTGTCCACTGTCAACTATCAACTGTATTCCTCGTGCATATACGAACGCGCCGCGGCCATGCCGCGGCGCTTTGCGTATGCTTAGTAGTTCTCTGCGTGAACCTCAAAATAGCTCTGGGGATGGGCGCAGGTGGGGCAGATCTCGGGGGCGGCGGTGCCTACCACGATGTGACCGCAGTTGCGGCACTCCCAGACCTTGACCTCGCTCTTTTCGAAGACCTTGGCGGTCTCCACGTTCTTGAGCAGGGCACGGTAGCGCTCCTCGTGGTGCTTTTCGATGGCGGCAACCAGACGGAACTTGGCAGCCAGCTCGGGGAAGCCCTCCTCCTCGGCGGTCTTGGCAAAGCCGGCGTACATATCCGTCCACTCGTAGTTTTCACCCTCGGCGGCGGCCAGCAGGTTTTCGGCGGTGGAGCCGATGCCGTCATGCAGTTCCTTGTACCACATCTTGGCGTGCTCCTTCTCGTTGTCGGCGGTCTTCAGAAACAGTGCGGAAATCTGTTCAAAGCCGTCCTTTTTGGCCTTGGAAGCGAAATAGGTGTACTTGTTTCGGGCCTCGGACTCACCGGCAAAGGCGGCAGCCAGGTTCTTCTCAGTTTGGGTTCCAGCGTATTTGTTAGCCATAACGGTATCCTCCTGTTGTGCGGGGCAGCCCCCCGCAAGATGGGTTTATTTTAACCGATATCGCCGGAAAAAGCAAGAAGAATATGACATATGTCTCAAATGATGGCCTGGAGCTTACATATATACCTCCACCGTCACAGGAATATCGGCTGAGGGCTTTTCCTCAAGGCAGGTGAAGGTGATGCCGCCATCTGTGCGCTTGGCGAAGCTGACGGCGGCGCTGGCCTCCTTCACCGCCAGATTGCGTGTTATGTCGTTGTAGTACAGCGGATAGGCCTGGGTCAGTTTATCCTCCGTCAGATTGGAGATGGGGATAAACTGGGTGTAAGGCGCACTGGTGCCTGCCCAGTCTTCAACGGCCAGCAGAAAGGAAACAAATCTGGTTTTCACAGCCTGCGTTGCCCCGGTGACGGCAGCGGCGGCCTGGGCGTCCACATAGCCCTTGTCCGCGGCGTCGGAATCCTCCGTGGGGTCGGGCAGGCCGGTGAGCCTCTGACCGCCCATATCGAGCTGCCCCTGAACGGTGCCGCCTACGCAGGGCAGGGCGCCCACTGCTTCCGCCGTAAGGGGAATGTTCCCGGTATCGTCCGGGCCGACGCCGCAGACGGAAACCACCGTGCCGTCCCCGTCCGCGCCGTTGCGGCTGACGCTGTAGGTGATCACATCGCCGGAATCGTAGTGGGCTGTGGTGCGGCTCCAGACAAATTCCCTAGCGGAACAGCTGGGGAGAACCTCACTCCACACGCCTGTGGGAATCTGCCGGTAATCCTGACTGATCTGGAAGGCCACCTCCTGTCCCAGCAGCACCGGGCCGGGGCCTGCAGGGCCTGTAAACTCCCCGCTGTCCTTGGCCAGACGCAGGTACTCGTCCAGCTTCTCTTCCAGCCATTGCAGACGGCAGTAGTCCTCGACCTGGGGTGCTTCCGCTGCCGGATTGACCTGCACCTGCACCTGAAAGGGGAAGGTGGTCAGCTGGTTCAGGCTCTCATCGTGAAACACCAGACACGCACGTACACACCCCGGCACGCTGAGCATCTGGGCAGAGAGAAGGACGGCGGCGGTGCTGCCGCTGACGGTGACGGCGGCGCTGCCGTCGGGAAGCCGGTCATAGCTGCCCCGGGTACGGTCGGGCTTTTCGTAGCCGATGGCGGCGGTGGCACCCTCCGGGGGCTGCCAGGGCTGACCGTCGCAGAACAGGGAAATTTCTACTGCCCGGGTCTGACCATCGTGCTGCATGGCCGGAACTGTCTGTGTACCCGGACGGTTCAGGTCGACGTCGATTTTCGTTTGAATCTGCATGAAAATAACCTCCTGTGTTGTTGTTGAAAGCCGGATTGGCTTCCCTGCCATTGTACGAAAGAGAAGGGGTTCTGTCGTAAAAATAATGGGGGAACAGAAGCTGCCGCAACGGTTGACGTTCCGGCGGCACTCTGGTATAATTCAGATTAGTCTATGCAAATGCGGTAAAGGAGAATTTATCTTAGTAGGGCGGGGTCATGACCCCGCCGACGCAGTATCGTCAATCAGCAATTTACGTTGAATGGTATTTGGTGAGTAAATACCAGACAAATCCCTTTTAACCAACGCAAGGCAATAGACCAACCTGATCGGCGGAGTCATGACTCCGCCCTACGAAACTCAGATAAAGAACAATTTATCTGAGCAGTCCTGGTCGAGCAGGCCCAATGGCGTAATGATCACCGCCAGCGTTGGTAACGCATTGCCCGCGCTGGCTCCCCGCTAAAGAATAATTATCTTAACGAAGGGCATTCCTACAGCAAAATGTTAAGGAGACGTGGATATGGAAGCGGTATTTCCCGAAATTCAGAAGCGGTTCGGCTTTGGTATGATGCGCCTGCCCATGGTGGGCGATCTGGTGGACATTCCCCAGACCACGCAAATGGTGGACGCCTTTCTGGCGGCGGGATTTAACTATTTCGACACGGCCCACGGCTACATCGGTGGCCAGAGCGAGCAGGCTGTCAGAACCTGTCTGACTTCCCGGTATCCGCGGGATCGGTACATTTTGACCAACAAGCTGTCCAATAACTTTTTTGAAAAGCAAGAGGACATTCGGCCCCTGTTTGAAACCCAGCTGGAAGCCTGCGGGGTGGATTATTTCGACTTCTACCTGATGCACGCCCAGAGCGCAGAGCGGTTTGAAAAATACCGGCGCTGCCGAGCCTATGAGACGGCGCTGGAGCTGAAAGCGGAGGGGAAGCTTCGCCATCTGGGCATCTCCTTCCACGACAGCCCTGAAGTTTTGGAGACCATTCTGACGGCCTACCCCCAGATTGAGGTGGTGCAGCTTCAGTTCAACTACTTAGACTACGATGACCCCAGAGTGCAGTCCTTCGGCTGCTATGAGGTCTGCCGGAAGCACGGAAAGCCGGTGTTCGTCATGGAGCCGGTGAAGGGCGGCTCTCTGGTGAAGCTTCCCGAGCAGGCCCAGCGGATTTTTGACGGTCTGGGCAGCGGCTCCAACGCCAGCCTTGCCATCCGCTTCGCCGCGGGATTTCCGGGGAACCGCACGGTTCTGTCCGGCATGAGCACGCTGGAGCAGCTGGAAGAAAACGTGGCGTTTATGAAGGACTTTCAGCCGCTGTCCCCCCAGGAACAGGCGGCGGTAGAGCAGGTGCGGAGCGTCCTGCGGGGTCAGGGGCTGATTCCCTGCACCGGCTGCCGCTACTGCACCGAGGTCTGCCCCATGGAAATTCCGATCCCCGATCTGTTTGCCTGCCTCAACGACAAGTGGCGTACAGGCGCGGCGGATACCTCCAATATCGGCGGAGGGAAGCCCGGCGACTGTCGGCGGTGTGGTAAGTGTGAAGAAATCTGCCCCCAGCAGCTGAATATCCGAGGACTGATGCTGTCCGTCCGTGGTGAGTTAGGCCTATAAACCCAAACCCCTTTGGTAAAGGAGACCCCAGTGAAACGAACAAAGAAAATACTGATTCTGCTGGCGGCAGTCGGGGCCATGTGCGGTGTGGTAGCCGGTTTTCTGCCGGCATTTCAGGATGCCTTCACCGTGAAGCCACATCGGACGGTGAGCTTGCCCACGGAGACGGTGTATTACGCTCCATTGGAAACGGAGGAGACAACGGAAGCTGCCACGGAAGCACTGCCGGAGCCTACGGAAACGGTGGCGGTTGTAACAGAGCCGGAGCCGGTATCGGTGGAGAATGAGCGAACGCACTATGATGCCGTACCCAATTTCTACGAAACGGACTACCCGGATATCCGCTATGGCACCGGCTCCTTCGCGGAGAACGGCAGTGGCATAACCAGCGTTGCCATGGTGGCAAGCTACCTGACGGGCTATGAATACCGGCCTGACCAGCTGGCCCAGTGGTTTGCCTGCTATACCGGCAATCAGATACAGACCCTTGAACATGTTTCGGAGGAACTGCGGCTGCCCTGCCGGCGGGCGGAGAATTTCCACGTCGCCCGGCAGGCACTCCGGGACGGCAAGGTTGTCATTGCCCTGATGGGAAGCAGCTCCGTCTTTACCACCGGGCAGCACTTTATCGTGCTGACGGGGATCAACGAGGCGGGAAAAATCACCGTTAACGACCCAAATCGGAATAATTACGAGCTGTGGAATCTGCAAAAGTCCTTCGCGGAAGGGTTCCGGGAGGGGGATATTCTCTGCGGCTATCAGGGGGCGTGGATTTACGATCCGGCCCAGATGCCGGAGGAGCCGTTCCACTATGAGGATCCCGCCCCCGCCGAGGGGCCAAGGTACCCCGACCTGACAGTAAGCGACGAGGACACGGAGCTTCTGGCGAAGCTCATCTGGGCGGAGGCCCAGGGAGAGCCTTTCGAAGGCCAGCAGGCCATTGCCGAGGTGGTCATCAACCGGGTGGCGGCGGATAACTTTCCGGGAACTGTCCACGACGTGCTCTACGCGCCGGATCAGTTCAAGGCGATCGGACAGATTTATGCCGCCAAACCCACCCATGTGCAGTATGAGGCCATCCGCCGGGCACTGTACGGCCCCCATGTGGTGCCGGAGGATGTGGTGTTCTTCAGCACCGGGGCCGTGAATGAAAACGTATGGGGAACCATCGGCAAACATACCTTCTGCCATCAGTGGTAGATGAAAAGGAGAGATTTTCCATGCTTGAGCAGTTAAAGGAGCGTTACCGGCAGTATGACGAGGAAGCCACGCTGGTGCGCAAAAAGGCTTCCCCCGCCGATGGCCTGTTCGGCTTCGGCAATGACCCAAAAAACCATCCCTGCCATGAGCTTTTCTACGAGGATATCGGCAAGTGGACAAAGGCTTTTCTGGAGACCCGGCCTGACGCTGCTGATGCGCTGACAGCGGCCCGGTTTCTCATTGAAGCGCCGAAGACCTGCGGTAGCCGGGAAAGCTACTGGATGATGTACGCGGCTCAGGGCTGGTGCCGGGAGCTGGTGAACCGGCTGGACGCGGACGGCTGCGCGGAGCTCAGGACGCTGTTTGATGAACTGTATCCCAAGCGGGACAGAATGCCGGTGCAGCAGGAACTGTATAAGGCTCTGAAGAAAGGAACTGGCAGAATAGGCAATTCTGTCCCGTCGATCTTTGGGAAGTTGCACGAAAAGAAGCCTGTACGATAAATTGGAATTGACAGAATTGTGCGGGATATTGTATGATATATTGGATTAGACGCCGAAGGGATTGGGTGAGCCGATGAAGGATTTGCGGATATGGATAAAGCGGGTGATCCTGCTGCTGATTGGCCTGACCATCGCCCATCTGGGCGTGACCCTGTTCCTGCTGGCGGATCTCGGCTCCGATCCCTTCAACGTGCTCATTCAGGGTCTGTTCCGCTTTCTGCCCTGGCCCGGCTTTATGACCCACGGATATGTCCATATGGGCGTATCCTTCCTGATCATTCTGGTGCTGCTGGTGGTGGACAGAAGCTATATCCGCATCGGCACCCTGCTGTGCATGTTCCTGGGCGGGCCGATCATTGATGTGTTCACGATTTTGCTGGGCGGCCTGATCAACGCCCAGTCTGCCATGGCTCTGCGGCTTGTGGCGCTGGTGGCGGGCTGCGTGATTCTGGCCTTCGGTATGACCATCGTCATCCAGTCCAAGGCAGGCACCGGCCCCAACGATCTAGTGGCGGTGGTCATCAGCGACAAGACCCGGTGGAAATTCGGCGTGGTTCGAATCTGCGTGGATGTGTGCTTCGCTCTGGCGGGCTTCCTGCTGGGAGGGACCGTGGGCCTTGGCACCATTATCTGCGCCTTCTTAGTGGGGCCTGCCGCACAGATCTTCATGCCGCTTTCCGGGAAGATCTGCGCAGGCGTTTGAATTGTCAATCCCTCTGCCCCAGGGCGGAGTGATGAATAAGTAAGTATGAAAGAGGAAGTGATTGTTTTGACTCCGAACGAGAAAAAGCAGCTGCAGATCACTGCCTGCAAGGTGCGCATGGGCGTCATCGACGCGACCCATGGCGCCAAGGCCGGTCACCCCGGCGGCAGTCTGTCCGCGGCGGATATGTTTACCTATCTGTATTTCAAGGAAATGAACATCGATCCTAAGAATCCCAAGGCGGATAACCGGGATCGCTTTGTCCTGAGCAAGGGCCACACCGCTCCCGGCCTGTACTCCGCGCTGGCCTACCGGGGCTTCTTCCCCGTGGAGGATCTGGTGACCCTGCGTCACATCGACTCCTACCTGCAGGGCCATCCCAACATGAACACCGTGCCCGGTGTTGACATGTCCACCGGCTCTCTGGGTCAGGGCATCTCCTGCGCCGCCGGTATGGCGCTGGGCCTGAAGCATCAGGGGAACCCCGCCCGGGTCTACACCCTGCTGGGCGACGGCGAGATTCAGGAGGGCCAGGTCTGGGAGGCCTGCATGCTGGCTGCCCACTACAAGCTGGACAACTTCTGCGTCATCGTTGACAACAACGGCCTGCAGATCGACGGCAACGTTGCCGACGTGATGAGCCCCTATCCCATCGTGGACAAGCTGGAAGCCTTCGGCTTCAAGGTAGTTGCCATCGACGGCCATGACTTTGACCAGATCGAGGCCGCTTTCAACACCGCCCGGGAAACCAAGGGCCAGCCCACCGCCATCGTCATGAAGACGGTGAAGGGCAAGGACGTGTCCTTCATGGAGAACAACGCCGGCTGGCACGGCAAGGCACCCAATGACGCCGAGCATGAGCAGGCCATTGGCGAGCTGAAGGCGATTCTGGCAGAACTGGAGGGCAAGTGATATGGCAGACGTAAAGAAGATCGCGACCCGTGACAGCTACGGCAACGCCCTGGCGGCGCTGGGTGCTGAGCATGAGAATCTGGTGGTGCTGGATGCCGATCTGGCTGGCGCTACCAAAACCGGCGTTTTCAAGAAGGCCTTCCCCGACCGGCACTTTGACTGCGGTATCGCGGAAGCCAACATGATCTGTGTGGCGGCGGGAATGTCCACCACCGGACTGGTTCCCTTCGCTTCCTCCTTCGCCATGTTCGCAGCGGGCCGGGCCTTTGAGCAGGTTCGCAACTCCATCGGCTACCCCCACCTGAACGTGAAGATCGGCGCCACCCACGGCGGCATCTCCGTCGGTGAGGACGGCGCCAGCCATCAGTGCTGCGAGGACTTCGCCCTGATGCGCTCCATCCCCGGCATGGTGGTCATGAGCCCCGCCGACGATGTGGAAGCCAAGGCCATGGTCAAGGCCGCTTATGAGTACGAGGGCCCCGTTTACATGCGCTTCGGCCGGGCCGCTGTGCCCGTTGTCCACGAGGAAGGCTTTGACTTCCAGATCGGCAAGGGTGAAGTCCTGCGGGACGGCACCGACGTTGCCATCATCGCCAACGGCCTGATGGTTTATGAAGCCATCGTGGCGGCGGAAACACTGGCTGCCAAGGGTATTAATGCCATGGTCATCAACATGGCCACCATCAAGCCTCTTGACGAGGAGTTGGTTCTGGCCGCGGCAAAGAAGTGCGGCAAGGTCATCACCTGCGAGGAGCACTCCGTCATCGGCGGTCTGGGCGAGGCTGTGTGCAGCCTGCTGTCCGAGAAGCTGCCCACCCCGGTGCGCCGCATCGGCGTTAACGACGAGTTCGGCCACTCCGGCCCCGCCGGCGCCCTGCTGAAGGCCTTCGGTCTCAGCGCGGAGCACATTGTTGAAGTCGCTGAGGAACTGTGCAAGTAATGTAAACCAAGAATCCCACAGGCAGAAAAAGCCTGTGGGATTTTTTGCGCCGGAGGAGGAATATGGGGGGAGGATACGCCCTGAATGCCCATGGGCTTTTGGATTGCGCCGCCATACAGGAAAGCGTCGGCGTAGGGGCCTTTTGGATGAGCTGTATGCGCTGCCCGGATGCGCTGCCGCGGCAAGGGGGACGGTTTCCACAAAACGCGCATTTTTGTCCATAGAGTGGATACAGGGGTGAAAAAGAACAAATTATGCATCAACTTTCAGCATATGCAGGAAAATGCCGAAAATGTGCCGTCAATTTTTATACAAATGAATCTGCGGTTTTTTCGGTTTTTATGCAATAAATAGAAATTACGGTCAGAGCCGCTTCCGTGCGTATTTCCT
The DNA here is from genome assembly GCA_022786995.1 of Clostridiales bacterium. Classification (GTDB taxonomy): domain Bacteria; phylum Bacillota; class Clostridia; order Oscillospirales; family Oscillospiraceae; genus Faecousia. The sequence goes on from JALFUW010000086.1 coordinate 26,389, forward strand.
GTTTGACAGTGCTAACGCGGAGGTTTATAATGTGGGATATAGCAAAATAGCCTGATTTTCCTATGGAATTCAGGGTGCTTTGCCGAACCCGCAGACCACGGGTGACTATCTAAGAGAAAGGAAAATGAAACATGAACATGAAACGAATCGTTGCGCTGGTTCTGGCAATGGTCATGGTGCTGGGCCTGGCTGCCTGCGGCGGCTCCAGCGCTCCCGCTGCCACTGCCGCTCCCGCGGCTGCCGGTGACGCGGCTCCTGCCGACACCGCCGCTGCTGCCGACGGTGACAAGGTTCTGAACGTGATGGTCGAGGTCGAGGTTGAGAGCCTGGATCCTCAGGTCGCCACCGACGGCACCAGCTTTGAGGTCATCGCCAACTACACCGACGGCCTGACCCAGATGGACGCCGACGGCGCTGCCGTTCCCGCCATTGCCGAGAGCTGGGATGTGAGCGAGGACGGCACCGTCTACACCTTCCACCTGCGGCAGGATGCCAACTGGTCCAACGGCGAGCCTGTGACCGCTGACGACTTCATCTTCGCCTGGCAGCGGGCCGTTGATCCCGCTCTGGCTTCCGAGTACAGCTATATGTTCAGCCAGATCGGCCAGGTCAAGAACGCCGCCGCCATCATCGCCGGCGAGATGGACAAGAGCGAGCTGGGCGTCAAGGCCATCGACAGCAAGACCCTGGAGGTCACGCTGGAGGTTCCCGTCAGCTACTTCCTGAGCCTGATGTACTTCCCCACCTTCTATCCTGTCAATCAGGCTTTCTTTGAGGGTCTGGCCGACGGCACCTTCGGCACCAGCCCCGAGACGGTTCTGAGCAACGGCGCTTTTGTGCTGACCAGCTATGAGCCCGCCGCTCTGAGCTTCTCCCTGACCAAGAACCCCGACTACTACGATGCTGACAAGGTTCAGCTGGACGGCCTGAACTACCAGGTCATCAAGGACAGCCAGCAGGCTTACATGAGCTATCAGAACGGCGATCTGGACATCGTCATGCTGTCCGGCGATCAGGTTGAGCAGGTTGAGGGTGACCCCGAGCTGACCATCACCGGTGCTGGCTACCTGTGGTATCTGACCCTGAACATGGACAAGGTTCCCGCTCTGGACAACCAGAATATGCGTCTGGCCCTGAGCAACGCTGTGAACCGTGCGTCCATCGTTGGTGATGTGGTGAAGGACGGCTCCGTTGCCACCTACACCGCTGTTCCTCCTCAGTTCGCTGCCGGCCCCGATGGCTCCGACTTCTCCGCTGACCAGACCATGTTCAGCGACGTCTGCGCCGACGATGCCGCCAAGGCTGCCGAGTACTATGAGGCTGCCAAGGCTGAGCTGGGCACCGACACCTTCGAGTTCGATCTGCTGGTTGAGGATCAGACTGAGACTCAGAACGTGGCCGCCGTTATCAAGGATCAGGTTGAGAAGGCTCTGCCCGGCGTGACCCTGAACATCAAGGTCGAGCCCAAGAAGCAGCGCGTTGCCGACATCCAGGATGGCAACTATGAGGTCTGCCTGACCCGCTGGGGCCCCGATTACGCCGATCCCATGACCTATCTGGGTATGTGGGTCACTGACTGTGACAACAACTACGGCCTGTGGAGCGACGCTGAGTTCGATGCCATCATCGCAGACTGCACCACCGGCGCCTACATCACCGATGCCGAGGCCCGCTGGAATGCCATGTACGACGCAGAGAAGATCGTGATGGATCAGGCTGTCATCGTTCCCATGTACACCAAGGCCAACGCCAACATGATCAAGACCGGCGTGGAAGGCATTGAGTTCCACCCCGTGGCTCTGAACCGTGTTTACAAGAACACCGTGAAGGGCTAATCACCGATGCAATGACGCAGCGGCTTTGCTCCCAAAGCCGCTGCGCTTTTTCCAATCGCCCGCCTTTGCTAATCAATTTACAATTGACAATTGAAAATTGACAATTACGGTTTTTTCCTGCATCCCGGAAAACGCCAAAATTGTCAACTGTCAACTGTCAATTGTCAATTCGATTCGCCCTTTGCAACCGGAAAGGAGAAACCAAACATGAAAAAATACATATTAAAACGTGTTTTGATTTCCGTCTTCACCCTGCTGGCCATCACGCTGGTGCTGTTTATTCTGCTGCAGCTGATGCCCGGCTCTCCCTTCAACGACGAGAAGCTGTCCGACGATCAGCGTGCTGTGCTGTTTGAAAAGTACGGTCTGGACAAGCCCATCATCGTGCAGTTCGGCAAGTATGTTGCCAATCTGTGTAAGGGTGATTTCGGAGTCAGCTACACCATCAGTAAGAATACCCCCATCAGCCAGCTGATTCAGACCCGTCTGCCGGTGTCCATCAAGGTGGGCGGCCAGGCGGTGGCACTGGGTGCGCTGGTGGGTCTGATTCTCGGCATCGTCGCCGCCCTGAAGCACAACACCATCTGGGATAACATAAGCACGCTCATCAGCGTTATCGGCGTGTCGGTGCCCAGCTATGTGTTCGCGCTTGCCTTAAGCTACACCTTCGGCTTCAAATTAAAAATTTTCCCCATGCTTTACGCCGACAAGACGCCCTTCGCCTCCTCGGTGCTTCCCAGCATCGCCCTGTCCATGTTTACCATGGCCAGCATCGCCCGGTTCACCCGGACGGAAATGCTGGAAATCCTCGACAGTGACTTTATGCTGCTGGCGGAGAGCAAGGGCATCACCGGCTGGCGGCTCATTGTCCGTCATGCCCTGCGCAATGCCCTCATTCCCATCATCACCGTGCTGGCTCCCCTGATCGTTGACCTCATGACCGGCTCTCTGGTGGTAGAAAAAATCTTCTCCATTCCCGGCGTGGGCAGCCTTCTGGTTACGGCGATTCAGTCCAATGACTACAACGTGGTCATTGCCCTGAGCTTCATCTACTCCGCCATGTATATCGGAATCATGCTGGTGGTTGATATTCTCTATGGTATTATCGATCCCCGAATCCGGGTGGCAAAGGACGGTGGCAAGAAGAAATGATGTTTGGAAAGAAAAAGCCTGCCCCCGTGCCGCAGGCGCCGGAATACACCTTTCAGGAGGATGATTTCCGGCTGAAAAACGACACCGCGGGTGTCAATATTGACAATAACTTTGCCTCCCAGAGCTACTGGAAGGATGTCTACAAGCGCTTCATCAGCAACAAGGGCGCATTGGTGGCGTTGATGCTCATTGTCATCATCACCTTCTTTGCCATTGTCGGCCCCGGCATGAACCAGTATTCCTACGCCGAGCAGAATCTGGCGGAGAAGAACTTTGCCCCCCGTGTCCCGGGGCTTGAAAAAATGGGCATTTTTGACGGCAACGAGAAAATGACCACCTCCTCCGGCTACAAGATCGTCAACGGCTACGAAAAGAAGGGCGCTGACGATGTATACTACTGGTTCGGCTCCGACACCCTGGGCCGGGACATCTGGACGCGCGTCTGGCAGGGCACCCGTGTGAGCCTTGGCATCGCGCTGGTGTCCGCCGTGATCAACATGACCCTGGGCATGTGCTACGGCCTGATTTCCGGCTACTTTGGCGGCGTGGTGGACAGCGTCATGCAGCGCTTCGCGGAGATCAACAACGGCATCCCCCGGCTTGTCATCTGCACACTGCTGCTCATGGTGCTCAAGCCCGGCTTCGGCACCATCGTGCTGACGCTGGTTATCACGGAGTGGATCGGCATGAGCCGAATCGCCCGGGCGGAAATGCTGAAACTCAAGGAGCAGGAATTTGTCCTCGCCAGCCGGACGCTGGGCGCGGGCCACTTCCGCATCATTTTCAGCGCGGTGCTGCCCAATATCATCGGTCAGATCATCACCCAGCTGATGTTCAGCATTCCCACCGCCATTTTCACCGAGGCCTTCCTGAGCTTCGTGGGTCTGGGCATTCCCGTGCCCCAGTGCTCTCTGGGCAGCCTGATCAGTGACGCTTTCAACAGCTTCACAACCCATCCCTACCAGATCATCCCCCCCATCGCGGTGCTTGCCATCCTGATGCTCAGCTTCAATATGCTGGCGGACGGCCTGCGGGAAGCCTTCGATCCCAAAATGAAAGATATGTGAGGTGCGTGCAATGGAACGAGAAAAAGTACTGACTGTGCGTGACCTGAGCATCACCTTCACCACCACCGCCGGCCCCGTCCACGCCATCCGGGGTGTCAATCTCGACCTGTACCGGGGCGAGACTCTGGCCATCGTGGGTGAGTCCGGCTCCGGCAAGTCCGTCACTGTGAAGGCCGCCATGGGCATCCTGGCGAAAAACGGCACCGTGGACAGCGGCAGCATCGAATTTACCTACCACCACGACGACGGCAGCAAGGAGACTGTGGACATCCTGAAAATGAAGAAGAATGACATTCGCCGGCACATCAACGGCAAGCGGATTGCCATGATTTTCCAGGATCCCATGACCAGCCTTGACCCCACCATGCCCATCGGCAAGCAGATTATGGAGGGCATGATCTGGCACTACAAGACCCCCAAGGCCGAGGCCTACAGGAAGGCCGTGGAGCTTCTGAAAGAGGTGGGCATCACCGACGCCGAGGAGCGGATGAAGAACTACCCCCACCAGCTCTCCGGCGGTATGCGGCAGCGGGTGGTCATCGCCATCGCCCTGGCCTGCGACCCGGAGCTGCTGATCTGCGACGAGCCTACCACCGCACTGGACGTGACCATTCAGGCGAAAATTCTGGAGCTGATTCAGCGGATTCAGAAGGAGCGGAACATTTCCGTCATCTACATCACCCATGATCTGGGCGTTGTGGCAAAGGTCGCGGATTTTGTCAACGTTATGTACGCCGGGCGCATTGTGGAGACCGGCACCATCGATGAAATTTACTACGAGCCTGCCCATCCCTACACCTGGGGCCTGCTCAGCGCCATGCCGGATCTGGACACCGACGACGACCGGCTGTACACCATCCCCGGTTCTCCCCCGAACCTGCTGCATCCTGTGCCCGGTGATGCCTTCGCCCCCCGGAACGTGTACGCCCTGAACATCGATGACCGGGCAGAGCCGCCCATGTTCAAGCTCTCCGACACCCACTACGCGGCCACCTGGCTGCTGGACCCCCGGGCGCCCAAGGTGGAGATGCCCCCGGAGCTGAAAGCCCGTATCCAGCGAATGAAGAAGGAGGCAAAGTGATATGAGTGAAAAACAGCCTCTTTTGCAGGTCAAAGACCTCAAGCAGTATTTTAAGGTCAATTCCGGCTATACCGTTCGGGCTGTGGACGGGGTCAGCTTCGACATCTACCCCGGCGAGACCTACGGCCTTGTAGGTGAGTCCGGCTCCGGCAAGTCCACCATCGGCCGCAGCATCATCCGGCTTTACGAGCCTACCGCCGGTCAGATTCTCTTTGACGGCAAGGACATCAGCGGCAAGCTGGACAGGCACGCGACAGAAGTCCTGCGCACCCAGATGCAGATGATTTTTCAGGATCCCATGGCCTGCTTAAACCCCCGGAAAAAGGTGGGTGAGATCATTGGTGAGGGTCTGGACATCCACCACCTGTATTCCTCTCGCGCTGAGCGCAAGGAAAAGATCGACCGCATTCTTGCGAAGGTGGGTCTGGCTCCCGAGCACGCCGACCGATACCCCCACCAGTTCTCCGGCGGTCAGCGGCAGCGTGTAGGCATCGCCCGGGCGCTGATTATGGATCCCAAGCTGATCATCGCCGACGAGTGCATTTCCGCCCTGGACGTGTCCATTCAGGCCCAGGTTGTGAATCTGATGAAGGACATTCAGCAGGAGACCGGCACGGCCTACCTGTTTATTGCCCACGATCTGTCCATGGTCAAGTATATTTCTGACCGCATCGGCGTGCTGCATCTGGGCCACATGCTGGAAACCGGCACTACGGAGGAGATTTTCTCCAATCCCGTGCATCCCTATACCAGAAGCCTGCTGTCTGCCATTCCCAGCCCCAACCCCAGAGTGGAGAAGACCCGGGTGGCTGAGAGCTACGACTACGCTGCCTCTGGAATTGACTACCACGCCGGAACCATACACACCCTGGAGGGCACCCATCAGGTGCTGGGCACCGATGAAGAGATCGCCCGCTGGACGAGCCGATGAGATATTACGCCATCATGTAAATAGAATCAGCCCTCAGCACCGCACTTCCGATGCTGGGGGCTTTCCTTTCGTATTTTTCTATCTTCCCGTTGGTTTTCGGTTGACGCTGATTTTGCGATGTGCTATGATAGTGGCGTTGGGGCGGCTTGTGTGGCCGCCCTCTTTCGCAATTTTTGGAGGCGTTTTTACAATGACTACAAAACGAACTGCCATTACCTGCGCCATTCTGGCGGCAGCCCTCTATGCCATCAATCTGCCTCTGTCGAAGCTGCTGCTGACGGCCGTTTCACCTACCATGCTGGCGGCGCTCCTGTATCTCGGCGCGGGGATTGGCCTGTACCTGTTCACGGGCCGGAAGAAAGTGGACAATCCCTTGACACGATCGGAGCTGCCCTATACCGTCGGGATGGTCGTGCTGGATATCGCCGCGCCGATTCTTTTGATGTTCGGCCTCCGGCATACCGGCTCCGCCAACGCGTCCTTGCTGAACAACTTTGAGATTGTGGCAACCTCGCTGATTGCCCTGCTGGTGTTCCGGGAAGTGCTGTCCAGACGGCTGTGGCTGGCAATCGTGCTGGTGACGCTGGCCAGCATCCTAATCTCCTTTGAAGGTGAGGGAGCGTTCCAATTCAACTGGGGATCCCTGCTGGTTCTGGGGGCGGCTGTCTGTTGGGGTTTTGAAAACAACTGCACCCGCATGCTCAGCGCCAAAAGCTCCGTGCAGATCACAACCATCAAAGGTATTTTTTCCGGCCTTGGAAGTCTGGTGATTGCTCTGTGCATCGGCGAGGCAGTACCGGGCATCCTGTGGATTGGGGCCTCTCTTTTGCTGGGGTTCGTAGCCTACGGCCTGAGCATAAACTTTTATATTATGGCCCAGAAGGAGCTGGGGGCGGCGAAAACCAGCGCCTACTACGCCATCGCGCCCTTTCTCGGCGTGGCCCTCAGTATGCTGATTCTGGGGGAACGGCCTACTCGCTCCTTCTACCTCGGGTTTGCCATCATGGCTGCGGCTACATGGCTCATGGTCAGCGATACCATTTCCCTGCAGCACACCCACCTGCATACCCATGTTCATACCCATGCTCACAGCCATGGCGGCGTGGCGCACACCCACGAGCATACCCACATCCATGCCCATACCCATGTGCATGGTGAGAATGAGGGCATCCATGAGCATTCCCACAGGGCTCTGGAAGGGCACGACCATACACATCAGGAAAACAGGAGTGAATTGTTGGATGATAGAGACAGTCTCCTTTGAAGAAGGAAAGCGGATTCTGGATACCTGCCCGGGTAGTATCCTACTGGACGTCCGCACGGAGGATGAATACGCCGTCGGGCATGCGGCAGGCGCGAAGCTGCTGCCGCTGGACGAGATGGAGGAAGCCGATGTGATGGATATTCTGCCGGATCTGTCCGCGCCGGTGCTGCTCTATTGCCGCACCGGGCGGCGTGCTTCTCTGGCAGCCGCAAAGCTGGATGATCTGGGGTATACCAAAATCTACAATTTAGGAGGCCTGAATGGCTGGCCCTATGGAATGGAATACGGAGTGCTGTCATGAATTGGGGGCACCTCGCGGGGTAGGTGCCCCGCTTTCAACCGATCAGTAACGGAAAAAGGACGGGCAATGGCGAATACAGTAGCCTTGGAGGTGACGCGTATGCTCGCAGCCGTTTGGCTGATGCTCAGTACGCTTTTGTATTCCCTGCAATTAAGCACCGGATCCTTTCCAAAGCCCCTGACAGAGGAGGAAGAACGCCGCTATCTGGAGCTGGCGAAAAATGGCGACCTAGAGGCAAGAAATGTCCTGATCGAACGAAATCTGCGCCTGGTGGCCCATATCATGAAGAAGGGATAATGCCCGCGGAGAGTTTTTCTGGGACAAGCCAGGAAGATCTGAATTTACCTATTGTGGAAAGAAAACGAGCATTTTCTGGAACGGAATGTTAGAACTTTCTCGACGGGATTTGATATGGCCTTCTGCAATGTAACAAAATGGGAAAAAATACAAGTTTATTACATGAATGTAGCAAACTTGACGCTCAGAAATATGCGTATTATGATAGATGTGTAAGAGGGCGGCACACTTTCAGAGCCGTGAAATCTTCCTGCGGCGGAAGCAGACGCTTTGCTGGAGTAGAGAAAGGATAGAGATAATGGGAAGCTATGTAATCAGCGTATCCGTGGGCACAGGTTGTTACCGCCATATTCAGATATCTCAAAAGGCATCCCTGTTTCGGCTCCATGAGGCGATTCTGGAGGCCTTTGAATTTGAGGACGATCACGCCCACGCCTTTTTTATGGACAACAGAATATGGAGCCAGTATGATGCCTATTACTCCATGAAGATGGATGGGGCTGATCGGCTGACAAAAAGCAGAAAGCTGGAAAAGCTGAATCTGAAAAAGGGCAGCCAGTTTAAGTATGTGTTTGATTTTGGCGACGAGTGGCGCTTCCAGTGCAAGGTACTGCGGGAACTGGAAGAGGACACGAAAACACCTTTGGTGATCCGTAGCGTGGGGGAATCCCCGGAGCAATACCCGGATTGGGAAGAATACGAAGATGAGGATGAGGACGATATTCCTGACTCACTCACACAGGAAGAAATTGAAGAGCTGTATGCGCAGATTCCGCTGACCCGGGAGGAGATCGACCGCATCCACCAATATATGGACGCTGCGGCGAATCTGTATGGCCTGATCTCTCTGGACGAACTGTACAAGCTTTACAACAGCCAGAACACAAACGTGGATGTGCTGCCTTTTCTTATGGCGGTGGGTGTGATTGACGAGGAAGAAGGCAACGGTTTTGCTGTTATTGATTGGTCGAGCAATCCCCGGGCAACAGCAGAAGAATCCATGAAAAACTGCGAAATCGTTTCGGATTATCTGTTCGTGGAAGATCCGGAGAAGGACATCCGGGAACTGCGCTATGCCCAGAAGGGAAAACCGCTGAAAATCCTTCCCAAAGAGGAATTTCTGCGATTCGCAGACAGCAGCTACTTCCCGGAAACGCCCCAGCGCGGCGCGATGATAAGATACCTGCGCAAGCTTACGTCCTCCCTGCCGGAAAGCGCTGAGGAGTATTGCGACTGCATTCAGCGAGTCGTTGTCATTGATGCACCATTGCAGGAAGTTCTGATCCTCATGAAAGGGGAAGGTCTGACATCCAACAAGAATTGGGATTTGGAAGAATTTGCCTTGTTATTTCAGGATCTGAACAACCACACCCACAAGCACGTCAACAGGGGCAACACACCGGATGAACTGTTTTCACAGTCAGCACGGGGCTTGCGGCTTCGTCAGCGGCTTGCGCCAGAGAATCAGATGTCTTTCTTTGAAGAGCCACCCCGGAAGCCAAAGCTGACCATCGTAGGCACCCCTTCCCGCAATGGCCCCTGCCCCTGCGGCAGCGGCAGAAAGTATAAGAACTGCTGTGGGAAAGAGAAGAAATGAGGGAAAAGACAATGACAGAGCTGGAAATCATGCAGCGGGCGAAGATGTATATGGACAAGCTGGCCCAGGGAATTGACCCGATTTCGGATCAGGAGATGCCCGAGGACTCCGTGCTGAACAATGTCCGGCTGGCGAGATGCTTTTTCTATGTGTCCGGGGTGTTGGATCAGGTCATTGCGTGCGGCGGCAATGTGAAGAAAACGCCAAAGAAAGACTTCTTATGTTACAGAGGAAGAACTGTGCCGTGTGGCTGTGTCGCAGGAGCCGATTCGGATCACGCAGTTTGTTGACCGCATAATGGACGTGATCAACGACCCGGATCGGAAGAAGCTGAAGACAACAACGATTACCGATTGGCTGATTGAAAAAGGCTTTATGTCGAAACAGACGGACGCGGACGGAAAGTCCAAACGCCTTCCAACGGCTATGGGGGAGCAGATCGGACTGACCGTCAAACTCCGGGAAGGACAGTACGGAACCTATCAGGTGGTCTGCTATTCCGAGGATGCCCAGCGGTTCCTGCTGGATCATTTGCAGGAGATGTTGCAGGCAGAAAAGTAGCGGTACGGATGTGAATAAGGACAAGCCCGGCAGGTGATTGACACTTGCCGGGCTTGAATGCTGTATGGATGGCTGCTGAACTTTTGCTTTTGCATCTCTATTTGGTTTTTGTGTATTATCATCAAGGGTTCTGTTCTTGCCAATCTCAGACAGTACGTCCAAAATGTAGGTCTTACCCTGAAATCCGATGCGGGAAGAATGAATTTTATCTGATTATACCCGATTTATTGGACATATTGTGTGCTATTTTCACCACAAGGATAGCAAGAACAGCAGAAGAGGGGCAGAGCCTTCACCCTGCCCGTCTGACTGCCATCACTTTTTTTGTTACTATTTCAATCCACAGACCCTGGGTGTCTGACAGGTACAGTATGGCATAGTACATAAAAAATGTCAAGAAAATTTGTTATCACTATTTTTATTACTAAGCGTCAAGAGATTGAATCTCATCGAATTATGTGATATGCTTTATACTGTAACAAAAATAACGATTCGGCGAAAGCAGGTGGTGCGTATGCACATGGCACACATACGGGAGGATGGAAAAATCCAAACTGCGGCAGAGCACTCCCGCAGTGCCGCAGAATTTGCGGCCAAATCCCTGAGACCCATTGGCATGGGGACAACGGCGTTCCTTGCGGCGCTGCTCCATGATTTTGGCAAATTCAAGGAGGAATATGACCGCTATCTGGAAGAGGCCGTAGCGGGTACGGCTGTGCGGGGAAGTGTCAATCATACCTTCGCAGGAGTTCGATTTGTTCTGGAGCAATGGCACAGCAGCGACGGGATAGGCTATGATGAGGTTACGGCGGAGCTGCTGGCCTATGCCATCGGTGCCCACCACGGCTTATTTGACTGTATGGACGCCCGGCAGAACAGCGGCTTTCAGCACCGGCAGAAAAAAGAGGGGATCGGCTATGCGGAAGCCCGCAGTGACTATCTGGAACAGTGCGCGGATTTGGAAGAGCTGAACTTGCTTTTTCGTGAATCTGTTCAGGAGACAACCGTGCTGCTGATTCAGATGGCCTCATTATCCCAGCAGCAGGATGACGAGGAGGCCAACCGGGAAACCGCGTTTTATGTCGGTCTTCTCCAGCGAATGCTGCTGTCGGCTGTGATTGAGGGAGATCGCAGAGACACGGCGCAGTTCATGAACGCAGATGCGTTCCCAAAGTGGCCGGAGGATATGCGAGGCATCTGGGCAGACCGCCTTGCTTTTATGGAACAAAAACTTGGCACGCTTCCACGGGAGCAGCCAATCGATCAGGCACGGCACACAATCTCAGACACCTGTGCCTCCTTCGCCCGCCAGTCGGGAGGCGTTTGTCGGCTAAATGTTCCCACCGGCGGCGGAAAGACGCTTTCCGCTCTGCGGTTCGCATTGACTCACGCGAAACAGTGGAACAAAACCCGGATTATTTTTACATCTCCGCTGCTTTCCATACTGGATCAGAATGCCGGGATTCTACGCCGTTTCATTGGCGATGATTCCCTGATTCTGGAGCACCATTCCAATTTGGCAGAGCCGGAAAACAAACCTGAGCGACTGCGGGAATTGGAACTTCTGACGGACACATGGGAAGCACCGGTGATCATTACAACGCTGGTTCAACTGCTGAATACCTGCTTTTCCGGGAAAACCAGTGCAATCCGTCGATTCCATTCTCTGTGTAACAGCATTATCATCCTGGATGAGGTTCAGACGGTACCGAATAAAATGCTGACGCTTTTTAATCTGACGGTGAATTTTCTGTCAGAGATATGCGGCGCGACGATTGTGCTCTGCTCTGCCACCCAGCCGAGTCTGGAAAAAGTGCAGCATCCGCTGAAGTGTACGCCCCCGGAGATGGTTCCCTGGCAGGGGACGCTGTGGAGCGTATTCAAGCGAACGGAAATACAAAACGCGGGACAATATCGGTTGCACGAGATTCCACAGCTGATTGAGCAGGTGCTGTCCGATTGTGACAGTTTGCTGGTGGTGTGCAACCGAAAGGACGAAGCGGCGTTTCTGCTGGAGGAGCTGCGGAATGCACCCTGTCGGCGCTTCCACCTGTCTGCGGCAATGTGTCAGTCGCATCGTCAAGAAACCCTGCATTCGCTACAGGCCGCTTTGGAGACAGCTCGTTCCGGCGGTGAGAAGGTGCTCTGTATTTCTACGCAGGTAATTGAGGCAGGCGTGGACATTTCCTTCCAGCAGGTCATCCGGCTTGCCGCCGGAATGGACAGCGTGGTTCAGGCGGCCGGACGGTGCAACCGGCACGCGGAATCCCGGAAGCCCGCCCCGGTTCGGATTGTGCTGTGCGCCGATGAACGATTGGAATACCTGGAGGATATTGACCGGGGGAAAAAAGCGACAGTGTCTCTGCTGAGTGCTTTTGCGGATCACCCGGAATGGTTCCAGAATGACTTGTCCGGGCAGAAGGCCATCGGATTTTATTATCATCAGCTGTACGGCTCCATGAATCCGGGTTATCAGGATGATGTAATCCCGGAATACGGCTCTGTCTACCGGCTTCTTGCGGACAATCCCAAATTTGCGAATGCGCAATGCCCGATGGCGGCGCGTTATTACCTGCGCCAGGCCTTTCAGCTTGCGGGCAAGCTGTTTCAGGTGTTTGATGAGAACACCACGGACATCCTCGTCCCCTACGGGAAAGGCCGGGATATTCGGGAATATCTGATTTCTGCCGCCAAAACATATGGAGAACGGGATTGGCAGACCATCCGCAGGAATATCAACGAGGCAAAAAAGTATTCCGTATCCGTCTACCAGCATCAGTTTGCGCAGCTGGAAAAACTGGGAGCGGTCATGCCTCTGTTTGAGGACAGTGTCTATGTTCTGTCCGATGGGTTTTACGATGAGAATATTGGCCTTTCCATTCAGAAAGGTAAAACAGGCTTTCAGGGGGTGTAATTTTGAAAACGAAGTATCCGAATATTGTGGAATTTCAGGTAACCGGCGAGTATGCGTTGTTTTCCGATCCCATTATGCGGCTGGGCGGAGAAAAATGCAGCTACCAGATACCGACCTATGAGGCACTGAAGGGCATTTTGTCGTCTGTGTACTGGAAGCCTACGCTGATCTGGCGGATTCTGGATGTGCGGATCATGAATCCCATCCAGACCGAGGTCAAGGGGATTCGCCCCATCAAATACGGCGGCGGCAATGACCTTGCTTACTATACATACCTGAAAAACTGCCGCTATCAGGTTCGTGCCTGCTTTGACTGGAACGACAACCGCCCGGAACTGGCTCAGGATCGGAACGAAAACAAGCACCATCAAATCGCGCTGCGAATGATTGAAAAAGGCGGGCGACGGGATGTTTTCCTGGGAACCAGAGAGTGTCAGGGGTATGTGGAGCCCTGCGTATTCGGAAGCGGAAAGGGCGCCTATGACGATCTGCCGGAGCTGAGTTTTGGCCTGATGTATCATGGAATCACCTACCCCGATGAAGCCTATTCCGAGCAGACAAAGGGGCGGATGACTGCCAGATTCTGGTATCCCGTTATGAAAAACGGAATCATTCATTTTTTGCCGCCGGAACAGTGCCCGGGGCAGAAACCGCTGCGGGCAATGGAAATGAAGTCATTTTCCACTGATCTGGGGAATTTCAGCGGCCTCAGGGAATTTGGGGAGGTGGAGTGAATGGGTCTGATGAAGCAGGCGTACGAAACCTACTGCGCTCTGGAGAAGAAATACGCCGGCAGATATTGCGATGAAATGAAGGAGCCGCTGGTGCCGGTGTCCCACCAGATTGCCAACGCGGATATTGAAATCACCCTGAATGCAGACGGAAAGCTGCTGAACGCTGCCATGATGGACAAGGCTCACGCTGCTGTCATCATTCCTGTGACGGAGCTGTCGGCAGGAAGGACGGGAGATACTTCCTGCGCGCACCCCCTGTGCGACCAGATTCGCTTCCTGACACCCCTGTATCCGGAAAAATACGCGGCATATCTGACACAGCTTCACGCATGGGAAAATTCCGCTTTTCAGCACCCAAAGCTCCATGCAGTTGCGCGGTATGTTGAAAAAGGAACCGTTCTGGATGATTTGGAGCAATTTGGTCTGATTGCGCGAAACGACGACGGACTTCCCGTGAAAGAAAAGCAGATGGTGTGCTGGCGGGTGGAATCCGGCATCAGCGGTGAGATGCCGGAATGCTGGAAGGACAGAACGCTGTTTCAGTCATTTATCGATTACTATGCTTCCACGCAGGACAGGGAAACAGCGTTTTGCATGGTGTCGGGTCAATGCGCCGCCCTTGCTAGTCAACACCCCAAGAAAATCGTTACAGCCAACGGAAACGCCAACGCAAAATTGATTTCCGCAAATGATTCCAGCGGATTTACCTATCGCGGCAGGTTTACGGACGACAAGCAGGCTGTAACCGTCAGCTACGACGCCTCGCAGAAGGCGCACAACGCGCTGCGCTGGCTTGCAGCCAATCAGGGCGTCAATCTTGGCGGAAGAACCTTTCTGTGCTGGAATCCTCATGGAGTTGCCCTGCCGGAGATCAGTGTGCCGTTTATGCGAAGAAGCGCAGAAAGGCAAATTCAGTATTCCGACTATCGGAAAGCGTTGGCAGAAACCCTGATCGGATGGCAGGAGCGGATTCCGGCGGACACGGAAGCAGTGATCGCGGCCTTTGATGCTGCCACCTCCGGGCGGCTCTCGCTGACCTACTACGGCGAGCTGATGGTCTCGGACTTTCTGGAACGGCTTCACGACTGGGACGCGATCTGCTGCTGGTGGAACGGACCCTATGGGATTCAGTCTCCGCACCTTTACCAAATTGTCGGCTGCGCGTTTGGAACGCTTCGGATTTCCAAAAATCAGGCGCAGTTTGAGACGGACGACAGAGTGATGCGCCAGCAGATTCAGCGTCTGATTTCCTGCCGCGTGGACAGGGGAAAAATGCCGTCGGACATTGCCCGGGCGGTGATGGCAAGGGCATCCAATTTACAAATCATCCCGGAAGCCGGAACGCGGGAGAAGGTACTGTTCACGGCCTGCGCGGTGCTTCGGAAATATCACTATGACAGGAATCAGGAGGAATGGAATATGGCATTGGAACCAGAGAAACGAGACATCAGTTACCAGTACGGACGGCTTCTCGCGGTGTTTGAGAAGATTGAGAAGGACACCTATGACAACGAGAACAGGGAAACCACAGCGATTCGGATGCAGGCTGTATTCGCCAAACGCCCCCGGTACGCCAGCCGTATCATCTGGGAGCAGCTGAAAAAGGCATATTATCCCAGACTCAGAGCTTCCAGCAAGGCGTTTTATGATCGTTTGATCGGAGAAATTATCAACGAGATTTCGGAATGCCCCGGAAACGCTCAGGAGAGTGCCTTGCAGGATACTTACCTGTTTGGCTACTATTTACAGAAAAATGAGCTTTACCGCTCCAAAACCGAAGAAATGAATCAGGAGGAAGAAGTATGAGAACCTTACAGAACAAAATCGACTTTGTGGCACTGGTCAGTGTCAACCGCGCCAACAGCAACGGCGATCCCCTGAGCGGCAATCGTCCCCGGACGGATTCGGATGGCTACGGCGAAATCTCGGATGTGTGCATCAAGCGGAAAATCCGCAACCGAATGCAGGATCTGGGGCACTCCATTTTTGTCCAGTCGGAGGATCGGTGCGATGACGGCTTCGGCAGCCTCAGCGAGCGGGCATCCGCGGCCATGAAGGGCATCAAGGATCGGGAGGCGTACGCCGCCCATGCCTGTGAAACCTGGCTGGATGTCCGCACCTTCGGACAGGTGTTTGCTTTTAAGGATGCAAAGGGCGTATCTGTGGGCGTTCGGGGGCCGGTATCCATCCATCAGGCGTCCAGTATCTCTACGGTGGACATCGAGTCTATTCAGATTACCAAGAGTGTGAATGGCGAGAAGAAGGGTAAGGACGAAAATCGAGCCTCTGATACCATGGGCATGAAGCACTTCGTCCGTTTTGGCCTTTATGAAATCAAAGGCTCCATCAATGTCCAACTGGCGGAGAAAACCGGTTTTACCGAGGAAGATGCGGAAACGGTCAAGGAATGTCTGAGAACCCTGTTTGTAAACGATGCATCTTCCGCCCGACCTGACGGATCCATGGAGGTGGTAAAGCTGTTCTGGTGGAAGCATAATTGCAAGGATGGGCAGTATTCTTCCGCAAAGGTACATCGTTCCGTTAAAATTGCCCTGAAGGATGACAGCAGGATTCCTCAGAGCGTGGAGGACTATGCCATCACCCTGGAACCCCTTGCCGGCCTGGAACCTGAAATCATCGATGGATTATAAGGAAGAGGACTTCCTCCAGCTGTCCGGTTTACAGCATTTCAAGTTTTGCAGGCGTAGATGGGCACTGATTCACATTGAGCATCAGTGGGCGGAAAATTATCGAACCATTGACGGCGCAATTCTGCACCAAAATGCCCACGACACGGCGTTTCAGGAAAGCCGGGGTGACCGACTTATCACCCGTGGGGTGAGCATCTATTCCGCAGAGCTGGGGGTATCCGGGCAATGTGATGTTCTGGAATATCATCGGGGAAGCACAGGAATCCCACTGCCCGGGAAGGACGGTCTTTGGCAGCCCTACCCGGTGGAGTATAAGCGGGGCAAGCCCCGGGAGGATACCGGGGACGCCCTTCAGCTGTGCGGACAGGCCATGTGTCTGGAAACCATGCTGTGCTGTGAGATTTCGGAGGGCGCGCTGTATTATGGCGAAATTCGGCGGCGAGAGCGGGTTGCCTTTACCCCGGAGCTGCGCGCGCAGGTCAGGCAGTTGCTTGCGCAGATGCACGATCTCTATCAGCGGGGCTACACCCCCAAGGTAAAGCCTGCGAAAAGCTGCAACGCCTGCTCCATGAAGGAGCTATGTCTGCCGAAGCTGATGAAAAACCGATCTGTGACGGCCTATCTTAAAGCCGCAATGGAGGATGCGCCATGAAGCAGCTTCTGAACACTCTGTTTGTCACCTCTGAGGACATTTACCTGTCGCTGGAGGGGGAAAATGTGCTGGCAAACCGGGACAGGGAAGTGATTGCCCGGTATCCCTTGCATACCCTGCAAACCATCGTCAGCTTCTCCTATTCCGGGGCGTCCCCGGCCCTGATGGGAGCCTGCGCCGAGAAGGGAATCGGGCTGGCATTCTGCACACCAAGAGGAAGGTTTCTGGCGCGGGTCTGCGGGGAAAGCAGCGGAAATGTCCTGCTGCGCCGGGAACAATACCGAATTGCCGATGACAGCCAACGAAGCTGCGCCATTGCCAGAACCATGATCTTTGGAAAACTCAGCAACTGTGCCGCAAGCGTTCAACGGACGCTGCGGGATCATGCCCTGAGGGTAACAGATAACGGTCTGGAGGAGGCTGTCCGGCAAATCAAAGAGCTGCTTCCTCAGGCTCTGTCGGTTTCGGAGCTGGATACCCTGAGAGGACTTGAGGGGGTTGGTGCAGCGGCTTATTTCGGTGTGTTTGACCATCTGCTGCTGAATCGGAAGGAGGATTTCTTTTTCCATGGACGCAACCGGCGGCCGCCTCTTGACCGGGTGAATGCCATGCTGTCCTTTGCCTACAGCCTTTTGGCACATGACTGCGCCAGTGCGCTGGAAAGCGTTGGGCTGGATGCCTATGTGGGATTTCTTCACCGGGATCGTCCCGGACGGGAATCTCTGGCACTGGATTTGATGGAGGAGCTGCGTCCCTGCATGGCAGATCGGTTCGTGCTGACTTTGGTCAACAACCGCATGATCCGCCCGGAAGACTTTCAAGTTCAGGACAGCGGAGCCGTGCTGCTCACCGATGACGGAAGAAAGAAATTCTTGAAGGCATGGCAGGAGCGGAAGCGAGACACCCTGACACACCCGTACCTGAACGAGAAAATGAGCTGGGGGCTGATTCCCTATGTTCAGGCACTGTTGCTTGCACGGTATCTCAGAGGAGATCTGGACGCTTACCCACCTTTTTTGTGGAAATGAAGATATGCTGGTATTGATTACTTACGATGTAAATACAGAAGATGCCGCCGGAAGAAAGCGTCTGCGGCAAATCGCTAAGAAATGTGTGGATTATGGGCAGCGGGTGCAGAACTCAGTCTTCGAGTGCCTGTTGGATGCCGGACAATGCCGCAGCTTGCAGGCAAAGCTGGTATCTATCATGGACCCGGAAAAGGACAGCCTGCGTTTCTACTATCTGGGAAACCAATATGAAAAGAAGGTGGAGCACTTTGGTTGTAAAACCACTTATCTGCCGGAGGAGACCCTGATTTTGTAGCGCGAAGCGTAAGTGTACAGAGAATCCCGGGAGGTTCGCACGGCCTTTTCGGGAATCTGTGAAGAGGATACCTGCTTTAGAATCGGTTTGGCATGGCTTTTCCGGGGTTGTGCCTGACAAAATTGATATCTTCGCCAAAGATGCGGCCGGGAATTTGTGCATCTTTGCTGTCGCTCCCCCCACGGGGAGCGTGGATTGAAATCACCGTGGAAGCGAAGACCGCCAACGAAATCAAGAGTCGCTCCCCCCACGGGGAGCGTGGATTGAAATAATGACAAAGACAGGGCTGTTATAATAAACACGAGTCGCTCCCCCCACGGGGAGCGTGGATTGAAATTTTCAAGGGAGCTTTTCTCATCATTGACAAGCGGTCGCTCCCCCCACGGGGAGCGTGGATTGAAATCGTCGTCTCGTCCCGGATTTCCGTGTACAGTTCAGTCGCTCCCCCCACGGGGAGCGTGGATTGAAATATAATCAGTTCGTCAAATGCGGATGTGGTCCACAGTCGCTCCCCCCACGGGGAGCGTGGATTGAAATATCCTCGGAAGCACCGGCAGCGCCGCGGGCCTCCGTCGCTCCCCCCACGGGGAGCGTGGATTGAAATGGTGAAATGCCTGTATATAAGCACCAGTTGTACGGACGCTCCCCCCACGGGGAGCGTGGATTGAAATAAGAACACCACTATCAGCCATAATACCAGAACCAGTCGCTCCCCCCACGGGGAGCGTGGATTGAAATCTGAAAATGAGTTTCAACATTTCTATCCATTAAAGTCGCTCCCCCCACGGGGAGCGTGGATTGAAATACTTTTCGCCCGGAAGCCGCCCGCCGCCGTCTGTGTCGCTCCCCCCACGGGGAGCGTGGATTGAAATAATTTTATGGCTAAGTCTGAAAAAGGAGACTGGGTCGCTCCCCCCACGGGGAGCGTGGATTGAAATAACGGTTTTCTTAAAAAGTAGGGGTGTGGGGGCGGTCGCTCCCCCCACGGGGAGCGTGGATTGAAATTTATAATATTTTCGCGTGAATGTCTCGATAGCAAAGTCGCTCCCCCCACGGGGAGCGTGGATTGAAATCGTCATGCTGGAATCTCCCCGAATCTGCCCCCAGGTCGCTCCCCCCACGGGGAGCGTGGATTGAAATTGTAGATTTGGTGGTAGAGAATTAAGTTTATACTGGTCGCTCCCCCCACGGGGAGCGTGGATTGAAATAATTCTGATTGATGACCTTGAT